>DATDLZ010000021.1:0-10045 GCA_036519055.1 Mycobacterium sp.
TGAACTTTTTTTACCGCAAGCCGGCTAGCCCCGTCTTGTCCAAGGGCGGGGCCAGTCGGCCCGCCGGGCGGCTGGCCCCGTCTGTCCAAGGGCGGGGCCAGCCTGTCCCCCCGGTTAGAGGGCTCACCACCAGCCGCGGTGAACGACGGTGCGTCGAACGACGCTCTGGCCGCCAAACCAGCCGTGGTGGCCGCCCCAGAAGCCTCGGTGGCCCCAGAAGCCGCCGCGACCGAAGCCGCCGTGGCCGAAGCCGAAGCCGCGGTGGTGGCCGAAGCCGCGACCGAACCAGCCGTGGTGACCAAAGCCGCCGCGACCAAAGCCGCCGTGGCCGAAGCCACCGCGACCAAAGCCGCCATGGCCGAAGCCACCGTGGCCGAAGCCGTGACCACCGCCATGGCCACCCCAGGCCGGCGGGGCGACGTGCATTGGGCCGACTACAGCCGGTATCGGCGCCGCCGGGGCGGCGTTAGCTGCAGGGGTAGCACCGAAAATCATTGCGCCGGCCACCGCGCCTGCACCGATTGCGCCGGCGGCGATCCGGCGGGCCGAAGCGAGTGAGTGCGACATGATGGTTGCTCCTTCGTATCTGGTGACGGACACCCAGAACGTTAAATCCCAATCCTTAGCAAACCATAAATTGCTCCATTAATAAGCCTGAGAATGTTGATTTACCTTTGCTCAGCTAATGCACTGGATATGGCCGACGAATACTAGGTGCTCGATTCTTGATTTACTGTGGTCATGAAGTCATGAAGTCAGCTGATACTGGCTTCAGTAGCTACTGATAGTCGCGTAGTAGCTGTTTAAAAGCCATCTACTGATCTACTGGAGTCAGTACTTGCGTGGCTCATCATTTAAGGATATTCGCATTTACGGAAAGGCATAAATACTTTAATCCATATTTCTGTATGGCGCGAATAGCGAATAGATTATCGATCTCGTCTGAGTCTGGGCAATTACTGCTCGACTTGGCCATAGCAACGATTTGGCTTGACGCTTCGAGCGTCGGCGCGTTCTTCCTCGCGCTTCGGGCTGAACGGCCTGCACCGATCACGTCATCCCAGCCGCGGACACGCCGTCGGCCCCGCCACCGCTGCGTCACACAGCTTTGACGGACATACTTAAGTCCTGATCTACTGAAAACTCACGTCAACCGAAGGTCGTCCCGCCGCATGGAACCCAGCTCGCCATCGTTTCGGGCCCAGCCGCCCCCACGCGCTAATGCCTCGGCCCAGACCGAACGCTTCACTAGCCTGCGGAAGAACGTCGACCAGCAGAAGCCCGAGCCGCCGTCACGCGGCCAGCGCACCCGGCGGACCGTCGATCTGTCCCCCGCCACCCACCGGGCCCTGGACATCTGGCAGCGAGACGCGGCCGACCGCCTGGGGTTCGCCCGAGTCACCGGTCAAGAAGTCATGAGCGCGCTCATCGAGCTGCTCCTCAAGGACGCGAAGCTGTCCGCCGAAGTAACGCGGAGCATCCGCGAACGGCGCTGACCTCACCAACGGACGCGCAGTGCTAGCTTCGCCGAAGTAACTCGGAGCATCCGCGAACGGCGCTGATCTCACGAACGAACGGGCAGTGCTAGCTTCGCCGTCATGGCCGAAACGCAGCGCCCCGATCGTCGCGAACACCCGCTAGCCGGCGAGCGCGCCACCCTGGAGGCCTTCCTCGACGACTACCGAGACATCGTGGTGCGCAAAGTTTCCGGACTCTCCGATGCCGATGCCCGCCGCAATCTCGTTCCTTCACCGACCACGGTCGGCGGGTTGGTCAAGCACCTGCGCTGGGCGGAATACGGCTGGTTCGAGCAGTTCCTGCAGGGACGGCTGGACGACAACCGCCGCACGCACGAGCGTTCCTGGGAGTTCGAGTTGCAGCCCGACGAATCACTGCCGACCCTGATCTCCGAATACCAGGCACAGTGCGACGAATCTCGCCGGATCGCCGCGCAATATCCGCTGGACCACGAGCTGTGGCATGGCCGGCTCAAGACGACGGTGTCGCTGCGCTGGATCTACGTGCACATGATCCAGGAGATCGCCCGTCACACCGGACAACTCGACATCCTGCGCGAGCAGCTGGACGGCGCCGCCGGGTTCGACTAGTACCTATCTGCCGCGAAACAGAAAGTACGGCTGCGAAATTCGTAAAGCCACGACCATGGCTTCTGCTTCGCGGTCACTCGAGCTAGTCGACGTCGATCTCGCGCAGCTCGCGCTTGAGGATTTTTCCGGTCGGGTTGCGCGGCAACTCGTCAAGGAACACCACTTCCCGCGGCACCTTGTATTTGGCCAGCTGATCCTTCACATGCTTCTTGACGGTGTCCTCGTCCAGGTCAGCGTTGTCCTTCTTGACCACGAAGGCACGCAGTCGGTGGCCCCACTCCTTGTCCTCGACGCCGATCGCCGTGGCCTCCACCACGTCGGGATGCGCGCTGATGCAGTCCTCAACTTCGGCCGGGAAGACGTTCTCGCCGCCGGACACGATCATCTCGTCGTCGCGACCGCTGATATACAGCAAGCCGCGCTCGTCGAAGTAGCCAACGTCACCAGATGACAGCAAGCCGTCGATGATCTGCTTGTTGCCGCCGCCGGTGTAGCCCTCGAACGGGAAGCTGGTACCCACGAAAATCCTGCCGACCTCGCCCTGCGGCAACTCCTTGCCGTTTTCGTCGTAGATCTTGACCTTGACACCCTTGACCGGAGGCCCGGCCGTCGTGGAGTTGAACTCGAGGTGGTGTGGCTGCGCGATCGTGGCGAACGCGATCTCGGTGGAACCGTACATGTTGTAGACGACCGGACCAATGTCCTTCAGCGCCCGTTCGGCGACGTCGGCACCTAGCGCTGAACCCGAGACGAAAATGATCCGCAGGCTAGACAAATCGGGCTTGTCGTCCATCTTCTCCAGCGCATCGAGCATGCGCGCCAGCATCACCGGCACAACCACGACCGCTGTCACTTTGTGTTTCTCGATGTCTTCGAAAACCTGAGCCGGTTTGAACTTGCCGTGCAGTACCAGCGTCGAACCAAGGAACATCCCGATGGTGGCGTGCAGGAAACCCAGGGCATGGAACATCGGTGCCGGCAGCGAGGTCACCTCGTTGGCCTTGAACGGCACATGCGACAAGATGCCCCCGATCGGCGCCAACGTCGGCGGGGTACTGCGGTTGGCGCCCTTCGGGGTTCCGGTAGTGCCGCTGGTCAAGATGATGATCGACGAGTGCTTGCTGGCCTTCGGCGCCGGCCCCTTGCTGTGGGCGGCAACCAGGTTGGCCAAGGTTTCATCGGCGCTGCCGGAGTCCTCACCGTCAGGAGTGGTGCCCAGTGCGCGCAGCTTGCCCAGCGGCGGCTCAGCCTTGCTGACGTCTCCGGCGTACTCGTCGTCGTAAATGATCAGCTTGGCGCCCTCACGTTCCGAGACCTCTTTGATCTGCGGGCCGGAGAACGAGCTGTTGAGCAGGATGATGCGAGCCCCGACCCGTGCGCAGCCGAATTCTGCGACCGCGAACCAGCGGTGGTTGCGCGCCAGGATCGCGACCCCATCGCCGCCGCGCACCCCCTTGGCCAGCAGCCCGTGGGCGACCGCGTTCGCGGCCTCGTCGAGCTCCTTGTAGGTGAACGAGCCTTCGTCGTCGATGATCGCCGCGCGGTTGGGCGTGCGCCTGGCGTTGAACGACGGCAGCATGCCGATTTCGCCCCACCTCGCGATGTCGGTGGCCATCGCGGCGTAGTTCAGCGGGTTCTCCAACCTAAACGTGCCGGATTCGATGATTTTGCGGAGGTAATGCAGCTCAGAGGCTCCACGCTCGGCATACTGCTGGATTTTGGCTAACGCCTGACCAGGCAGATCGATGAGATTAGGCATGCCTTCACACTATGTGACGGACGTCGCACCGCGGCCGGAACGTTCTCGCGAATTAGCATGAGCCCATGGCTCCGGTGCCTTTGGACGTGGGCGGACGCCAGGTTGAGGTCACCCATCCCGACAAGGTGATCTTTCCCGATCAGGACGGGCGGGCCGGCCACACCAAACTCGACCTGATCCAGTACTACCTGGCGGTCGCCGACGGCGCCCTGCGTGGTGTAGCCGGTCGGCCCATGATCCTGAAGCGGTTCGTCAAGGGCATCGACCAGGAGGCGGTCTTCCAGAAACGCGCGCCGGAGAAACGGCCCGAGTGGGTCCACGTCGCCGAACTGCGGTACGCGTCGGGCACCTCGGCCAAGGAGGCCGTCATCGACGACGCGGCCGGTTTGGCCTGGGCGATCAACCTGGGCTGTGTCGACCTCAACCCGCATCCGGTGCTCGCCGACGACCTCGACCACCCCGACGAACTCCGCGTCGATCTCGACCCGATGCCCGGCGTGGCGTGGCGGCAGATCCTGGACGTCGCGCAGGTGGCCCGCGAAGTACTCGAGGATCACGGGCTGACCGCGTGGCCGAAAACGTCCGGGTCCCGCGGTTTTCACATTTATGCCCGCATCGTTCCGAGCTGGTCGTTTCGCCAGGTGCGGCTGGCCGCGCAAACGGTGGCCCGAGAAGTCGAACGACGAGCGCCCGAACTGGCCACCAGCCGATGGTGGAAAGAGGAGCGCGAAGGGGTGTTCGTCGACTTCAACCAGAACGCCAAAGACCGGACCGTCGCGTCGGCGTATTCGGTGCGGGCCACCCCGGACGCACGGGTCTCGACGCCGCTGCGGTGGGACGAAGTCGCCGACTGCGACCCCGCGACCTTCACCGTGACGACGGTGCCGCGGCGGTTCGCTGAGCTCGGCGACCCGTGGGCGGGAATGAGCGACAGCGCCGGCGATCTTCACCGGTTACTCACTCTCGCCGAAGAACTCGGACCCGCGGAGAAGGCGCCGAAGGGCGCGCGGCGCGGCGGGACCGGACGGCGGCAGTCGGTGATGCCGCTCATCGAGATCGCCCGCACCAAGACCAAGGACGAGGCGATGGCCGCGCTGGACACCTGGCGCGAGCGTCATCCCGCCGTGGCCGAACGTCTGAAGCCGGCCGACGTGCTGGTCGACGGCATGCGCGGACCGAGTTCGATCTGGTACCGGATTCGGATCAACCTGCAGCATGTGCCCGACGACCAACGGCCGCCGCAGGAGGAACTGATCGCCGACTACAGTCCGTGGCCGACCCGTTGACCTGAGCCAACGCGCTATTCTCACGCCATGGTCGAGCACTGGAACCGGCGGGGGTTCCTACGCGCCGGCGCGGCAGCGGGACTGCTCGTGTTCGCAGCGCCCGCGGCCTGCTCGTCGCACAAGCCGCCGCCCGCCTCGACCGGTGGCGGCGGACCGCTCACCATCACGCACGCCTTCGGTGAGACGACCATCCCCGAGCCGCCCAAGCGGGTAGTCAGCGCCGGCTTCACCGGACAGGACGACCTGCTTGCACTCGGAATCGTGCCGGTCGCGGTGACCAACTGGTTCGGCGACCAGCCGTTCGGGGTATGGCCGTGGGCCCAACCCAAACTCGGAAATGCCAAACCCGTTGTGCTCAACCTGGACAACGGAATTCAGGTTCAGCGGATCGCCGGCCTGAAACCCGACCTGATCGTCGCCACCGACGCCGGACTCGACCAGGACACCTACCAGAAGCTGGCCGCGATCGCACCGACGCTTGCCCAGTCCGACGGCGACGCGTTCTTCGAACCGTGGAAAGACCAGGCGAAGGCCATCGGTCAGGCGGTTTACCAATCCGGCCAGATCACGTCGCTGATCAACGGTGTCGACAAAGGCTTCACCGCGGTCGCGGACAAATACCCGCAGTTCAAGACCAAGCGGGTCGTGCTGATGCAAGGCAAGCTGCACGACGACAACATCGTGGCGACGACCGGCTGGCGAACAGAGTTTCTCACCCAGATGGGTCTGACCATTCCCGAGAGCATCGCCCCCCTGGCCGTCGATCAGGAGCGCGCGTTCATTTCGCGCGACAAGATCAAGTCGGTCCTCGGCGCGGCCGACCTGCTGATTTGGACGACGGAAAGCGACAAGGACCAGGCCGACCTGTTGGCCAATCCCGATGTGGCAGAGCTGCGTTCGCGCAGCGTGTTCACCACCAAGGATCAGGCCGGGGCAATCGCCTACGCGTCGCCGCTGAGCTACCCGCTGGTGGCCGACCAGCTGCCGCCGCTGATCGCCAACATCCTGCACTAGAACGGGCCTCTGGCCGTCGGCGTCTCACCGAGTTACCGTCGAGTAATGAGCAGCAGCCTGACCGACGCCGTTCTCGACTACGGCGATCAGGCCCTGCTGCTGCAATTCGACAGCACCGCCGAGGTATTGGCGTGGACGGGTGCGCTGCGTGAGGTCGCGATGCCCGGTGTCCTCGACATCGTCCCGGCCGCGCGTACCGTACTGCTCAAACTTGACGGCCCCGGCCGGCAGAGCGCCATCCGCCGTCGGCTCGGCAAGCTGACTGTGGCGCCCGACCCCGAGGCGACCGCGCCGGCCGAGCCCACGGTGATCGACGTCGTCTACGACGGCGCCGACCTCGCCGAGGTCGCCGAGCTCACCGGAATGAACGCGGCACAGGTCATCGACGCTCACACCGCCAACCCATGGAAGGTCGGATTCTGCGGTTTTGCACCGGGTTTCGCCTATCTGGTCGGCGGCGACCCGCGTCTGGCCGTGCCGCGACGGTCCGAGCCACGCCCATCGGTCCCGGCCGGCGCGGTGGGCCTGGCCGGCGAATTCACCGGAATCTACCCGCGTCGCTCCCCCGGCGGATGGCAGTTGATCGGGCACACCGACGCGGTGCTGTGGGACATCGATCGGCCCGATCCGGCGTTGCTGACGCCGGGCATGTGGGTCCAGTTCAGGGCTGCATAGCGAGGCGACCATGACGACGCTGGAAATCCTGCACACCGGACCGCTGGCCCTCATCGAAGACCTCGGTCGCGTCGGACTCGCCCATCTCGGCGTCACCCGGTCGGGGGCGGCCGACCGGCGATCACACACGCTGGCCAACCGATTGGTGGCCAACCCGGACAACCGCGCCACCATCGAGGTAACGATGGGTGGGTTCAGGGCGCGAGTCCGCGGCGGCGACGTCGACATCGCGGTCACCGGCGCCGACACCAATCCGCGAGTTGGCGCAACCATGTTCGGCGCCAACAGCATTCAGCACATCCGCGACGGCGAGGTGATCGCACTCGGCTTGCCGCGCTCCGGATTGCGCAGCTACCTGGCAGTGCGTGGCGGCTTCGACGTGACACCGGTGCTGGGCTCGCGTAGCTACGACGTGATGTCGGCAATCGGACCGTTGCCGTTGCAACCCGGCGATGTGTTGCCGATCGGGGAACACACCGAGGAGTATCCGGAGCTCGACCAGGCGCCGGTGGCGCCGATCTCCGATCAATTGGTCGAACTGCTGGTTGCTCCCGGTCCGCGCGACGACTGGCTGGCCGATGCCGACGCCCTGGTGCACACCATCTGGATGGCGTCGGACCGTAGCGATCGCGTGGGCATGCGACTCGAAGGACGACCGCTGCTACACCGCGACCCGGGGCGCCAACTGCCCAGCGAAGGTGCGACCCGCGGCGCGATCCAGGTGCCGCCCAACGGATTACCGGTGATCCTCGGCCCCGATCACCCGGTTACCGGCGGCTATCCGGTGGCTGGCGTGATCGCCGACCAAGACATCGACAAGCTCGCCCAGGTGCGTCCGGGTCAGCACGTGCGACTGCACTGGTCGCGTCCCAGGCTCACCACGACTTCCGTGTCGAGTTCGGTGGCGGCGGACTAGTTCAACTGGTAGACCAGCAGTGTGCGTACCCAGGTTCACACCGCTCGGCTGGTCCACACCGCCGACCTGGAAAGCGACGCGCGGCAGCGCGCGCACGAGATGGTCAATGAGGCGTTCGCAGGCGAGTTCAGCGCCGCTGACTGGGACCACGCGCTGGGCGGAATGCATGCCCTGGTCTGGCACCACGGCGCGATCATCGCGCACGGCGCTGTGGTCCAACGACGCCTGCTCTACCGCGGGCTTTCGCTGCGCTGCGGATACGTGGAAGCTGTTGCGGTGCGCGAGGATTGGCGCGGACAAGGTCTGGCTATCGCGATCCTTGACGCCTGCGAGCAAGTCATCCGCGGCGGTTACCAGATCGGTGCGCTGAGTTCGTCGGACCGGGGCAGGCGGCTCTACACCCTGCGCGGTTGGCTGCCGTGGCGCGGACCGACGTCGGTGTTGGCACCCGGCGGGCCGATCCGCACTCCCGACGACGACGGGTCGGTGTTCGTCTTCCCGCTCGAGACCAAGCTGGACGACACCGCGGCGTTGGCGTGCGATTGGCGCGACGGGGACGTCTGGTGATCCACTCCAGTCCGGTGGGGCTCAACGGCTCCACCGGATTCGTGGGCTAACTGAATGCCTGTCCGGCGTCCACGCCCACGACACGGAGCAAATTCACCACTTTGCGATCCAGATCCTTACCGACGGCGGCCACCTCGGCGATGCCGAGACTGCCGAAGGCCGGGCCGGGCTGGTCCATCGTGAATACCGCGTCGCCGTCGGCGTCGCTGTAGATCAGCATGCGCAGCGGCGCGTACAACAGCGCCTTGGCGTCGTGACGAAACATGCTCTCGGCGATGACGTGGTTGCCGACCAGGTACTCGATCGCCTGGGTGCGGTGTCCCGCAACGCCGAAGAAGACGCTGGAGTCGATCTTGGCGTACACCATCAAGTCGTTCGGCGCGTTCTCCGCCGCGGCGGCGCGCACGTCGTCCCAGTCGCCGCCGGCCTTGACGATGCGTTCCAACGTCGTCCGGTCCACCGGCGGCGCCGCCTTCTCGAACGCGGCGACGAATTGCGCAAAAGGAATCCCGGTGTCGATGTCGATGCGGGTCATGCCGTGCTGCTCACGGTGAAAACCGACTGTCATCCGGTTCGCCTTTCTATGGTTCATTGACCGAACTCTTCAAAGCCGAGTCTATGGTTCAGTCAACGAACCTGCAAGGGTAGGATTCAGTCGTGGCCCTGCCCCGTGAATACGCCGCCGAGAGTTGCCCCATCGCGCGATCGCTGGAGATCGTCGGAGAGCGATGGACGCTGCTGGTCGTGCGTGACGCCTTCTACGGAGTCCGTCGATTCAGCGACTTTCGCGCTCACCTCGGGATTCCCAAGGCCGTTCTGTCCGAACGGCTTTCACTCCTCATCAATGAGGGGGTGTTGGCCAAGGCGGCGGGTGGCCGGGGCCGCGACGAGTACGTGTTGACGCCGAAGGGCCGTCGGCTCTGGCCAATCATCTGGTCCCTGGCCGGCTGGGGCAACGAAAACTACGTCGAACAGCCGCAGCGCCGCAGCTATCGGCACGCCGATTGTGGCGGCGCGATCGGACCGGACCGGGTGTGCGCGTCGTGCGGGCAGCTCCCCGACGTCGCCGACCTCGTTTTGCATCCGCCACGCCGACCATATGAGCGCGCGCTGCGCGACGATCCGGTCAGCAAGGCGCTTCGTCGGCCACGCCGGCTGCTGGAACCGATTCCCCCGGAGTAGGCGCCCCGGGTGATCTGTCTCACGCTGCGGCCCTGCGCTAGATAGTATTGGTGTCGTACTGTGATCCATGACACCTTCAGTCCAGGGAGATCCGTTGTCCAGCACTACTGAACTGGCCGAACTGCACGAGCTCATCGGCGGCCTGCGGCGGTGCGTGAGCTCGCTGAAGGCGCGCTACGGCGACAGTCCGGCAATGCGCCGCATCGTGATTGACGCTGACCGGATCCTCGGCGATGTCGAATTACTTGACACCGATGTTTCGGAATTAGATTTAGCGCGCGTTACCGTGCAGCAATCCGGTGAAAAGATCGCCATTCCCGACGCCGATTACGACCGCGACTTTTGGCGCGACGTCGACCAGGAGGGTGTCGGGGGCCACAACAGGTCCTGACAACTCAGCCCGCCGAGAATCCGGGGGCCTCCTCTGTGTAGTCTTCGACGAACAGCCCGTTCGAAGAGGAACATTTGATGAGCGCACCAACGGCGAACCGTCCTGCGTCCGGTGTCTTTTCACCTACGCGCGCACACATCCAGGCAC
>DATDLZ010000022.1:0-19452 GCA_036519055.1 Mycobacterium sp.
TGCCGTCGATGTCTTGGCGGCCGATGGTGATGCCGCGCCGCCGGGCCCGGTCGGTGTCGGTGAAGTCGCCGTCGGGGTTGAGGCAGTCGGTGAGGGTGTCGGCCAGCTTGGCCAACTCGTCGGGGCGATGCTCGCCGGCCAGCCGGGCCAACTGGGCTTCGGCTTTGGCTCGGGTCTCGATATCGATGAAATCCGGCAGCCGATGCCAAAAGCTGCGGATCACCGCGACATGCCCGAACCCGATCACCCCGTTGCGTTGCGCCTGTGCGGTCGCGGGCAGCAGCGGCGCCAAGGGTTCGCCGTTCAGCGCCCGCCGCTCGCCCAAATCGGCAGCTTCGTGAATGCGCCGCGAGGCCTCGGCGCGGCTGATCCGCAACCGATCAGCCAACGCCGACGGCAGTATGCCGCCCAACTCGGTCGGGTCGGCCTGCTCGGCGAGCTGATTGATCAGTGCGTGTTCAACGGCGGGTTGCCAACGACGCATCTGCTCCCACCGCTCCAATACCCTCAGCCGCTCGGGGGTGGTGAGCACGTCAAAGGTCAGATCCAGGGCGCGTTTGTACTCGGTTTCGAGCGCGTCGAGGACCTCGACGATCTCTTCCCGGCTACTAGCACTCATGTTCGAATTATATTGCCGCGCACCGACATACCGACGCCGCTGACGCCAGATTGTGGATGAACCAGCAACTGTGGATAACGTCACCGCTATTCTGCGGCTGTGAAGCTGCCGCTGCTCCTTGTCGGGTGTGCGCTGGCCGTGGGTGCTGCACCGCTGGCCCACGCTGACGATGACGACACCGCCTACGAAGCCGCCATTCGATCGGTGGGCGTCCCGGCCAACAGTCCTGCGACGGCATTCACGTACGGCCGGGCGCTGTGTGACCGGATCTCTGCGGTCGGTTTCGATCCGTTGGTTGCAGCAGTCCACCAGAAAACAGTGCGGCGGGAAGCACCCTGCACCGGTCGGCACTGACCATCGGCGCGGCCCTGTCCAATTACTGTCTCGACAAAACTGTGCTGCTGCCGAAAACCCTCACTGCCAAACCTCACACCGGCAGCCCGGAGAACATCACCCGGGCGGGATCGTACTTCTGCCGAACGGCGCTCAACTGCGACAGGTTCGGTCCGAAGTACCGTGACGCCGGCTGGTTGGCCTCGAGGTAATTCGCATACCCGCCAACCGAATACGGTTGCACCGCCCGGTGCGCCGTACTGAGCCACCCGACCGCGGCGGACGGGTCGCCGGCTGTCTCGACGTACCACTGCACCAACGACGACTGTCGGCGCCACGGAAAGGCTGTCGATCCCGTCGGCACGTCGGCCAGCGCACCGTCGAGCGCGTGCATGATCGCCAGCATGCGACCCGCCCCGCGCGGGAACGCGTCGACCGCCGCCGCGATGCCCTGGGCCGCTGCCGGGGTGATCGCCGCGAAAACGTCTGAGCCGCCGACATATCCAAGCGGCGACGGGTTGAGGTTGCCGACGGCCAGATAGTTCGTCAAGTCCAAGTAGTTGAACGTGTGGCTTTCCGTGCCGCTCGGCTGGATGCCGACGGCAGAGGTGATGGCGGATGCCACGCCGGCACCCGACCCGGCCGAACAGGTCGCCAGGATGCGACAGTGCGTGCCCATTTGGTCGACAGTGGCATCCGCCAGCGCCCAGCAGCTTCGATCAGCGGTACGCAGCCAGCTCTGCCAGCCCACCAGCACCTGGGCGAACGACTGCGGCGGGAAGTTGAGATTGACCGCGTCGACCTCGCCGGTGGGAAACGTCGCAAAGGTCAGCGAGGTGGTCGCGCCGAAGTTTCCGCCACCGCCGCCGCGCAACGCCCAGAACAGGTCGGGCTGGGAGCTGGCGGACGCGGTGACCGTCTGGCCGCCAGGCAGCACCACCGTGGCCGACCGCAATGCGTCCGACATCAGCCCGGCGTGCCGGGAATGGGCGCCCAGCCCGCCGCCCAGGGCGTGGCCCGCCGCGCCGACTGACGGGCAGGTTCCCGTCGGGATACCCCGGCCCGCCGCCGCCAGAACCTGGTGCATCGCATACAGACTCGTCGCGGGCGTCACCGTGACCTGACCGGTAGCGGCGTCGTAATCGATGCCCCCGGGCAGCTGCCGCAGATCGAGCACCATCGTGCCGTTCGCCGTGGACGCCCCCACATAGGAATGCCCACCACCGCGCGGAGCGACCTTGAGGTTGTTCGCTGAAGCGAATGCCATCGCCTTTTGCACATCGGCGACTGACGCCGCGGTAACGACCGCGGCCGGCGTCAGCCCGTTGTAGTTGGTGTTGAAAACTGCTTTGGCCGAGCCAAATTGCGGAGCATTCGGCTGGATGACCTGACCGCTGATGGATCTGGACAGCCCGTCCCAGCCGGAGGCCACCGGTTCACCACTGGCGCGACCCGAGCCGATGAAAGCGCCGGCGGCCAAGGCTCCGGCGGCGCCGCGCAGAAACGTCTGACGCGAGATCTCACGCGTCAACGTCGGGCTCCAGCGGTTCCATCATGACCTGCATTGTCAACCAGGTAAACCCAAGAACGGCCGTGGCACAGCACGTGTCGACACGCATCGACCGAAACGTACGCGAACCTTTACCGCGCCGTGTTCTGGACGTGACAGCGATAGACCAATGTTCGATGCGACCGCAGAACATTGAGGGGGTGGGTATGCGTCCCAACTGGATGTCGCAGTTGAGCAATCAGCCGTTGACGGTGCGGGCGCTGATCGGTCTGGGGTGTCTGATTACGGTAGCCACCGCGTTCTCGACGCCGGGCGAAGCAGATCCCAACGACGACAACTTTATCGACGCGCTCAGCCACGCCGGCATCGAGTACGGCGAACCGGGCAACGCGATGGCCGTCGGCCAGTCCATCTGCCCGATGATCGCCCAGCCAGGCGGTAGCTTCGCCGCCGCCGCATCGGGTGTCGCCCGCCACGGCATGTCGCCGCAAGCGGCCCGGATGTTCGCCACCATCGCGATCCGCACGTATTGCCCCGAACAGATGGCAAACCTGCTGGGCGGCAACCCTTCTGGTCCGCCACAGTTCCCGGGCGTGACGGGGATTCCGGGAGTCTAACGCGTCCCCAACGGGTCGATGGTCCACGCGATATAGACCATCGCGGCCGCGACGGATGCCATCATCGCAAAGTCAATCCCCTTGCTGCGCACCACCAGAAGCCCGGCACGGTCGTCGGTGAGCGCCAACCGCAGCACGGCGGCGACGCCAACCCCGATGCCGATCAACAGTGCGCCGCGGCGCCAGAAGTTGGCCGCCGCCAGGCTGAACGCCATGACGAAAATCAGCATCACAGTCACGATCGGCCATTGCGGGCGGAGCAGGCTGCGCATGCTCACTGCCCTTCGGCCAACTCGACAACGTTGGTCAGCAGGAACGCCCGGGTCAACGGGCCCACGCCGCCGGGATTCGGCGATACATGTCCGGCCACCTCCCACACATCGGGATGGACGTCGCCGGCGAGTTTGCCGTCTACCCGGCTCACGCCCACGTCGATCACGGCCGCGCCGGGACGCACCATGTCAGCCGTCAGCATGTGCGGCACCCCGACTCCGGCCACGATGATGTCCGCCTGCTTCGTCAGCGCAGGAAGGTCACGAGTTCCGGTGTGGCACAACGTCACCGTCGCATTCTCCGAGCGGCGGGTCAGCAACAGGCCCAGTGGACGGCCGACCGTCACACCGCGGCCGATGACGACCACGTGCGCGCCGGCGATCTCGACGTCGAAGCGCCGGAGCAGGTGCACGATGCCACGCGGGGTGCAGGGCAGCGGCGCCGACTCCATCAAGACGAGCCGGCCCAGGTTCGTCGGGTGCAGTCCGTCGGCATCCTTGGCCGGATCGACGCGCTCCAACGCCGCGTTCTCATCCAAGTGCTTGGGCAGCGGCAGCTGCACGATGTAGCCGGTGCACTCGGGGTTGGCGTTGAGTTCGTCGATGGTGTCATTCAGCTTCGCCTGGCTGATGTCGGCGGGCAGGTCGCGGCGCAGCGAGGTGATGCCCACCTTGGCGCAGTCGGCGTGCTTTCCGCGGACGTAGGCCTGCGACCCCGGGTCGTCGCCGACCAGGACGGTGCCCAGGCCGGGCGTCCGCCCCGCCGCAGTCAATGCGGCCACCCGCTCTTTCAGGTCGACGAAGATCTCGTCGCGCGTGATTTTGCCGTCCAACGTGATCGCACCCACGTCTGACATTTTGTCATGCCCGCGAGTTGCGCCTGATGACGGCGACCCGCGCCGGGGCCGCCTTGGAACATTTCGCCAGACCTAAGCCACTGCGATGCGCGTCGGCGTGTCGTCGCCGTAGGTTATGTGTCGCGACGGACGCGCCCCGCTGCGCCCGGCTACGCCGCGCTTGTGATCGCCGTTAGGCTCCGGCTATGCCCGACAGCCTGGACGTATTCGGCCCCGCCAAGCTCGGTCCGGTGACGCTGCGCAACCGGATCATCAAGGCGGCGACATTCGAGGCGCGCTCGCCCAACGCGCTGGTGAGCGACGAACTGATCGAGTTCCACCGGCTGCCGGCCGCGGGCGGGGTCGGCATGACCACCGTCGCCTATTGCGCGGTCTCTCCCGGCGGCCGCGCCAGCGGCAACCAAATGTGGATGCGCCCCGAAGCGGTGCCGGGGTTGCGGCGGTTGACCGACGCGATCCACGCCGAGGGCGCCGCAGCAAGCGCGCAGATCGCACACGCTGGCCCGGTGGCCAATGCCAGCGACAACAACGCCGCCGCCCTGGCACCGGTGGGGTTTTTCAATCCGGCCGCGAACGAGTTCACCAAAGAGGCGACCCGCGATGACCTCGACGAAGTGTCGGCCCAACACGTCACCGCCGTCCGGCTTGCCATCGAGGCCGGCTTCGACGCCGTCGAGATCCATCTGGGGCATAACTACCTGGCGAGCGCGTTCCTCTCACCGCGGATCAACACGCGCGACGACGAGTTCGGCGGGTCGCTGGAAAATCGCGCGAAGGTCGCGCGTGCGCTGGTGATGGCCGTCCGCCGCGCAGTGGACCAAGAGGGAGCCCAGATCGCGGTCACCGCCAAGCTGAACATCGCCGACGGTGTCCGCGGCGGCATTGACGTCGAAGAATCGCTGACTACCGCCACATGGCTCGAAGAAGACGGCGCGTTGGATGCGATCGAACTCACGGCCGGCAGCTCGTTCGTCAACCCGATGTACACATTCCGCGGCGACGCGCCGACCACGCTGGAGATCGGTGGCAAGAACTTCTACCGCGAGTACCCCTACCGTGACGCCTACCTACTGGACGAGGCCAAGCTGTTCCGCGCCGAGCTGACGATGCCGCTGATCCTGCTCGGTGGCATCACCAACCGGGAAACGATGGACCTGGCGATGGCGGAGGGGTTTCAGTTCGTCGCCATGGGCCGGGCCCTGCTGGCCGAGCCCGACCTGATCAACCGGATCAAGGCCGACGGCGACCAGCGCAGCGTGAGGTCGGTGTGCACGCACAACAACCAGTGCGTGCTCAGTATCTACAGCCGTACCCAGTGCGTGGTGACCGGTGCGCCCGATGCGTTGGCGCACTGACCTACTGACCCGTCGCCCGTGTCGATCGGAGGCGATCGAGCGGCAGCCGATACAGTCGGTGCAGTGAGCCAAGCAGCTAATGTTGGGGCGATGAGTCACGCCGCACCGCCCGCGCTGACAGTCCGGTACGACGGATCACAACGTACCTTCGCCGCAGGTCACGACATCGTGGTTGGCCGCGATCTTCGCGCCGACATGCGCATCACGCATCCGCTGATCTCCCGGGCACACTTGCTGCTGCGCTTCGACCAGGGTCGCTGGTTAGCCATCGACAACGGCTCGCTGAACGGTACCTACGTCCATGGGCGCCGCGTGCCGGTGATCGACATCCACGACGGCCAGGCCATCAACATCGGCAATCCCGACGGGCCCCAACTGGCTTTCGAGATCGGACGCCACGACGGTGTCGTGGGCCGACCGCCGCAGACGACGTCGATGCCGATCGCCAAATCGCCGGCGCCGGCCCGACCGGGACCCGTCCCACAGCAGCCACGCCCCGGCGCCGGGCCGAGACCACCGGGGCCGATCGGCCCGGGACCGTCGCGCCCGTATCCCGGTGCTCCGGCTCCCCCGGGCTACCAAGGCCAGCGCCCGCCGGCCTACCCACCAGGCCCGCACCACCAGGCGCCACCGCCCGTCCGGCAACCGGCCGCCCCGGTGGCTTCGGCTCCCCCGATGAACGTTGCGCCGAAGACCCAAATGGCACCGCCGGCGATCAGCACGCCACCCGAAGTCGGCAACCTGGCCACCAAGATGATCCAGGCGATCCTGCCCGGCTCGCTCACACCGGACAAGCCGCCGGGTTCGGCGACGATCGGTCGCGCCAACGACAACGACATCGTGATCCAGGATGTGCTGGCTTCACGTCATCATGCATTCTTGGTCGACTCGCCGCTCGGCACCGAGATCAGAGACGCGCATAGCGTCAACGGCACCTTCGTCAACGGCGTGCGCGTCGGCTCGGCGGTGCTGAGCGAGGGCGACGTGATCACGATCGGCAACATCGACCTCGTCTTCACCGACGGCAACCTGATCCGCCGCACCGAAGCCGCGACCCGCACCGGCGGCCTGGAGGTCAACAGCGTTCACTTCCGGATCGACGGCAAGGAATTGCTGGACGGAATTTCCCTCACGGCGCGGCCGGGCACGCTGACCGCGATCATCGGCGGGTCCGGGGCGGGCAAGACCACGCTGTCGCGGCTGATCGCCGGATACACCCGCCCCAGCGCGGGGACGGTCACGTTCGAGGGCCACGACATCCACGCCGAGTACGCGACCATGCGCAGCAGAATCGGCATGGTCCCGCAGGACGACGTGGTGCACCGCCAGCTGACCGTCAACCAGGCGCTGGGTTACGCCGCCGAGCTGCGACTGCCGCCGGACACCAGCAAAGAGGAACGCGCACAGGTCGTCGCGCAGGTGCTCGAGGAACTCGACCTGACCAAGCACGCCGACACCCGCGTCGACAAGCTCTCCGGCGGGCAGCGCAAACGCGCGTCGGTCGCACTGGAACTGCTCACCCAGCCATCGCTGCTGCTGCTCGACGAGCCGACCTCCGGTCTGGACCCTGCGCTGGACCGCCAGGTGATGTTGATGCTGCGCCAGCTCGCCGACGCGGGCCGCGTGGTGCTGGTGGTCACGCACTCGGTGTCCTACCTGGACGTGTGCGACCAGATCCTGCTGATCGCCCCCGGTGGCAAGACCGCCTTCAACGGGCCACCCAGCCAGGTGGGTGAAGCGTTGGGAACCACTAACTGGGCGGACATTTTCGCTAACGTGGGTGCGGACCCGGACGAGGCGAATCGCCGCTTCCTGGAGCAAGGCGGCAGACGAGACTCGCAGGTGCCGGCTCTGGAGAGCCCGGCCGATTTGGGCGAACCCGTGCACTCCGACCTGCTGCGCCAGTTCTCCACGATCGCGCGCCGCCAGGTGCGTCTGGTCATCTCCGACCGCGGCTACTCGGTGTTCTTGGCGGTGCTGCCATTCCTCATCGGTGCTCTGTCGCTGACGGTGAAAGGCCCGAAACCTGGTCTGGGGCCAGCCGATCCGCTCGGGCTGGCACCCACCCAGCCGCAGTACATCATGGTGCTGCTCAATATCGGGGCCGTGTTCATGGGCACGGCGCTGACCATTCGCGACCTGATCGGCGAGCGACCGATCTTCAAGCGAGAACAGGCGGTCGGCCTATCAACCACCGCCTACCTACTTGCCAAAGTCGCCGTCTTCTGCGCATTCGCGACCACGCAGGCGGCGATCTCGACGATCATCGTCAGACTCGGCAAGGGCGCGCCCACTGCCCACCCGCAGTTCTTCGACAACTCGACGTTCTCGCTGTTCGTCACCGTCGCCGGCACCTGCGTGGCCTCGGCCATTCTCGGTCTGATGCTCTCGTCGCTGGCGCAGTCCAACGAGCAGATCATGCCGCTGCTGGTGGTCTCGATCATGTCGCAGCTGGTGCTTGCCGGCGGAATGATCCCGGTGACCGGCCGGGCCGGTCTCAACCAGCTGTCGTGGCTGACACCGGGACGTTGGGGTTACGCCGCGGGCGCGTCGTCGATCGACTTCCCGAACCTGGTCAAGGTCAAGCAGATTCCGACCAACGACCCGATATGGCAGCACTCCAAGCACATCTTCCTGTTTGACATGGGCATGCTCGTCGCGCTGTCGCTGTTCTACGCCGGCTACGTGCGGTGGAGCATCCGGCTCAAGCGTTAGGGCGTCGTCGCGGAAGTCACGGCCGACGAATTCGCAATCCGTCCAATCCACTACGCGGTGGGCGTCAAGCTTGCCAGCGCGTATTCGCTGACCGCGATCAACGCGTCGGTCGCCGATCTGCGATCCCTGGCATCGATGTTGATCACCGGGACATGCGCGGGCAGCGTCAGCGCTTTGCGCACCTCGGCGGCGGGAAACCTTGGCGTGCCGTCGAATTCGTTGACCGCGATGAGGAACGGCAGGTTGCGATGCTCGAAGAAGTCGACCGCGGCGAAGCAGTCCTGCAGACGCCGGCAATCCACCAGGATGACCGCGCCGATCGCGCCGCGGACCAAGTCGTCCCACATGAACCAGAATCGACGCTGTCCGGGCGTGCCGAATAGGTAGAGCACCAGATCCTCGTCGAGCGTGATCCGGCCGAAATCCATAGCGACCGTGGTGGTCTGCTTGTCCGGGGTGGCGTCCACCATGTCGACACCGGCAGACGCGTCGGTGACCATCGCCTCGGTCCGCAGCGGCATGATCTCCGAGACCGCACCGACGAACGTCGTTTTGCCGGCTCCGAATCCACCGGCGATGACGATCTTCGTGGACGCGGTATCGCGCGACTTCGTCTGCGGCGGGGCCGCATCAAAGCGCTCGTAGGCCACGGAGCGTCCTTCCTATCAGTTCGCGGCGTTCGTCGCGGGTCGAGCGTTCGGTCAGTGTCCGGTTCACTCGAAGGTAACCCGAAGTCACCAGATCGCCGACGAGCACACGCGTGACACCGAGCGGCAAATTTAGCCGAGCCGATATCTCAGCTACCGACGGGCTCTTGACACACAGTTGAACGATTCTGCCTCGCACGTCGTTGAGCGGCCACCGGTGAAACATGGCCGACTGCAACGTCTGCACCGGCGCTTCCAACGGAAGCTCGACGCTGGCCTTGGTCCGTCCGGCCGTCAGGGTGTACGGGCGGACCAGGCTCGCCTCAGACTCAGGCGGTTCGGATCCGGGTGGCTTGCGTTCGTCCATGCCGGCTCACGAATGCGATGGTGCGCGTCGGGTCGATTGCACGACGTTGCCCACTCGTTCGACGAGGACGGCCATCTCGTAACCGATCTGACCGATGTCACATGACGTCGCGGCCAGCGTTGCCAGATGCGAACCGTCACCGACCTGCATCAGCAGCAGGTAGCCGTTCTGCATCTCCACCACCGATTGCAAGACCTGCCCGCCGTCGAACAGTTGCGCGGCGCCGTTGGCCAGGCTGGCCAGGCCAGAGGACACCGCGGCGAGCTGGTCGGCCCGCTCCTTCGGCAAGCGCTCACTGCCTGCGATCAGCAGCCCATCGACGGATACCAGGATGGCGTGCGACACCCCGGGGACTTCGCGGGCGAAATTCGACACCAGCCAGTCCAGCGAGTTCTCGGGGCGCGGCGGTTGGAAACCAGAGGTCATTCGTGATCGGTTCCTAAGTCTGTGTCGCGGGCATGCGATCGTCCTGCGCGAACGCCGCCGAAATGACTGCTGATGGAGGCGCGGATGGCGTCAGGGTCGCGCACCGGCGCCTCGTGTGCGGGGGTGCGCCCAGACTGGAATCCGCCGTTCGATGCTATCCCGTTGTCTTCGCTGGCGCGGTGCTGCGCATTTCCGTTCTGCTCGCTGTCCGCACCGCCCGGCACCAGCCGGGCGCCGGGTTCGCGCACCGGCAGACCCTGGTCGGTGTGCGCCTGCACGGGCACGCTCTCGACCTCGGCTGCGGCTGACCAGCCGCGGTCCCACACCGACTGCCAATCCAGATCAGGGCTGTGCGCCAACTCGCGGGGGTCGACCAGCCATTCCGAGACCATCCGCTGGTAGATCAGATCGTCCTCGGGTGCCTGGTTCGCCGGCGCCGCGGCCTCGGCGGTCCACACGTCGTCGACCTCCGGCAGATCGACCTCAGCCGCCGGTTCCGGTGCGACCGGTTCGCCTTTGGGACGGTGCCGGTTCTCCCGGTTGAACCGCACCCGCGAGCCGAAGAACGACGAGGTGTTCGAAACCGGCTGTGCCGCAGGCTGTTCCGGAGCCGATTCGGCGGGTTCCTCGTGCGGGACGGGCGGTGGCTCGCGATGCTCCGGTGGGGCGGCCGGGCCGCCGGTGATGCCGCTGCTTCCGGGCCGGCGCCGTGGCAACAGGCTGACCGAAGACTCCGTCGACTGGGCGCCGTTGCGCTCGGTGGTGTCGGTGAGCGAAGTGAACTCTGGGCCGTCGTCGTAGTCCGGCACGGCGGCCGGCGGTTCGGGCAGCGCCGCGACGGCAGGCGCCACCGCTACCGGCTCGCGCGGCGTCGACGGGTCCGCGTCGGCGCCCGCCAGCACCGTCGCCGGCAGATAGACCTCCGCCGTGGTTCCCGATCGGGCTTCCTCGATCGACGAGCCTCGCAGCCGCACCCGGATACCGTGCCGGTCGGCCAACCGGCCGACGACGAAAAGACCCATGTGGCGAGCGCTGTCGGGGGTGACCTCTCCCCCGGCGCGTAGGCGCATGTTGGCGATTCGGCGGTCGCCATCGGTCATGCCGAGCCCGACGTCGACGATCTGCAGCAGAACCGCCCCGTCGCTGCGGAACCCGGCCGAGACCCGGACCGGCGACGCCGGCGGCGAGTAGCGCAACGCGTTGTCGACCAACTCCGCGAGCAGATGGACGATGTCACCGGAGGCCGCGCCGCCGATCGTGCAGTCGGGCACCATCGACGTTTCCACCCGGCGATAGTCCTCGACCTCGGAGGCGGCCGCATGGATGATCGACGACAGCGGCACCCCAGAGCGCTGATCTCCCCGAGAACCCTGCGCGCCGGCCAGCACCAGCAGGTTGGCGCCGTTGCGGCGCATCCGGGCGGCGAGGTGGTCGAGCCGGAACAGGTTGTCGAGCCGCTCGGGGTCCTCTTCGTTGCGCTCGAGCCGGTCGATCAGCGAAAGCTGCTGGTCGACAAGTGAGCGGTTGCGCCGCGACATGGTTTCGAACATGTCGTTGACCAGATGCCGCAGCCGGGCCTCGTCGCCGGCCAAAAGCAATGCCTGCGTATGCAATTCGTCGACCGCATGCGCGACCTGGCCGATTTCCTCGGTGGTCTGAACGGGCAGCGGCTCGGGCGGCGATTCGTCACCGGCCCGAACCCGGGTGATCTCGCGCTCGAGATCCTCATGGGCGACCTTCAGGGCGCTGTCGCGGAGCACCCGCAGCGGCCGGATCAGCGATCGCGCGACCAGTAGCACAACCAGGAGCGCGGCGACGATGGCCGCCAGCACCACAACGGCGTCGCGGATCGCGGCATTGCGCCGGTTGTGGGCCTGGTCTTCGACGGCCTTGGTCACCTGCGCGTTGGTGTCCTTGATGATCTGCGCGGCGATACCGTCGGTGGTCTGTATTGAGTGCAGCAGGTCCGCGTTGTTGACGAGCACAATGGCCGGATTCGACATCAACCCCATCCGGGTGACCATCTGCTGCTGCAGCGTCTTGGCCTCTTGCGAGCCGACGCCGAGCACTTCCGCCATCCCGAACAACGTCGACGGCTCGGTACCGGCCAGGGTGGTCATCGACGTGCGCAGCTCGGGCTCGGGCAAGTCGGCACCGCGGGTGATCAGCAGTTGCTGCATCATCATCTGGCCGCGGGCCCCGACGGCCCGGCTGAGTCCCTGCGCCGCGGCGCGGATCTTCTCGTTGTCGACGCGCACCGAACCGTCGATCGCGTTCTCGGCGGTCAACAGGATGGGGGCATACGTCGTCACCCGCACCCGCAAACCGAGGGTGTTCGACGCGATGTTGTCCAGCAGCGACTGGCCATTGTCCAGCAGGGCAGTGACCCCGGTGTCGACGTCGGGTGCGACGTGGGTGCCGGCCAGCCGGGCCTCCAGCTCATGCTTGCGGGCCTCGTAGTTCTTCTTGGCGCCGTCGGCATCACCGCCGGTCGAACTCGCCAGCAATGCCACATCGAGCGCCGACATGTATTTGGTAATCGCCGGAACCATCTCGGCGCGATCGGCAGCCAACCGAAGGCGGTGCGCGTCGCTTACCGCGTCCGCGATACGCAATCCCCCGAAAACCATTGCCAGTGCCAAAGGCAGGGCGACAATTGCCACGACTTTCCAGCGGACCGGCCAATTGCGCAGCGACCAAGGCGGCGGCCGTTTGGTCGATCCGGACTCCGCAGTTTGGTTGCCTGCGATGGGAGTTTTGGCCGGTGAGATCAAGCGGGCAAACATAGTCACTGGACCAGCGCGGTGTTAGCGTCCGCTCCGCTGAATCGCAGTCTTAGCGCGTCGTTCATGAGACTTCCTGCTAATTGCGCTCACCCCGAGCGACGGGCAAGCGAGATACGCCTGGCAATTCGACGAGTATGCCAGGCTGCGGCCGCAGAGACCACAATTCTTACTGAACAGACAGAGTTCACCGACCGGCATCAACCACCGCCGACGATAGCCCAGCAAATTTTTTGCCCTTGCATTTCTCAGCAACTGGCCCGCCCCAATCAAGGGGCTCAGAGGCCGCCGCACTGTGCCGGTCCGCTGAAGATCGTCGCCCAGGGCGGGCAACTGGGGTCGCGAGGCTTAGGGCCTTGTTCCACCTGCATGTGGGGGCCGGGCGGGAAATCCTGGTCGGCGAAGTGGTAGTCGTGACAGCCACCGTTGTCCCAATCTCCCAGGACACCGTGGCCGGGCATGGGCTGGCCCGGACACCAGCAGGCCGAATATTGACTGCATCCCGGTGGATTTGCATGTGCGGTACCAGCGGCCAATCCCAGACCAGCCAGCCAGAGGCCGCCGGGCACCGTCACCGCCGCAGCGCACCCTGCGATTAGTCGGTTCATAAATCGGGATCTTTCTCGCGCACGGCTGTCGGCACATCGGGCAAATGCCCCATTTCCGGTTACCGTGTGTTGTGTTCAAGCTGCTGTTTTACTCCCCGCGGATCGCACCCAATACGGGCAATGCAATCCGCACCGCGGCGGCCACCGGAGCAGAACTACACCTCGTCGAACCGCTGGGCTTCGACCTGTCCGAGCCCAAGCTGCGCCGGGCGGGGCTGGACTACCACGACCTCGCCTCCGTCACCGTCCACGCGTCATTGGATGACGCTTGGAAGGTGCTATCGCCCCAGCGGGTGTTCGCCTTCACCGCGCACGCGACGCATCTCTACACCGACGTCGGCTACCAGGCCGGCGACGTGCTGATGTTCGGCCCGGAGCCCACCGGCCTGGACTCGGCGACGCTGGCCGACCCGCACATCACCGAGCGGGTGCGCATTCCGATGCTGGACGGACGGCGTTCGCTGAATTTGGCCAACGCCGCCGCGGTCGCGGTGTACGAGGCATGGCGGCAGCAGAGTTTCCCAGGCGCCGTCTGAGCGACTCGGGGGCGAGAGACCTACCAGCTGTTCCAGTGCGTCAACTCTTCGGCCGGCAACCGCTTGGCCGGCTTGAAATCGGTGCCCTTGGTGTAGGCGATCGGAAACAGGCCGCCCTGGCTGTAGTTGTCGTAGGGGATACCGAGCAGCTCGGCGACCTTCTGCTCACCGCCACGAATCAGATGCAGCGTCGTCCAGCAGGTGCCGAGGCCGCGCGACCGCAGCGCCAGGCAGTAACTCCAGACCGCCGGGAACAGTGACGCCCAGTATCCCGCTCCGCCCATCGGCTGCTTGTCTTCGCGGCCTTCGAGGCACGGGATCATCAGCACAGGCGCTTCATGGATGTGCTCGGCGAGATAGGTCGCGGAATCCCTGACCGCGCCCATCCGCTCACCTCGGGTGTCCCCTTCGCCGTACTCGGGCGACGGCGAGCTCAGGTAGCCGCGGGCGTTGGCAAGATAAATCTCGCCGATCGCCTTCTTCTTCTCCGCGTCCTCGACGAAAACCCATTGCCAGCCTTGCGAATTGGAGCCGGTGGGCGCCTGCAGCGCCAAATCGAGGCATTCCATCAGGACCTCGTGCGAGACCGGCTTGTCGAAGTCGAGACGCTTGCGGACCGAACGGGTGGTGGTGAGGAGTTCGTCGACAGAAAGGTTAAGGGCCATGCGCGCGAGATTACTCATGCTGTGGAGTCACACTGTTCCCGCCTGCACCGTCAGCTGACCATTAGGTGGTGCTGGAAATCGGCACCACATGCGATATCACCGGCGGCGCGGCAGTAGGTGATATCGCATATGGTCCCGAATCGAAAAAAGAAACAGACCCGAGACATGTGGCACAAGATGCTGCTGAGCCCCTTGAGGTTTGGCGGTCACCGGAAGTCGCGGGACTTCGACCCGATCTTCAGGCTGAGCTTGGTGAACCGCTCGGCCATGATGGTGACTGCGCCACTGGCATTTTGGACCTGACCGCGGACCAGCAGCGCCTGCGCCGTCTGCGCCAGCTTGCGGTGCCGCGCCCACACCCCCGGTGTGCAGAGCACGTTGACCATTCCGGTCTCGTCCTCGAGGTTGATGAACGTCACCCCTTGAGCCGTCGCGGGCCGCTGCCGGTGGGTGACCGCCCCGGCGACCAGCACCCGGTCGCCGTCGGGCACCGACAACAACTCAGCGGCGGGCACCACCCCCATCTCGTCGAGATCCGACCGCAGGAATTGGGTCGGGTAGCTGTCCGGCGAGATGCCGGTGGCCCACACGTCAGCCGCGGCCAACTCCACCTCGCTCATCCCGGGTAGGGACGGGATGTGCGACGACGAGCCCACCCCGGGTAGGCGTTCCGGCCGTTGGGTGGCGGCCGCGCCGGCCGCCCACAGCGCCTCGCGCCGCGACATCCCGAAGCAGCGCAGCGCGCCTGCGGTGGCCAGCGCTTCGGTCTGCGGCACCGACAGCTGGACCCGAGTCGTCATATCCAGCAGAGAACTGAAGGGACCATTCGTTTTTCGCTCCTCGACCAACTTCTCGGCCAGGGCATCCCCGATATGGCGCACGCCGCCCAAGCCCAGCCGCACTTCGGTTCCGGAGTTCTCCAAGGTGGCATACACCAGGCTGGCGGCCACACACGGACCGTGCACCGTCACCCCATGTCTGCGGGCGTCGGCCACCAGCGACTGCGGCGAGTAGAAGCCCATCGGCTGCGCACGCAGCAGCGCCGCGCAGAACGCCGCGGGGTGATGCAGCTTGAACCACGACGAGTAGAAGACCAATGACGCGAAGCTCAGCGAATGACTTTCCGGGAAACCGAAATTGGCGAATGCCTCCAGCTTTTCGTAGACCCGGTCGATCACCTCGTCGTCGGCGCCATGCATTCTCCGCATACCGTCGAAGAACCGGCCGCGCAGCCGTTGCATGCGTTCGGTCGACCGCTTGGAACCCATAGCACGCCGCAACTGATCGGCCTCAGCGCCGGAAAAGCCAGCGCAGTCCACCGCGAGCTGCATCAGCTGTTCTTGAAACAGTGGAACTCCCAACGTCTTCCGCAGCGCCGACTCCATCGACGGATGGTCGTAGACGACTGGGTCGAGGCCGTTGCGCCGCCGGATGTACGGGTGCACCGAGCCGCCCTGGATCGGCCCTGGGCGGATCAACGCGACCTCGACCACCAGGTCGTAGAACACCCTCGGCCGCAACCGTGGCAGGGTGGCCATCTGCGCGCGCGATTCCACCTGGAACACCCCGACGGAATCGGCGCGGGACAGCATTTCGTACACCGCCGATTCGGACAGGTCCAGCGTGGCCAGGTCGACCTCGATGCCTTTGTGCTCGGCCACCAGGTCGATGGCGTAGTGCAGCGCCGAAAGCATACCCAGCCCGAGCAGGTCGAATTTCACCAAACCGATTGCCGCGCAATCATCTTTGTCCCACTGCAACACGCTGCGGTTCTCCATCCGTGCCCACTCGACCGGGCAGACGTCGGCGATCGGCCGATCGCAGATCACCATGCCGCCGGAATGGATGCCCATGTGCCGAGGCAGGTTCTGGATCTGCTCGGCCAACTCGATCACCTGCTTGGGAATATCTTCGATGTCCGACGGGCGTCCACTCCAGTGGCTGATCTGTTTGCTCCACGCGTCCTGCTGTCCCTGCGAGAAACCCAGGGCACGAGCCATGTCGCGCACCGCGATCCGGGAGCGGTAGGTGATCACGTTGGCGACCTGAGCCGCATAGTCGCGGCCGTATTTGTTGTAGACGTACTGGATGGCCTTTTCGCGCTGATCCGACTCGATGTCGATGTCGATATCGGGTGGGCCGTCGCGAACCGGCGACAGGAACCGCTCGAACAACAGCTCGTTGGCCACCGGATCGACCGCGGTGACACCAAGGGCATAACAGACCGCCGAGTTGGCCGCCGATCCCCTGCCCTGACACAGGATATTGTTCTCCCGACAGAACCGGGTGATGTCGTAGACCACCAAGAAGTAACCCGGAAACTGGAGTTGGGCAATGATTTCCAGCTCACGCTCGATCTGGGCATACGCTTGGCGCGCATGAGCTCGCGGGCCGTAGCGACGCTGAGCCCCCGCCATCGCCAGCTCGCGCAACCAGCTGTCTTCGGTATGCCCGGGCGGAACGTCGAACGGCGGCAGCTTCGGGGCGATGAGCGCCAGACCGAATGCGCACTGCTCGCCGAGTTCGGCCGCGGCGGTCACCGCGTCGGGACACTGCGCGAATAGCCGTGCCATCTCATCACCGGAGCGAAGATGTGAACCGCCCAGCGGGGCCAGCCAGCCGGCGGCCTCGTCCAGCGACTTCCTGGCCCGTATCGCGCCCATGGCCATCGCCAGCCGGCGCCGCGACGGTCCGGCGAAATGCGCGCCGGTGGTCGCAACGCTGCCGAGGCCGAATCGCTTTGCGAGTATGGCTAATTCGGCGTTGACTTCGTCGTCACCTGGGCAGCCGTGATGGGTCAGCTCGATGCTCACCCGGTTAGAGCCGAACCGGTCCACCAGATCGGCCAACGCCGCCGAGGCCGCCTCCGGTCCACCGGTGGCCAGCGCGGAGCGAACGTGGCCTTTGCGACAACCGGTCAAGATGTGCCAGTGCCCGCCCGCCGCGTCGGTGAGCGCATCGAAGTCGAAACTCAGCTTGCCTTTCTCACCGCCGGCCAGATGCGCCGCGGCCAACTGCCGCGACAATCGGCGATAGCCTTCCGGCCCGCGCGCCAACACCAGCAGATGCGGACCCGCCGGATCGGGATCGTCGGTCCGGGCGCCGGATCCCAACGACAATTCGGCGCCGAACACCGTACGCATGTCCAACTCCACCGCCGCTTCGGCGAACCGCACCGCCCCGTATAGGCCGTTGTGATCGGTCAGCGCGATGGCCCGCAGGCCGAGCCGGACCGCCTCCTCGACCAGTTCTTCCGGCGCGCTGGCTCCATCGAGAAAGCTGTACGCCGAATGCGCGTGCAACTCGGCATACGCGACCGACGAACGCATCCGCCGGCCGTCGTCCGGCGGCTGGTATGCCATCCGCTTGCGCGACCAGGGCGCCTCATCGGCCGGGGTCCACACGGTTGGCGTGCCGGAACGGCGCGGTTTGCCGGAGAGCACCCGCTCCATCTCCGACCAGCCCGGCGGCCCGTTACTGAAACCCACCGACCCAGTTTATCGAATATATGTTCGAATAGCTCACAGTGTCTTCGCCGGTGCCAGCACCGCCCCAAGTGGACAGGCCGCGCCCATCCTTTGCGCGCCGCCCTACGGCCTCACTCCGGCAGAATGCCGCTATGACGAATCCGGCGATTATCGGGCTCGGGCATTTGGATTTCACCGTGACCGACGGTGATCGCGCCGTGCGCTGGTGGCAGGAGGTGATGGGCTTCAGGCTTCTCGCAGAATGGGGGCACGAGGGTTTTCGCGCGTGGACGATGGCGCACCCCTGCGGTTTGGTTGTCACAGCTGTGATGCATGCCGGGGGCGATGCTTCGGCCTTTGACGAGCGGAGGGTCGGACTCGACCATGTCGCCTTTCGTGTGAGCGACCTCGGCGCTCTTGAAGCGTGGGCGAATCGCCTTGATGCCCTGGGCGTGACGCACTCGGGCGTTCAGGACGTCCAAGGAGACCGCGGGGGTCCGCTCATCGTCCTGCGCGACCCCGACAACATTCAGATCGAACTGACTGCCGGTTGGCACCTGTCGAATTAGGGGACCTGAAGCATTCTTCGCCGAATCGCTCTACGGGCGAGGCAATGTTCCGATGAGTGATGGCCCGGTGAGCGAAATCTGGGACGGACCTGATCCCCCGCCATACTTTCAACCGGTGTGCGCTCCCTTTGTGCCCCCGGTGAATTGCCGGCCACAAAACGGCTGATCCGGGCTGTGTGCGGCGGTCTAGCAGTCCACGTTTTCGCAAGAAGCTGACCAATTCGCGCGTAAGATTCCTGTATGAGAAGGACTTTCGTCGTTACGTTCGCACTCGGGTTGATGCTCGCACTGTTCGGTCTGATCTGGGCGCTCCAGGGATTCGGAGTGCTTGGTGGTAGCCAGATGAGCAACACCACTACCTGGTCCATCACTGGTCCGATCACGGCGCTGATCGGGATCGTGGTTGCGGTTGTCAGTTGGCGAAAACTCTCGCCGAAATAGGAGAATTCGCATGTTCACCTGCGAAGCCGTCGGTCTGGATTACCTCGACACCGCTCCAATCCGCCTTTATGCCTCCGTCAATGTGAACCGACCGCCAAGCGAGGTATTCGCCGCGCTTGCACATGACCCGGCCAACTGGGGCGAGTTCTTCCCCGGCTTCGACAGAACTGGCCGTTGGCAGACGCCGGCGCCGCATGGCGTTGGGTCTCGCTACACAAAGCGGTTCATCGGCATCACGATTGAGGAATCGGTACTCGTCTGGGACGAAGGCGCTCGCCTCGCGTTCCGTGTCGTTGGCACGACCGCACCGGCGTTTCATGCCTGGGTTGAGGACTACCGCTGCGAGTCTGCCGGCCACGGCGGCACTTTGCTGCGAGTCGCCATCGGCGGCAAGCCGCGACTTGCCTTCAAACTGGCAGCCCCTGTGCTGCAGCCAATATTCGCACGCCTGATGACCCGCGCCGGTCATAACCTTGAACACGGTCGCTGGTTCTCCACCCCGACGACGAACCCATAACACCGTCAGCATCCGTAACGCGGGTACACGTCATTCGATGAAATGTTTTGCGCCGGAACACTCTTGGCGCGGCGTGAGAGAATGCTCAGAGATTCTCAGTCAGCCGGCTCTTCTACCCGTCTCGAGTCGCGACGAACCACGTTGCCAC
>DATDLZ010000023.1:0-23592 GCA_036519055.1 Mycobacterium sp.
GGCGAGACCGTCGGCCCTGCTCTGGTCGGGGTGGCGTGGCTGGGCGACCGTACCCGCCCTGGTCTGGACTGGATGGTGGAAGCCGGTTTCGCGGTGGCGGTGCTCGCGGCGCTGGCGTTGAGCCGGTTCGGAGAGGCGCCGGAGACTGCAGAGTCGTGAACGTGGTTCCACGGCAGCGGCATTCGTCCTGAGCGGCTGGAGTCGGCGATGGTTGATGCCGACCCATCGGCGGGGGTTGCACACCAGTTGCGGGTTCAGCAAGTACGCTCGACTTGTGCAGCGGCGAATCATGGGCATCGAAACCGAATTCGGTGTCACCTGCACTTTCCACGGTCATCGCCGTTTGTCGCCCGACGAAGTAGCCCGCTACCTGTTTCGACGAGTGGTCTCCTGGGGCCGCAGCTCCAACGTTTTCCTGCGCAATGGCGCACGCCTGTACCTGGACGTCGGTAGCCATCCCGAATACGCAACTGCCGAATGCGACAGTTTGGTGCAGCTGGTCACCCATGACCGCGCCGGCGAGCGGGTGCTCGAAGACCTGCTGATCGACGCCGAGCAGCGGCTGGCCGATGAGGGCATCGGCGGCGACATCTACCTGTTCAAGAACAACACCGACTCGGCGGGCAACTCCTACGGCTGCCACGAGAACTACCTCATCGTGCGGGCCGGCGAGTTCTCCCGGATCTCCGATGTGCTGTTGCCCTTCCTGGTCACTCGCCAGCTGATCTGCGGCGCCGGCAAGGTGCTGCAGACCCCGAAGGCCGCCACCTTCTGCCTGTCGCAGCGCGCCGAGCACATCTGGGAAGGCGTCTCCTCGGCTACCACGCGTAGCCGCCCGATCATCAACACCCGCGACGAGCCGCACGCCGACGCCGAGAAGTATCGGCGCCTGCACGTCATCGTCGGCGACTCCAACATGTGCGAATCCAGCACCATGCTCAAGGTGGGCACGGCGTCATTGGTGCTGGAAATGATCGAAGCCGGCGTAGCGTTCCGGGACTTTTCGCTGGACAACCCGATCCGCGCCATCCGCGAGGTCAGCCACGACGTCACCGGCCGGCGGCCGGTGCGGCTGGCCGGCGGGCGTCAGGCCAGTGCGCTGGATATCCAGCGCGAGTACTACGCGCGCGCCGTCGAGCATCTGCAGACCCGCGAGTCCAACCCGCAGATCGAGCAGGTCGTCGATCTGTGGGGTCGCCAGCTCGACGCGGTGGAGAGCCAGGACTTCGCCAAGGTTGACACCGAGATCGACTGGGTGATCAAGCGCAAGTTGTTCCAGCGCTACCAGGATCGCTACGACATGGAGTTGTCCGACCCGAAGATCGCCCAACTCGACCTGGCGTACCACGACATCAAGCGCGGCCGCGGCGTGTTCGATCTGCTGCAGCGCAAAGGTCTGGCGTCGCGGATCACCACCGACGAGGAGATCGACGCCGCGGTGGACCAGCCGCCGCAGACCACCCGGGCACGGCTGCGTGGTGAGTTCATCAGCGCCGCCCAGGCCGCAGGCCGCGACTTCACCGTCGACTGGGTGCACCTCAAGCTCAACGATCAGGCTCAGCGCACCGTGCTGTGCAAGGATCCGTTCCGGTCGGTCGACGAGCGGGTCAAGCGGCTGATCGCCAGCATGTAGCCCGACGACGATGCAGTCCGGGGCATATCGGGGATGAACCGGGTGAATTCCGCGGGAGATTCCGGCAATTAGGGTGGTGCGGGTGGCGGTTTCCAAAGTCGAAAGATTGATGAACCTCGTCATCGCATTGTTGTCCACCCGTAGCTACATCACCGCGGAGAAAATCCGGTCCAGCGTGGCGGGATATGCGGACAGCGCCAGCGACGAAGCGTTCTCGCGAATGTTCGAGCGTGACAAAAATGAGCTGCGTGATCTGGGCATCCCGCTGGAAACCGGCAGGGTGTCGTCGTTCGATCCGATCGAGGGCTACCGGATCAATCGCGACGCATATGCGCTGCCCGCGGTCGAGCTGACCGGCGACGAGGCCGCTGCAGTCGCCGTGGCCACCCAGCTGTGGGAGTCGCCGGAATTGATCACCGCCACCCAGGGTGCGCTGCTCAAGCTGCGCGCCGCGGGCGTCGACGTCGACCCGCTCGCGCCGATTGCCATCGCGTCGCCGGCCGGACGCGTGGGACTACGTGGATCGGAAGACGTTCTAGGACTGCTGCTCTCGGCGATCGACGCCGGGCAGGCCGTGCAGTTTCCGCACCGGCCGTCCCGCACGGATCCATACACCGTGCGCACGGTCGAACCGTGGGGCGTGGTGACCGAGAAGGGCCGCTGGTATCTCGTCGGGCACGACCGCGACCGCGGCGCCACCCGCACCTTCCGGCTGTCCAGGATCGGCGACGAGGTAACACCGATCGGTCCCGCCGGTGCCGTCACCCGGCCCGTGGATGCCGACCTGCGCGAGATCGTGGCCAACGCCGTCGGTGACCCACCGACGGGCGTGCGGGCTCAGGTCTGGGTCGCCGACGGGCGGGCAACCGCGCTGCGGCGCGCCGGGACATCGCTGGGTTCTCGGCAGGTGAACAGCCGCGACGGCGACGTCATCGAACTCGACATCGGAACTACCGGTCGTGTGGCGCGCGACATCGCCGGATACGGCCCCGACGCTGTGGTGCTGGAACCGGACTCGCTGCGCGACGAGGTGCTGAGCCGGTTGCGCGCCCACGCTGGAGAGGGGGAGGCATGACGCCGGTGTCCACGCGCCTGGTGCGGTTGCTGAACATGGTGCCGTACTTCCAGGCCAACCCGCGGGTCACCCGCGCCCAGGCCGCGTCTGACCTGGGCGTTTCGGTCAAGCAGCTGGGAGAGGACCTCGACCAGCTGTGGCTGTGCGGGCTGCCCGGCTACGGCCCGGGCGACCTGATCGACTTCGAATTCACCGGTGACACCGTCGAGGTGACGTTCTCCGCGGGGATGGACACGCCGCTGCAGCTCACCTCGCCGGAGGCCACCGGCCTGCTGGTGGCGTTGCGCGCACTCGCCGACATCCCCGGGGTAGTCGATCCGGAGGCGGCGCGTAGCGCGATCGCCAAAATCGAGACCGCGGCCGGAGCCGTCGGACACGGAAACGACATCGCCGCGGTCGACGAGCCCGCACCCGTCGAGAGTCAGGCCGCCGCCGCGGTGCGCGCCGCGGTCCGGGACCGCCGGGCGCTGAGCATCGACTACTACGCCGCCTCGCACGACACGCTGTCGACCCGGATCGTCGACCCGATTCGGATCGTGCTGGTCGGCGATCAGAGCTACCTGGAAGCGTGGTCGCGGGAAGCCGAGGGCGTGCGGCTGTTCCGGTTCGACCGCATCGTCGACGCCAGCGGGCTCGACGAGCCCTCTGCGCCACCGGAACCCGCGCTCCAGGCGCCGCCGGACACGTCGTTGTTCGACGCCGACCCGTCGCTGCCGTCGGCGACACTGCAGCTGGCGCCCGAGGCCTCGTGGATGTTCGAGTACTACCCGATGCGTCTGCTCCACGAACTGCCCGACGGCTACTGCGAGGCGGCCATGACCTATGCCTCGGAAGACTGGATGGCCCGTCAGGTGCTGGGGATGGGGTCGGCGGTGCGCGTTCTGGGGCCGGAGTCGCTGGCCGCGCGGGTGCGTGAGGCCGCGGCGGCCGCGCTGGAGTCCTACCAGGCCGCGGCGCGGTCCGGCTGATGAACCAAACGCTGCGGTAGCATCGTTGTGACATCTGGAGGTAAATAAAAGTGAATGCTCTGACTCCGGGTCACCTGGCTATCATCGCGGTCCTGGTGATTGTTCTTTTCGGCGCCAAGAGGCTTCCCGACGCCGCTCGCTCACTGGGCAAGTCGTTGCGGATCTTCAAGTCCGAGGTCCGCGAACTGCAAAGCGACAACAAACCCGAAACGTCCGCCACCCAAGCCGCGCCGGCTCAGCCGGTGCATTCCGAGCGGGTCGAACCGCCGGCGGCTGACGGTCGGCCGGCCTAGCCTGGCATCGCCGCCGCGGCGCCCGAGCGCCTATTCAGTGTGCGCACCACCGGTTTATTCAGGCGGCTAGATCCGCGTTCCCGTCGCAGCCGCGCCAACCCCGACGGCACCATGTCGCTCGTCGACCATCTCACCGAGTTGCGCGCGCGACTGCTGCTCTCGCTGGGGACCATCGTGCTCACCACGGCGATAGGTTTCGTCTGGTACTCGCACCCGGTGTTCGGGCTGGAAAGCCTGGGCGAGTGGCTGCGACACCCGTACTGTGCGTTGCCACCCTCTGCGCGGGCGGACATCGCCCACGGCCAGTGCCGGTTGCTGGCAACGGCGCCCTTCGACCAGTTCATGTTGCGGTTGAAGGTCGCGTTGACGGCCGGGGTGGTGATGGCCTGCCCGATGTGGCTCTACCAACTCTGGGCGTTCATCACCCCGGGGCTGTACAAGAAGGAGCGGCGCTTCGCCGTCGCATTCGTCGTGCCGGCCGCGTTGCTGTTCGTCACCGGAGCGGTGCTGGCGTACCTGGTGCTGGCCAAGGCGCTGCACTTCCTGTTGACGGTCGGCAGCGACGTGCAGGTGACCGCGCTGTCCGGCGACCGGTATTTCGGGTTCCTGATCAACCTGCTGCTGGTGTTCGGCGTGAGCTTCGAATTCCCGCTGCTGGTCGTGATGCTCAACTTCGTCGGTGTGCTGACGTACGCGCGGCTGCGGTCGTGGCGGCGCGGCCTGATCTTCGCGATGTTCGTGTTTGCAGCTGTTTTCACGCCCGGTTCCGACCCGTTCTCGATGACGGCGCTGGGGCTGGCGCTGACGCTGCTGCTCGAACTGGCCATCCAGATCGCCCGCGTGCACGACAAACGCAAAGCCAGACGGGAAGCGCTGACCGCCCTCGCCGACGACGAAGCCTCGGTCATCGACCCGCCCTCTACGGTCGGCGTGCCGTCGAGCATCGCCGGACCTCATGACGACATCACCTGACGCGCCCGCCGCGGGCGAATTAGCGCGGTTCACTGGGGAATTGGAGTTTGAGCTCGACGGCTTTCAGCGTCGGGCGTGTGCGGCGCTGGAGAGCGGCCACGGTGTTCTGGTGTGCGCGCCGACCGGGGCTGGCAAGACCGTCGTCGGCGAATTCGCGGTGCACTTGGCGCTGGCGTCCGGCGGGAAATGCTTCTACACCACGCCGTTGAAGGCGCTGAGCAACCAGAAACACAACGATTTCGTGGCGCGTTACGGCAAGGATCAGATCGGTCTGCTCACCGGTGACGTGTCAGTGAATGCCGACGCCCCGGTGGTGGTGATGACCACCGAGGTGCTGCGCAACATGCTGTATGCGGATTCTCCTGCGCTGCGGGGACTTTCGTATGTGGTGATGGACGAGGTGCACTTCCTCGCCGACCGGATGCGCGGTGCGGTGTGGGAGGAGGTCATCCTGCATCTGCCCGACGACGTGCGCCTGGTCAGCTTGTCGGCGACGGTGAGTAACGCCGAAGAGTTCGGCGGCTGGATCCAGACCGTCCGTGGCGACACCTCGGTGGTGGTCGACGACCACCGGCCCGTTCCGCTGTGGCAGCACATGCTGGTCGGGAAGCAACTTTTCGATCTTTTCGATTACGCTGCGCACGAGCCGGGGGAGCGGCAACAGTCGATCGTCGACCCGAACCTGTTGCGCCACATCGCCCATCGCCGTGAGGCCGATCGGCTGTCGGACTGGCATGCCCCGCGCCGCCAAGGCGGTCGGGGAGGCTCGGGACGCCCGGGCCGGTCGGGTTTCTACCGGCCGCCGTCGCGGCCTGACGTGATCCGCTTGCTGGACGCCGACGGCCTGTTGCCGGCGATCACCTTCGTGTTCTCCCGGGTCGGCTGCGATGCGGCGGTAGGCCAATGCCTGCGCTCGTCGCTGCGGCTGACCACCGAAGAGGATCGGGCCAAGATCGCCGAGGTCATCGACCACCGCTGCGGCGACCTCGACGACGCCGACCTCGATGTGCTCGGCTACTACGAGTGGCGCGAGGCGCTGCTGCGCGGCATCGCCGCCCACCACGCCGGGTTGCTGCCGGTATTCCGGCACACCGTCGAGGAGTTGTTCACCGCCGGGCTGATCCGGGCCGTCTTCGCCACCGAGACACTGGCACTCGGCATCAACATGCCCGCCCGCACCGTGGTGCTCGAACGATTGGTGAAGTTCAACGGTGAGCAACACCTCCCGCTGACACCCGGCGAGTACACCCAGCTCACCGGCCGGGCCGGCCGACGCGGCATCGATGTCGAGGGCCACGCCGTGGTGCTGTGGAATCCCGGTGAAGACACCAGCGCGCCGGCCGAGGTCGCGGGCCTGGCCTCCACCCGCACCTTCCCGCTGCGCAGCTCGTTCGCTCCGTCGTACAACATGACGATCAACCTGGTGAACCGCGTGGGCCCGGAGCAGGCGCATCGACTGCTGGAGCAGTCGTTCGCGCAGTACCAGGCCGACCGGTCGGTGGTGAGCCTGGTCCGCGGCGTGGAGCGCGGCCAGCACCTGCTCGACGAGGCCGCCGCCGAGTTCGGTGGACACGATGCTCCCGTCCTCGAATACGCCCGGTTGCGCGAGCAGATCAGTCAGCAGGAGCGTGCTCAGGCCCGCGCGTCGCGACTGCAACGTCGAGAGGCGGTCAACGACGCGCTGGCCGGGCTGCGGCGCGGCGACATCATCACGATTACCCACGGCCGACGCGGCGGACTGGCCGTCGTGTTGGAAGCGGCCCGCGACAGCACCGACCCGCGACCATTGGTGTTGACCGAAAACCGTTGGGCCGGAAGGATTTCCTCAGCTGACTATTCCGGCGAGTCGGCGCCGGTCGGGTCGATGACATTGCCCAAGCGGGTCGAACACCGGCAACCCCGGGTCCGTCGCGACTTGGCGTCGGCGCTCCGTTCGGCGGCCGCAGGATTGTCGGCTACGGGTGAGCGACGAGGCAAGCGCAGCGAGAGCCGCGATGCCGACCCCGAGCTGGCGGCGCTGCGCGAAAAGATGCGTCGCCATCCGGTCCACCGCGAAACCGACCGGGAAACCCGGGTCCGAGTCGCCGAGCGCTACCTGCGGATGGAACGCGAGAACGCCGCGCTGCAGAAGAAAGTCGCCGCCGCCACCAACTCGCTGGCCCGCACCTTCGACCGGATCGTGGGACTGCTCACCGAGCGCGGCTTCATCGAGCTCACCGATGGCACTCCCACGGTGACCGACGACGGCCGGCTGCTGGCCCGGATCTACAGCGAGAGCGATCTTCTGGTCGCCGAATGTCTGCGCAGTGACGCATGGACGGGACTCAAGGATGCGGAGTTGGCTGCCGTGCTCTCGGCGGTGCTCTACGAAACGCGGGGCGGTGACGGCCCCGGCGCGCCGCGCAACGAGCAGGTGCCGACCGCGCAGTTACGGCAAGCGCTGACTCGCACGCGGCGGCTGTCCGCGGAGCTGCGCGCCGACGAGCATCGCCATCGCATCACGCTGAGCCGCGAGCCCGACGACGGGTTCGTCGCGGCCATCTACCGCTGGGCCAGCAGTGGCGACCTCGTCACCGCGCTGGCGGCCTCCGATAACGAGGGCAACGGTTCGCCCCTGTCGCCGGGGGATTTCGTGCGTTGGTGCCGGCAGGTGCTTGACCTGCTCGACCAGGTCCGCAATGCCGCCCCCCAGCCGGAGCTGCGGGTCACCGCGAAACGCGCGATCGACGCGATTCGGCGCGGCGTCGTAGCAGTTGACGCCGGGTAGGCTGTGCCGAAGCTACGGTTGCACACGACGACCGGCGCGAGGACTGCAAGCAGCACTGAGAGGACTGACACACGATGAGCGGACCGCAGGGACCCGACCCGACCCAGCCGTGGCAGCCGACGCAGGCTGAAGGTCAGCAATCCGGCGAGGACCACACCCAGCACGCGTCACCTTGGCAGCAATCCTCCGGCGACCAGGGCTGGCAGGCCACCGGAGAGCAACAGACCTGGCAGGCACCCGCGTACACGCCCACTGAATACGGGCAGTACCAGCAGCCGCCCACGCCGTACTACCCGCCTTCCCAGTCCTATCCGCAGGGCTACCCGCAGCAGGACCAGTACGGCGGCCAGACCGCCGCTTACCCGCAGCAGCCGGGCCAATACGGCCAGCCCCAGCCGGGCCAGTACGGTCAGCCTGGTCAGCCGGGCCAGTACGGCCAGCCGGGTCAGTACGGGCAACCCGGCCAGTACCCCCAACCCGGCCAGTACGGCCAGTACCCGGGTGCCTACGGCCAGCCGCCAGCCGGCCCGAAGCGTTCGAAGGCGATGGTCGGCTCGGTGCTCGGTGTGATTGCCGCCGTCGCCATCGCGATAATCCTGGTACTGGGCTTCTGGGCGCCCGGTTTCTTCGTGACCACCAAGCTGGACGTCAGCAAAGCCAATGCCGGCGTGCAGCAGATCCTGACCGATAGCGCCAACGGCTACGGCGCGAAGAACGTTAAAGACGTCAAGTGCAACAACGGTCAGAATCCGACTGTCAAAAAGGGCGCCAGCTTCGACTGCGACGTCAGCATCGACGGCACTAAGCGTTCGGTGACCGCGACCTTCCAGGACAACAAGGGCACCTACGAAGTGGGTCGGCCCAAGTAACGCCGTCTCAGGGCAGCGCGTCGAGCGCCTTCTGCAGCCGCGCGATCGATGACCCGACGCCCAGTTGGGTCGCGAGTTCAGCCACCCGCGCCGGGTCGGCCGCCACCAACGGCAAGGCATCGGTGGCCGTCGAGAACGTGACCGGCGCATCGGTGGCCACCCGCACCACCGTTCCGGCGACCTCGATGTAGTCGGTGGCCGCCCGCAGCTTGGCCCGAACGCCTTTGGCCAGTGACGATTTCGGATCGTCGACGGCGGCCAGGATTGCTGCCAGTGAGCCGTACTGCGCCAATAGCGTGGCTGCGGTCTTCTCGCCGATACCGGGAACGCCCGGCAACCCGTCGGACGGATCACCGCGCAGCAGCGCCAGCTCGGCGTAGCCTTCGCCGGCCCGATGGGCCGGCACGCCGTAGCGATCGGCGACCTCGACCGGTCCCATCAGCGTCGCGTTGGTCAGGCCGCGTCCGAGGTAGAGCACCCGTATCTCGACTGGCTCGTCTCGGACCACCTGCAGCAAGTCGCGGTCGCCGCTGACGACGACCACCGGGTCGCGGCCCTCTTGGGCGGCCAGTGTGCCGATCACATCGTCGGCTTCGAAACCCTCGGCGCCGCCGGTGCAGATGCCGAACGCGTCGAGGAGCTCGGCGATCATCTCGACCTGCGGCGACAAATCGTCGGGAACCTCCTCGACATCGGCTTGCCCGCCGGGGTTCTCCTCTTCGACCCGATGGGCCTTGTACGACGGGATGCGATCGACCCGGAACTGCGGGCGCCAGTCCAGGTCCAGGCAGACCACCAACCGGCCGGGCTTGTGTCGGGTGATCACGGTGGCCACCGAGTCCAAGAAGCCGCGGACCGCGTTGACCGGCCGGCCGTCGGGCGAGGTGATCGAGGCCGGGACGCCGAAGAACGACCGAAACCACATGCTGGCGCCGTCGAGCAGCAGCAGCGGTGCGGACATGTCCGTCATCCTGCCAGCCGCACAGTTAACCTGACTGTCATGGGTTCTGACCGCTTCGACGCAGAGGTCTACCGCCGCCGGGTGGCGGCAGCGACGGCCGCCACCGCCAAGGCGGGCCTGGCCGGTCTGGTGATCACCCCGGGCTATGACCTGCGGTATCTGATCGGCTCGCGCGCGCAGACTTTCGAGCGCCTCACCGCGCTGGTGCTACCGGTCTCCGGTGACCCGACCATCGTGGTGCCACGGCTGGAGTTGGCGTCGCTGAAGCAGTCCGCAGTCACCGATCTCGGCCTGGTAGTGCGGGATTGGGTCGACGGCGACGACCCTTACCAGCTGGTCGCCGCCGCGATGGGTGGGGCTCCGGCGGCCACGGCGGTCACCGATTCGATGCCGGCGCTGCACCTGTTGCCGCTGGCCGATGTTCTTGGCGTGCTGCCGGTATTGGCCACCGACGTGTTGCGGGAACTGCGGATGGTCAAGGACGCAGCCGAGGTCGATGCGCTGCGCAAGGCGGGTGCGGCGATCGACCGGGTGCACGCCCGGGTGCCGGAACTCCTGGTGCCCGGCCGGACCGAGGCCGACGTCGCCGCTGACATCGCCGAAGCCATTGTTGCCGAAGGACATTCAGAGGTGGCGTTCGTCATCGTCGGCTCCGGTCCGCATGGCGCGGACCCGCACCACGAATACTCGGATCGCGAAATTCGCGCCGGTGACATCGTCGTCGTCGATATCGGCGGCGCCTACGAGCCCGGCTACAACTCCGACTCGACCCGCACCTACAGCATCGGTGAGCCCAGTCCTGAAGTTGCACAACAGTATTCAGTGCTGCAGCAAGCGCAACGGGCGGCGGTCGAGGCCGTACGCCCCGGCGTCACCGCCGAGCAGATCGACGCCGCCGCCCGCGACGTGCTGGCCGAAGCCGGGCTCGCCGACTACTTCGTGCACCGCACCGGCCACGGCATCGGACTGTCGGTGCACGAGGAGCCGTACATCGTCGCCGGCAACGATCTGCCGCTGCAGGCGGGCATGGCGTTCTCCGTCGAGCCCGGGATCTATTTCCCGGGCCGGTGGGGTGCTCGCATCGAAGACATCGTGGTGGTGGCCGACGACGGCGCCCAGCCGGTCAACCACCGTCCGCACGACCTGATCGTGGTGCCCGTTTAGGTACCGTCAAGGCAGGCGCTGAACGCCGCCGGAGTATTAGGCTCGTGCGATGACCGATCACGACCGCGCCGCCGCCCGCCGAGAGATCACCAACGCACTGATGAACGCGCTGGAACGTCGTCATGAAGTGCTCGACCTGATCGTGAAGGCCGACGACCGGCCGTCGGCGGTCGACGGCATCGTCGAACTGCTGGACACCTCACGGCTGGGCGCCGAAGCGGTGATCGGCATGTCGTTCGATCAGCTGACCAAGGATTCGCGTAAGAAGATCGTCGCCGAGCTCGAGGATCTGAACAACATCTTGAGCTTCACCTTCAAAGACCGACCGGCCAGCGCGGGTGAAACCTTGGCGCTTCGCGTCTTTTCCGGCAGCTCCGATCGCGATATCTTCGCTGCCCGCACCGAGGAGGTCGGCGCCAAGGGTGACGGCTCCGGCGCCCCGGCCGGTGGCCTGGACGATGAAATCCGTTCGGCGCAGAACCGATTCGAGGCCGAAGAGGCCGCCTGGTTCGTCGCGGTCGACGGTGACGAGAAGGTCGGCATGGTGTTCGGCGAGCTCGAGGGACACGAAGTGCACGTCCGCATCTGGATTCACCCGCACTACCGGCATCGGGGCTACGGCACCGCAGCGCTGGCCAAATCTCGGCCGGAGATGGCGGCGTATTTCCCGGCGGTGCCGTTGGTGATTCGCGCGCCCGGCGCGACGCTCGTCTAGCGGGCTAGTCGGCTTTGCGGGCCAATAGATCCGAGGACCCCAGCACCCGCTCGACATGCACCTCGATGACGACCCGTCGCGGGTTCTCTCGCGGTGTGCGGTAACGCTGGGCGTAGCGCAGCTCCGCGTCGCGCACAGCGTTCGTCTCGCCGTTGACGCTGGCCTGACCTTCCAGTGACAGCCAGCGGGCGCCGTCGACCTGACTGAGCACGGCGACCCCGCCGCGCTCGGCGTTGACCGCCTTCTGCGAGCCACCGGTCGTGATCACCCGGGCGATGTGCGTGTTGGGGTCGAAGGTGAAGCCCACCGCCACAACATGGGGCGAATTGTCGGGGCGCAGAGTGGTCAGCATGGCGAGATGGCGCTCGGTCAGAAACGCCAGCGCGTCGTTGGTCAGCCGGGCCGTGGAGTTCGCCATCACCGCTCACGCTAGCGCAGGTGATAATCGCAGCCGTGGATGACACGGGCGCACATACGGTGCTGATTCTCGGCGGCCGCAGCGAAATCGGCACCGAGCTCGCGGTGCGACTCGCTCCCGGCGCGTCCGTCGTGCTGGCGGCACGAAACGCCGACCGGCTCGGCGAACAGACCGCGGTGATACTGGCCGCCGGCGCGGCGGCGGTGTTCAGCCGCGAATTCGACGCTGACGACGTCGAATCGCACGGCCCGTTGGTGGCGTCGATCATCGCCGAACACGGTCCGATCGACACCGCGGTGCTGGCCTTCGGAATTCTCGGTGAACAGGGCCGCGCCGAGGTCGACGCCGCGCACGCGGTGGCCGTCGTGCACACCGACTACGTCGCGCAGGTCAGCCTGCTCACCCATCTGGCCGGCGCGATGCGGGAGGCCGGCCAGGGAACGCTGGTGGTGTTCTCCTCGATCGCCGGTGCGCGGGTGCGTCGGGCCAACTATGTGTACGGCTCAGCGAAAGCGGGCCTGGACGGGTTCGCCAGCGGGCTGGCCGACGCGCTGCACGGCACCGGCGTGCGGCTGCTGATCGTCCGGCCCGGTTTCGTCATCGGCCGGATGACGGAGGGTATGACGCCGGCACCGCTGTCCAGCACGCCGTCGCAGGTTGCGGCGGCGACGGCGCGTGCGCTGGCCAAGGGCCACCGGACGGTTTGGATCCCTTGGGCGTTGGGGCCCGCGTCGGCGGTGATGCGGCTACTTCCGCAGTTCATCTGGCGCCGGATGCCGCGCTGAATTACGAAGAGCCACTGCGCGCGCGCTGGCGATGCCACGATAGACCCGTGAGCGAGTGCGCAGCGTGCGGCACTGCGTTGCGGGTCAACGCCAAGTTCTGCGACGAGTGCGGATCACCGCTGGCGGCATCGGCTAAGGCCGCGGAGTACAAGCAGGCAACTGTGTTGTTTGCCGACGTCGTGCATTCAATGGATATCGCAGCTGCGGTCGGTGCGGAGCGGTTGCGGGAGATCATGACGCAGCTGGTCGATCGCGCGTCGGTTGTGGTCAAGCGTTATGGCGGGACCATCGATAAGTTCACCGGCGATGGTGTCATGGCGCTCTTTGGCGCACCAGTAGCGCTGGAGGACCATGCTTTCCGCGCATGTTTGGCGGCGTTGGGTATTCAGGAGGAAGCCAAGCGCCTAGCGGTCGAAGTCGACAGTCGGGACGCTGTGAGGCTGCAGCTGCGGGTCGGGCTGAACTCGGGCGAAGTGATCGCCGGCGAGATCGGTTCCGGCGCTCTCGGCTACACCGCGGTGGGGACTCACGTCGGCATGGCGCAGCGCATGGAGTCGGTGGCGGCGCCGGGCGGTGTGATGCTGAGCGAGTCCACCGCACGGCTTCTCGGGGCCATGGCAGTACTCGGCGAACCGGAGCTGGTGCGGATCAAGGGCGCCGCCGATCCGGTACCCGCGTGCAGTCTGATCGCTTTGGCTGCACAGCCGGAGCGGATCGGCCCACATGCGGTGCGTCTGGTGGGCCGCGAATGGGAACTGGACGCTCTGAGGGCGATGCTGGATCGGTCGATCGGTGGACATGGCTGCGTGGCAGGTGTCGTCGGCCCGCCAGGCATTGGCAAGAGCCGCACCGTCGCCGAGACGATCTCGATTGCCGATAGCGCTGGCGTACAGGTCTTTTCGACCTATTGCGAGTCTCATACCAGCGAAATCGCCTTCCACGCCGTGACGAGGCTGTTGCGGGCGATACTGGGAATAGTCGATGTCGACGATGAGGAAGCGCGGACGCGGGTACGAATCCAATTGCCGAATGCGGATTCCGCCGATCTTATGCTTCTCGACGACTTACTCGGGATCCACGATCCTGCAGCCGAGGTGCCGAATATCGCACCTGATGCTCGGCGGCGACGACTGACCGCGCTGATGAACACGGCCGCGCTGGCACGCTCGACACCGCGGGTTTATGTCATCGAGGATGCGCATTGGATCGACCCAGCCGGCGAATCGATGCTGGCTGATTTCCTAGCGGTGGTTCCCCAGACGCGCTCACTGGTGCTGGTCACCTACCGTCCCGAATACCGCGGTGCGCTCAGCAGGACGCCGGGCGGGCAAACGATCGCGCTTGCACCGCTGGATCATTCGCAAGCATCTACGTTGATCGGGGAATTGCTCGGATCGCACCCTTCAGTTGGCGGACTAGCTGACCAAATCGGCGAAAGGGCATCCGGCAACCCGTTTTTCGCGGAGCAGATCGTCCATGATCTCGCCGACCGCGGCGTGCTCTCCGGCGGCCGGGGCGCGTACGTGTGTCCGGACGAGGTCGCCGAGCTGCAGGTGCCGGCCAGCGTGCAGGCAGCGATCGCTGCGCGTATCGACCGGCTCGACCCAGCTGCAAAACACATGCTGAACGCGGCCGCGGTGATCGGCCTGAGGTTCGACGAGGAACTGCTCGGCCGCCTCGTCGACAACACGGGCGTGACGACTCTCATCGCGGCCGAACTCATCGATCAGGTGACGTTCACGCCTCGCGCCGGATATGCCTTCCGGCATCCGCTGATTCGCACCGTGGCCTACGAATCACAACTCAGGTCGGACCGCGCCGACCTGCACCGGCGGCTGGCGGCGATCATCGAGCAGAATGACGAGAATGGGCCCCTGATTGCCGAGCATCTGGAGGCCGCCGGTGAACTGGTTGAAGCGTTTGGTTGGCACATGCGGGCGGGCACGTGGTTGCGGGCGTATCGCGATATTGGTGCGGCGTGGATCAGCTGGCAGCGAGCACGCCAGATTGCCGACCGGCTGTCGGTCGATGATCCTGGTCGCACCGAGATGCGCATTGCGCCACGAGCTCGCCTGTGTGCGACGGCGTGGCGCGCCGGGGGCAACATCGCCGACAGCGGGTTCGATGAGCTCCGCCAGATGGCGACCGCGGCCGGTGACCAAGTGTCACTCGCCACCGCGATGGCCGGCCAGATCAACGCACTTGCTGACAACGAGCACTATCGCGAGGCGTCCCAATTGGCTTTCGAGCTCGAACCGCTGCTGGATTCGATCGGCGACCCGACATTGACGGTCGCGTTGCTGTGGACGGCTTTGCCTCCAAAATTCAGCCTAGGAGAGACCAACGAGGGTCTGCGGCTGGCACAGCGCCTGATTGATCTGGCCGGCGATGACCCCCACATGGGCGACCTCATCATTGAAACGCCGCTGATATTGACGCTGATGCTCCGGGCCGCCGCCAGCGCAACTTTGGGTCAGGCTGGCTGGAAGCGTGAGATCGAGCGGTCGGCGGCGATGTGCCGCGAGATCAATCCCGGCGGCCGTGCCGTCATCGAGTTCCTCTACATATACATCTTGGGGATACTGAATGGGCTGCTGCGCTTCGGCAACTCCATGCTGGAGGCGACCTCAGAAACGTTGAGACAGGCGGAACAGCGAGGCGACGATTACGCGCTGACGGCTGCTCGACTGCTACGCGGCCTCGTCTTGGCCCAATCTGACGGTCCGCAACGCAGCGAAGGGTTCCAGCAACTCGCCGTGGCCCGTGATGCGTTGTTGGAGAAGCGGTTCCTACTGGGCCGGTTGCCGCTGATCGATTTGGAAATGGCTAAGGAAAAAGCACGCAGTGGCGATCCCGATAGCGCTATCGAGATCCTTCGGACCGTCGTAGACCACGAATTCGCAATCGGCGACGTCATTCATCTCGGAGCCGCCGTCACCGCCCTGGTCGAAACCCTGCTGCAGCGTGGAGCCAACGCCGACAAGGCCGAAGCGCAAGCCGCGACCGAACGACTGGCGGCCGTGCCCGTCGAGCCCGGCTTTGTGCTTTACGACGTAACGCTGTTGAGGCTGCGGGCGCTGCTGGCACGGGCCCGCGCAGACGACGCGGCCTACCGCGACTTCGTCGATCGTTACCGCGCCATGGCGATATCGCTTGGGTTCGAGGGGCACATGGCGATGGCCGACACCATGTAACCGATGATCCCCGGCGCTGGCAGGCTATGGGTCACGAATCGTGAAGGGCCGCAGTCAGATTCGCGGTGCTTAGCCGGGGGATTGCGCTTGATACTGGTTGATCGCTTGTGTCAGTCGCTGACGCAGGGCCAACTGAGGCAGGTCGCCCTGCGGCGCTGCGTCGAGCAAGGGCCTGAGTCGCCGCGCGAGTTGTGTCGGCAGCGCGGCAAGGATCGCCTCGACGGGTTCGCGTGGCGGCACTCGCACGAGGTGGCCGCCCACCAGCACCAGCCCACCACCGTCGTTGATGACGCCCTCGAGGATCTGGCCGACGATCTGTTCCGACCAGTCGGGACGCGGCAGTGGCTTGCGGGCGCTGATGCGAGCCTCCAGTCCGCCCTTGTACGGATCGTTCTTGTACCACCAGATCCCGATGACCTGTTCGTTCTCATTTCGCACAGGTCCGGAATACCAGGCCGGACCGAAGGAGCCGACAGTCGCGGGGCCGTACCCGATCAGATTGACCGTGTGGCTGCGAACCGTCCAGGTGAACGTGTCGGGCACTTCAACGGACAACGACGACATGGTCCTGACCATCGGGTTGCCGGCGGGCACGTCGATCTTGCCGCTGCTGTAAAGGCACGTACCAGGTGCGCCTTTCGCCCCGTCGTTTGCCCAGAACTTCACCGTGGCGGTTGCGTCGTTGTCGACGACGTAGCCGAACAGAAAATCGGTGACGACGCGGGCGCTGCCGCTGAGGGTGACTTGGCTACCGGAAGCACCGTCCGGTCCGGTAGCAACCGTGTTGCCGTTGTCATTGGTCGTGTTGTCGTACACGACCGTCGGTGCCGGGGCCGTCACAGCAAACCCATTTTGAGTGCCATGGCCCGGCAGCCTACCGCCCGCAGCCCGCGAGTTTGCCGAGTTTGACAAGGCCAGGGGATCAGGACGACCGGTGCGCCGGCAACCATCTCGGACGCCGCGACGAGCCCTGGCTAGACTGGCCCGGTGGCTCCGAGCTTCGCAGATGTCGCCAAGGCGCAGTATGTCCTGTTGACCACGTTCACCAAGGACGGTCGGCCCAAGCCCACCCCGATCTGGGCGGCCAACGACGGCGATCGCCTGCTGATGATCACCCAGGGAAAGTCGTGGAAGGTCAAGCGGATTCGCAACACGCCGCGCGTCACCCTGGCGATCTGCGACATGCAGGGACACCCGAAAAGTGAGGCCATCGACGCGACGGCGGCCATCCTGGACACGTCGCAGACCGGTCTCGTCTATGACGCGATCGGCCGCGAGTACGGCATTGTCGGCAAGGTGTTCAACCTGTTCAGCAAGCTGCGCGGCGGCATGAAGAACAACGTCGGGCTGGAAGTACGCCCAGCCTGAATCAGCTGTGCAGGTGTTCGCCGAAGAACGAGAAGACGCGGGCCCACGCGTCCTCAGTGGCGGCCTGGTTGTAGCCGAATCCGCCGATGCGCAATAGCGGCTGGGCAGGAAGCTTGTTGGCGAAACTGTGTCCGACCTTCGGATAGGACTTCACGTCGTTGGCGATGCCTTTGTGCTCGAGAACCCGCTGCAGCTTCTCGGGCGCCCCTCTGCCCAGCGGGTCCCGGCTGCCGAAGCTGGCGACGATCGGACATGCCCCGTTGAGCGTTTCGCTGAGTTCACGCGGGAGTGGCGCACCGTAGAACGGCGCAGAAGCGTCAAAACCCTTGGGCGACATAACCAATGCGAACTGCCCGCCCATGCAGAACCCGGCGATGCCAACGCGGCCGGTGCATTCCGGCAGGGCCTTGAGGTGGTCGCGGGCAGCCAGCACATCGTCCAGCGACCGTCCGCGTTTGGTCAGCAGCTCGCGCATCACCTTGGTGATGCATCGCGCCCAGCCGCCGCGGGCGAACAAATTCGGCGTCAGCGCGACGTATCCGGCCGCAGCAATGTGGCTGTTGATCGATTCTTTGTCCGGTCCGTAGCCGAGAGCGTCATGAATCACGACCACGCCTGGCCAGGGGCCCTGGCCGTCGGGGATGTCGAGCAGGGCGTCGATCGGGCCGGCCGGGGTGTCGATCTCGATTGTCGTCACGAGGCCATCTAACCGTGCGACCGCGGTACGCGGAACTCCGGTGACCGTCCGCGACGTTGCCATCTCATGGTGTCGAGACTGTTTCTGGTCTATGTGATCGCCGAGCTCGCCGTGGTGGTGGCGCTGGCGTCGACGATCGGGCTCGGGTGGACGTTGTTGCTGCTGTTGGCCGCGTTCGCCGCGGGGCTGGCGCTGGCGGGTTCGCAACTCAAACTCCAGCTCGCGCGGCTGCGATCCGGGTTGAGCGCTGACCAGCCGCGCTTGGCCGCCGACACCATGGCGGTCGCAGTGGGAACGCTGCTGATGGTGGTGCCGGGCCTGGTGACCAGCGCCGCGGGGCTGCTGCTGTTGCTGCCGCCGACCCGCGCTGCCGCGCGCCCCGTGCTGGCTGCGATGGCTGTCCGCGGCATCGGTCGGCGGTTCCCGCTGATCACCGTCGCGACCGTCGGGGCCGACCGATTCGACCACCGACCGCGGCCCGACTACATCGACGGCGAGGTCTTAGATGTCGAAGACGTCACTGAGTTTGTAGACCCGCCGGCTCTGCCGTTGCGGCCTGAGTAACCCCTCCACCAACCCCGTAGGTTTTGCGGCGTGACTAACGTCTCGACCACTCTGCTGGTCAACGGCCGGGTGCACAGCCCGACCCATCCCGACGCCTCCGCGATGGCGGTGCGCGACGGCACCGTGGTGTGGCTGGGCAGTGACGACGTCGCTCGAGAAGAGTTCGCCGGCGCGGACGTCACCGATCTCGAAGGTGGCTTCGTCGCGCCGGCCTTCGTCGACAGCCACATCCACCTCACCGCGACCGGGCTGACCCTCACCGGTCTGGACCTGCGGGCCTCGACATCGCGATCGCACTGCCTGCAACTGATCGCCGACTATGCGGCGGCGCACCCCGGCCAACCGCTGTGGGGTCACGGCTGGGACGAGTCGTCGTGGCCGCAGGACACGGTGCCAACCACCGCAGAGCTCGATGCGGTGCTCGGCAGTCGGCCCGCCTACCTGGCGCGCGTCGACGTCCATTCGGCGCTGGCGTCGAGCGGTCTGCGGCAGCGCGTCGAAGGGCTGGCGTCGGCGCCCGGTTTCGACGAACAGCGACCGCTGGTCGGCGACGCCCACCATGCGGTCCGCTCCGCCGCGCGTGGTCTGTTGACTGACGGTCAGCGAGCCGACGCTCGGCTGGCCGCGCTGGACGCCCTTGCCGCGCAAGGGATCGTCGCCGCACACGAATGCGCCGGCCCGCAGATCGGTGGGCTGGAGGACTGGCTCGAACTGCGGGCGCTGCGCGCCCACGGCGTCGAGGTGATCGGTTACTGGGGTGAGGCGGTGACCAGCCCGGCTCAGGCGCGGGCGCTGCTCGACGACACCGGTGCGGACGGGCTGGCCGGAGATCTGTTCGTCGACGGCGCACTGGGGTCGCGGACGGCCTGGCTGCATGAGCCGTACGACGACGCCGACGACGACGAATGTGGTGCCTGCTACGTGGATGGCGAGACCGTCGCCGCGCACCTGCGGGCGTGCACCGAAGCCGGCGTGACGGCCGGATTCCACGTCATCGGCGACGCCGCGGTGTCCAGCGTCGTCGCGGCTTTGGAACAGATCGTCGACGACCTCGGCGTGCCCGCGGTGGCTCGCTGTGGCCACCGGTTGGAGCACCTCGAGATGGTGACCGCCGACCAGGCGGCCAAGCTCGGCGCGTGGGGGGTGATGGCCAGCATGCAACCCAATTTCGACACCCTTTGGGGCGGCCACGACGGCATGTATGCCCGCCGTCTCGGGATCGATCGAGCGGCGCGTCTCAACCCGTTTGCGCTGCTAGCATCCCAAGGCGTGGCCCTCGCGTTCGGATCCGACGCCCCGGTGACTGGCCTCGACCCTTGGGCGACGATCCGCGCAGCCGTCAACCACCAGACGCCGGACAGCTCGATCTCCGCGCGCGCTGCATTCGCCGCCGCCACCCGCGGCGGCTGGCGGGCCGGCGGTACCCGTGACGAGCTGATCGGCAGCCTGGTCCCGGGCGCTCCCGCTTCCTACGCCGTGTGGGACGTCGGCGAGCTCGATGTCAGTGTGCCGAGTGACGCCGTGCGCCGGTGGTCCACCGATCCGCGGTCGCGGGTGCCGGTGTTGCCGCGGCTCGGCCCGACCGACTCGTTGCCCCGATGTCGGCAGACCGTGCATCGAGGCGCAGTGATTCATGGTTAGAGGCATCGGTCGGTTCGACCGCCGAGTTCGGCCCGCCGAAGACACCGACGTCTTCCCGACGGTCAAAGACGACGACAGCACCGGACAAATCCCCGTCCCGGCCGGCGCAGCAGATGCCGAGGTCACCGGGGTGATCCCGGCGGTCCGCGACGTCGATCCCGCCGACGAGGACGCCGACGTCGCTGATGTCGAATCGCAGGACGCCGAACCGCCCGTCGTCGGCAATGACCGGCTGGCGGAGTTGCGCGACCAGGCCGTCCGTGTCGGTAAGTATGTGTGGCAGCGCCTGGTGTACCTGTCCGCAGTTCTGGTGGCTTGGCTAGTCCGTGAAACGCGGATTCGGGTGCCACAAGCAGGCAGATGGCTCCGGCCGCGGTTGACCAGGCTGAGTGCCGCGATTCTCGCCGGTTTGCTGCTCTGCGCGAGCTATCCGCGGTTCAACTGGTGGTGGGCCGCCGTCATCGCGTTCGCCGTGCTGGCTTGGGTGCTGACCCGCCCGGCCACCACGCCGGTCGGCGGGTTCGGTTATGGCTTCCTGTTCGGCTTGGCGTTCTACCTGCCGCTGATCCGGTGGATCAGCATCCTCGTCGGCGCCATGCCGCTGCTGGCGCTGGTGCTGTTGTGCGCAGTGTTCCCGGGGATCTTCGGTCTGGGGGCTGTCGTGGTGCGGCGGCTGCCCGGATGGCCGATCTGGTTCGCCGTGCTGTGGGCGGCGCAGGAGTGGTTGAAGTCGACCATTCCCTTCGGCGGCTTCCCGTGGGGCGTGGTGGCTGCCGGTCAGACCTCCGGCCCGTTCTTGCCGCTGGTCCGGCTGGGTGGCGTCCCGCTGCTCTCGTTGGCGATCGTGCTGACCGGTTGCAGCGCCGCCGCGTTCGCGATGGAGACCGTGTCGTGGTGGCTGGCATCCCGTCGGCGGCACGCCGGAGCTGACGACGAGGCGGCCGACGCACCGCCTGCGGTCGTGTTGCCCGCGTTCTGCATCTGCCTGGTGTTCTTCGTCGCGGCTGCCGTCTCGCCGCAGGTGCGCCACTCCGGCACCGGATCCGGCAACGAGCCCAGCGTGACGGCGGCGGTGGTGCAGGGCAACGTGCCTCGGCTCGGCCTGGAGTTCAACGCGCAGCGTCTTGCGGTGCTGGGCAACGACGTCCGGGAGACCCGCAAGCTGGCCGAGGACGTGCGAGCCGGTCGCGCCCCGCAACCCGACTTCGTCGTCTGGCCCGAGGACGCGTCGGAGATCGACCCGCTGCTCAATCCGGAAGCGGCGCAGGAGATTTCGGTGGCCGTGGAGGCGATCAAAGCGCCCATCCTGGTCGGCACTGTGCTCGACATCGCCGGCCGGCCGGGCGATGCACCGGCCCAAACCAACACCGTCATCGTGTGGAGCCCCAAGGGCGGACCCGGTGACCGCCACGACAAGCGGATCGTGCAGCCGTTCGGCGAATACCTGCCCTGGCGCGGGTTCTTCCGGCATCTGACCGACCTCGCCGACTTGGCCGGCTACATCGTCCCCGGTAAAGGCTCCGGGGTAGTACATGCCGCCGGTACGCCGATCGGGGTCGCGACCTGCTGGGAAGTCATTTTCGACCGAGCGCTGCAGCACTCGGTCCGCAATGGCGCTCAACTGCTCGCGGTACCCGCCAACAACGCCAACTTCAACCAGACGATGAGCGAGCAGCAGTTGGCGTTTTCCAAGCTTCGTGCGGTGGAGCTGGATCGCTACACCGTGGTGTCCAGCAACGTCGGGATCTCGGCCCTGGTCACCCCCGACGGCCGCGAGTTGCAGCGGACACGGTTCTTCACGCCCGGCTACCTGGACAGCCAGGTCCGCCTCAAGACAACGCTGACGCCGGCCGCTCGGTGGGGCCCGATCGTGCAGGGGAGTCTGGTCGTCGCCGCTCTGGCGATTCTGTTTGCTGCGATGCTGCACAATGGATGGTTCGCGGATCTGAACCGGCGCCTGTCAGCGCTGGGGAAGCGCTTCGGCCCGGGGCCGGAGAAATCCGACGACGACCTGCCCGGCGATGATGTGATAGCCGACGGCCCGCCTGCCAACGAGGTGGTAGCCAACGCCGAACTCGACGAGGACGGCCGAGATTCAGCCCGGCAAGGGCCAGACAAAGGAGACATATGACCACCGGCGATCCGGTGTCGCGGGTTGCGGGCGATCGTCCCACCCTGCGCACCCTGGTGATCATCCCCACCTACAACGAGCGGGAGAACCTTCCGCTGATCCTGCAGCGACTGCACAAGGCACTCCCTGAGGTGCACGTGCTGGTCGTCGACGACACCAGCCCGGATGGCACCGGACAGCTGGCCGAGGAGCTCGCTTCGGCGAATCCCGACCGGATCCACGTCATGCACCGCACCGTCAAGGACGGTCTGGGCGCGGCCTACCTGGCCGGATTCGCCTGGGGGCTGAGCCGGGAGTACACCACGCTGGTCGAGATGGACGCCGACGGCAGTCACGCGCCCGAGCAGCTGCATCTACTGCTCGAGGCCGTCGACGCCGGCGCTGACCTGGTCATCGGCTCGCGCTACGTCGAGGGCGGCAACGTGCAGAACTGGCCGTGGCGGCGCTGGGCGCTGTCCTGGACGGCCAACACCTACGCGCGGCTGGCCCTGGGCATCGGCATCCACGACATCACCGCCGGTTACCGGGCCTACCGTCGCGACGTTCTGCAGAAGATCGACCTCGAACACGTCGATTCGAAGGGCTACTGCTTCCAGATCGACCTGACCTGGCGCGCCATCACCAACGGGTTCGTCGTCGCAGAGGTGCCCATCACGTTCACCGAGCGCGAGCTCGGCGTGTCCAAGATGAGCGGATCCAATATCCGCGAGGCAGTGGTGAAAGTGGCGCAGTGGGGCATCGACGGACGCCTGCACCGCAGGCGTCAGGCACCCGTCAACCGCTGAACTAGCTCCCAGACCGTAGATCAGCTGCCGCGACGGCGCGTTCTGATCAGGTCGAGACGCTCCTTGAGCAGTTCATCGAGCTCGTCGACCGAGCGTCGCTCCAGCAGCATGTCCCAGTGGGTGCGGGGCGGCTTCACCTTTTTCGGCTCGGGCAGGTCACCTTCGATCAAGGTGCCTTCCATGCCGTTGCGGCACAGCCAGTTGCCGGGGATCTCGGCATCGTCGGCGAACGGAACATCAAATTCTTCGCCGTTCTCGGTGCGATAACGCGCAATCTGGCGCGGCGCCAAGTCGTGGTTGCGGTCGGTCTCGTAGCTTACGGCTCCAAGGCGACTGCCTCTCAGGACACGATCAGCCATTGGTCAGCTCTCCTCTTAAAGTTTTCTTAGCAGCTAGCGCCCTAAACAACGTCGCAGCCGGCGGCTTGGTTCCCGAGGTCGCCGGGCCCGCCAGGCGACCCAACTGTCCATGATACCGGGATTCGGACGACACCCCGACTAAAGTCGGCCCCGTGACACGCCGCGTCCGCCCGCAGCCATGCCGTTGGTGTGGCCGCGACGTTGCCGACAGCGGGATGGGCCGTCGCCGTCAA
>DATDLZ010000024.1:0-12403 GCA_036519055.1 Mycobacterium sp.
GCTGGAATCGCCCGGACTAGAAGGAATATCGCGATCAGTCCGATCACGATGGTGATCGTCGAAGCGGCGAGGGCGGCGACCGACTTGAACAGCCGGTCGCCCGCCCGTGCCTTAGCTCCGTCGCCGGCGCTGCGCGCGGACACTGTCGCGGTGGACATGATGGCCCTTGATCAAGCGATGGCGTTGACCGCGGTTGACAGCCTCGACTTGAAGGCGTCGGGGATCGGGATGTATCCGTTGTCCGCCAAGCCATTCTGGCCGGGCCCGATGGTCGCCTGCAGGAAGGCCTTGACGGCCGTGCCGGCCTGGCTGTCCGAATACTTCGAGCAGACAACTTCATACGTCGCCAACACGATCGGGTAAGCGCCCGGTTGCGTGGGCTTGTAGAACGACAGCGTGTCCAGGATCAGGTCATTGCCCTGCCCCTTGATCTTTGCCGCGGCGATCGTCTTGCCGACCGAATCAGCGCTGATCGCAACGGGGTCGGCTCCCGCCGATGTGACGATCTTGGCCTCGTTGAGCTTCTGGGCCTGAGCGAACGACCATTCGTTGTAGGTGATCGACCCGGGAGTGTTCTTGATCGCCGCCGAGGTGCCGTCGTTGCCCTTGGCACCTTCACCGACGCCACCGTTGAACGACTTGCCGTGGCCCTTGCCCCACGCACCGTCGGATGCGCCGTCGAGGTACTGCTGGAAATTGTCCGTTGTTCCGGACTGGTCGCTGCGGAACACCACGTGGATCGGTAGATCGGGGAGCGCAGTGCCGGCGTTGAGCGCGGTGATCGCCGGGTCATTCCACGTCTTGATGGAGCCGTTGAAGATCTTCGCCGTGGTGGGTCCGTCCAGGTTCAGCGAGGTAACGCCGGTGACGTTGTAGGTCACCGCGATCGGCCCGAACACCACCGGCAGATCCCACGCAGGCGACCCGCACCTCTGCTGTGCTTTGCCGTGCTCGTCGTCGCTCAGCGCGACGTCCGATCCACCGAAATCGGTTTGGTTGCCGACAAATTCATTGATTCCAGCACCTGAGCCGTTTGCCGTGTAGTTCAGGGTTTGACCTGAGCACGCCTGCTCGAATGCGTTGACGAAACGCGCCATCGCATTGGCCTGGGCGGTGGATCCGCTGGCCTTCAGCGTGTGCTTGCCGCCACAGCTCGCGTTCGCCTGCGACGAAGACGCACCGGAGGTCGCACCGCCTTCATTGGTGGTGTTGTTGTTTCCACACGCGGACAGCAAGAGCGCGCCGGTAGCCAGCGCGCCCACTGCAGCGCCAAATCGGTTGAATCTCAAATCAGTTCCTTTGAACGGTCGGGCTGATAGCTACTGAAACTGCCTCACGAAGCCAGGACGGCCACGACACAGTCCCGACATACGGAAGCGTGGCTGTTCTTGGCCAACGCCGGGAGGACTCGAAGTAAACAAACCGCCTCACCAAGCCGAACGTAGCATCGGCGTTTAGGAGCCGGGTATGGACGCGGTAAATCAATCGCTTGACTTAAGAGATGCCGCGCCGATTAACTCATTGGCATGGTCAATGAACTTCTCGGCAAGGTCGCGATCGTCACCGGAGGTGCCTCCGGCATCGGAGCCGGAATCGTCGAGAAGTTCTTGTCGGAGGGCGCGCGGGTGGTGATCGCCGATGTCGAGCGTGAGCGTGGTGAAGAGCTGGCCGGCAAGCTGGGCGCCGACGTGGTTTTCCGGTCGGCCGACGTCTCGAACCCCGAACAGATCGGTGCGCTGGTCGCGGGAGCCGTCGAGACCTTCGGCCGGCTCGACGTCATGGTGAACAACGCCGGAGTCTCGAGCAAGATGCATCGCAGCTTCCTCGACGACGACCTGGCCGACTTCCAGCGCGTCATGTCGGTCAATGTCCTGGGCGTGATGGCCGGTACCCGCGACGCCGCCCGCCAGATGGCGACCAGCGGCGGCGGGTCGATCATCAACATGTCGTCGATCGGCGGCATCCAAGCCGGGGGCGGCGTGATGACGTATCGCGCGTCCAAGGCGGCGGTCATCATGTTCACCAAGTCCGCTGCAATCGAGTTGGCGCACTACGAGGTTCGGGTCAACGCCATCGCGCCGGGCAACATCCCGACACCGCTGCTGCAGACGACGACAACCGACAAGTCCCCCGAAGAGCTCGCGCGTTTCGAGCATGCGATCCGCGAGCAGATGCGTGCCGATCGGCCGCTGAAGCGGGAGGGCACACCCGACGACATCGCCGAGGCGGCGCTCTACCTGGCCAGCGACCGGTCCCGGTATGTCACCGGGACCGTCTTGCCGGTCGACGGCGGCACGGTCGCCGGAAAAGTGCTCCGTCGCCGTAGCGAGCAGAAGAATTAAATCAATCGCTTGACTTAATCGGGGGCGAAGCGTTGACTAGGCGGGTGACTACCGCGAGGGCCGCGCGCAGTGATCGGGCCAGCACGACTCAGGAGGCGATCCTGACCGCCGCCGAGCGGCTGTTCGCCGAACACGGCGTGTTCGCCGTCTCCAACCGGCAGGTCAGTGAGGCGGCCGGGCAAGGCAACAACGCTGCGGTCGGCTATCACTTCGGCACCAAAACCGACCTGGTGCGGGCCATCGAGCAACGGCACCGGGAGCCCATCGAACGCCTGCGGGAAGACATGGTCGCGCAGACCCTGAAATCCGAGGACACCCGGAGTTGGGTCGCGTGCCTGGTCCGCCCGTTGACCGACCACTTGGCGGCGCTAGGCAACCCCAGCTGGTACGCACGCTTTGCCGCGCAGGTGATGACCGATCCCGCGTACTACAACATCGTCGTCAAAGACGCGCTGACATCTGAATCGCTGGTGCAGGTGATCGATGGGATAAACCGGTGTCTTCCCGAACTCCCGATCGACGTTCGGGTGGAACGCAACTTGATGGCGCGCAATCTGCTGGTCCACACCTGCGCCGATCGTGAACGGGCTTTGGCCGCAGGTGCATCCGCGCCGTGGACGTCCTGGCAGACCGCCGGAACCCGTCTCATCGACGCCGTCGTCGGACTTTGGCTGGCGCCGGTCACGCCGCACGAGTGAAGAAGTTGATGATGAAAGTTTCTGTGGACCAAGACAAATGTGCATCGTCAGGAAATTGCGTGATGCATGCGCCGGAAATCTTCGATCAGCGCGACGATGACGGCGTCGTCGTCGTGCTCGACGAGAACCCGCCCGCCGAGCAGGCCGACAATGCCCGCAAGGCCGAGGCTGGTTGCCCCGCACTAGCCATCCACATCGAGGAGTGAGAAGTGCCCGACACGCTCACCGGCACGACAACCGGGGTGATCTCTGACGCCCCCGACTATCCGATGGCACGTGCCAGCGGTTGCCCGTTCGCCCCACCGCCCGAAGTGATGGAGCTGGCCGAGGCGCGGCCGTTGTCCCGAGTCAAGATCTGGGACGGCAGCACCCCATGGCTCATCACCGGCTACGAAGAGGCGCGCACGCTGTTCTCCGATCCTCGGGTCAGCGTCGACGACCGGAGGCCCGGCTTCCCGCACTGGAATGAGGGCATGCTCTCCACGGTGCACAAGCGGCCCAGATCGGTCTTCACGGCGGACGCCGAAGAGCACACCCGATTTCGGCGGATGCTGTCAAAACCCTTCACCTTCAAGCGGGTTGAAGGTCTGCGGCCGGCGATCCAGCAGATCACCGACGACGCCATCGACTCGATGCTGGCCGGGCCCAAGCCCGGCGAGATCGTCAGCGCGCTGGCACTCCCGGTGCCCTCGCTGGTGATCAGTCAGCTGCTCGGCGTGCCCTATGAAGACGCCGAGATGTTCCAGCACCACGCCAACGTCGGGCTGGCGCGCTATGCGACCGGTGAAGACACCGTCAAGGGCGCGATGAGCCTGCACAAATATCTTGCCCAGCTGGTCGAATCGAAGATGGAGTCCCCGTCAGAAGACGCCGTGTCGGACCTGGCCGAGCGGGTCAAGGCGGGCGAGCTCAGCGTCAAGGAAGCCGCGCAGCTCGGCACCGGGCTGCTGATCGCCGGACACGAGACCACTGCCAACATGATCGGCTTGGGCGTGCTGGCCCTGCTGCAACACCCCGACCAGGCGGCGGTGCTGCGAGAGACCGACGACCCGAGAGTCGTCGCCAACGCCGTCGAGGAATTGCTGCGCTACCTGTCCATCATCCAAAACGGCCAGCGTCGCGTTGCCGCAGAGGATATCGACATCGCCGGCGAAGTCATCCGGGCTGGAGAAGGCATCATCATCGACAATGCGCCGGCGAACTGGGACGCCAAGGAATTCACCGAACCGGACCGGCTGTACCTGCATCGCTCGGGTGCCGGCGAGCACGTCGCATTCGGTTATGGACGGCACCAGTGCGTCGGTCAGCAGCTTGCCCGCGCCGAACTGCAGATCGTCTTCCACACGCTGTTTCGCCGCGTTCCCACCCTGGAACTCGCCGTGCCGTTCGACGACGTGCCGCTCAAGCATGACCGGCTCGCATACGGCGTCTACGAACTACCGGTGACCTGGTGAATCCCGTCACCAGCCGATCCGCGAGAACTACTGTCAAAGAAGTCTGGATCCGAATGGAGGGCCACTGATGTCGCCTCAAACAAGTACTGTTTCGCTGTACCCGCCCGGAGGCTTTGGCGCGCCCAAGAATCGGCACGGTCACGCCAACGGCACCAACACCGGCCTGCCCGAAGGCACGGTGGTTTTCTCGGCGGACAATCACATTTCGCTGGCCGACGACATCTTCTATCAGCGTTTCCCGGAAGACCTGAAAGACAAGGCGCCGCGAATCTGGTACGAGGACGGCGCCTACCAAGTCGGACGCAAGGGACAGTCGTTCCTGCCGGGCGATTTCAGCGCCGTCCTGATGCAGTACGACGACCTGCCCGGTGCGGCGAGCACCAACATCGAGGCCCGGATTCAGGAACTGCGTGAGGACGGCGTCGAGAAGGAGCTCGCGTTCCCCAACGCCATCCTGGCGCTCTTCCACTACCCCGACAAGAAACTCCGTGAGCTGGCGTTCCGCATCTACAACGAGTACATGGCCGAATTGCAGGAGCAGTCGGGCGGCCACTTCTACGGCGCGGGACTGATCAACTGGTGGGATCCCAAAGGCGCTAAAGAGACGCTGGCCGAACTGAAGTCGTTGGGGCTCAAGACCTTCCTACTGCCGCTCAACCCGGGCAAGGACGATGACGGCAATGTCATCGATTACGGAAGCACCGCAATGAAGCCGGTGTGGGACGAGATCGAAGCCGCCGGGCTTCCGATCAGTCACCACATCGGCGAGACGCCACCGAAGACTCCGTGTGAGTTCAACAGCGTCGTCGTCGGCATGATGATCAACATCGACGGATTCCGCGAACAGTTCGCCAAGTACCTCTTCACCGGGATCCTCGACGACCACCCCGGACTCCGGATCGGCTGGTTCGAAGGCGGAATCGCCTGGGTACCATGGGCTTTACAGGATGCCGAGCATCTGGTGGCGTCTTACCGGCACATGTTCAACCGTCCGCTGGAGCACGACGTGCGCTACTACTGGGACACCCACATGAGCGCATCGTTCATGGTCGACCCATTGGGTCTGCAGTTGATCGACCAGATCGGCATCGACAAAGTGATGTGGTCCAGCGACTATCCGCACAACGAAAGCACCTTCGGATATTCGGAGAAGTCGCTGGCCGCCGTCGTCGACGCCGTCGGCCCGCAGGCGGCCACGCGCATCGTCAGCGGCAACATCACCGAGTTCTTGGGTTTGTAGGCCGCTGTATGACTTCGACCCCATCGTTGCAGGCCGCACCTTCGTCTGCACTCGACATTCCGGAAACCCCGGATATCGAGCGGATGCGTCGCGAGACCGGTGCGCGGCTGCGTTCGGCGATGGCCGATCGTGGTGTGGATGCGCTGATCCTGTTGGGCAACAACAGCGTCGTGTATGCGACCGGGGTGAGCTGGCCGCTGGGCGATGCCGGGTTGTCCTACGTCGAGCGACCGGTCGCGGTGGTGCTCGCCGACGACCCGCACCCGCATCTGTTCCTGCCGTTCCGCGAAGGCGCCGCGTCGGAATCGGGCTTACCGGCCGATCATCTGCACGGGCCGGTGTATCTCGAATTCGACGAGGGTGTGGAGAATTTCGCGCGGGTGCTCCAGGACCTGGTCGCGGCCGCCGCTGTGATTGCGGTCGATGAGCTGACCGGGGCGATGCGGCGTGCGCAGGACCGGCTCTTCCGGTCCGGCCGACTGGCCGACGCCGCGCAGATCGTCGGTGCCGCGAAGCTCATCAAGACTCCCGACGAGCTGGCGTGCATGCGTACCGCGTGCCGGATCACCGACACGGCCATGGTCGATGTGCAAGCCGCGCTGGCGCCGGGAATTCGGCAGATCGACCTGTCGGCAAGTTTCATGCGTCGCGCGTTCGAACTCGGCGCGATGGCCAGCATGCTGGAGCCGATCTGGCAGGTGATGCCGAAATACAAGGCCGACGGCGTGTGGACCACGCACGGCGATTTGGCCCTGCCGCTATTGACGACTGAGCGCGAACTTGTCGCAGGCGACGTGCTGTGGACCGATGTCAGCATCACGTATCAGGGCTACTGTTCCGACTTCGGGCGCACGTGGATCGTCGGACAGGACCCGACACCGCGCCAGCAGGCGCAGTTCCACAAGTGGCGGGAAATCCTGACCGCGGTGCTCGATGTGACGCACGCCGGCACTACGATCGCCGAGCTTGGCCGAACGGCGACGAAAGCGAACGGCGGTGCCCGGCCGTGGCTGCCGCATTTCTATCTGGGGCACAGCATCGGCGTCAACGCCGCCGAAACTCCAATGATCGGAACCGATCTCGGTGATGAGTTCGACGAGAACTTCGTCCTGGAGCCGGGAATGGTGATGGTGCTGGAACCGGTCGTGTGGGAAGAAGGCACCGGCGGCTATCGCAGCGAAGAGATTGTCGTGATCACCGAGGAAGGCTGGATTCCGTTGACCAACTACCCCTATGACCCTTATGGCGACTGAGGTTCTGGCCGACGACCGCGCGCTTCGCATCGGCCGTCGGGAACGCGCGCTGGCCCAGATGGAAAAGCACGACCTCGACGTGCTGGTGCTGGGACGTCAGGCCAATGTGCGGTATGTATCGGGTGCGCCGCAGTTGTGGGTCGCTGGAACCCGGCCGTTCGGACCGACGTGCGTGGTCATCCGCGAAACCGGCGCCATCCACCTGCTCAGCACGTGGGATGAGGGAGTGCCCGACGACATCCCGCACGAGAATTTGTACGGCATCGCCTGGAACCCGATGAACACCATTTCGGTGCTCAAAGGCATCGACGGTGCGGCGGACGCCAAACGCGTTGGAACCGATGCACTTTCACCGGGCTTTGCACAGCTGCTGCCGGCGGCGTTCCCGAACGCCGAGCTGGTCGACGGTGAGCTGGCAATGCGTGCCGCGCGACGGATAAAGAGCCCAGAAGAGGTCATCTCGCTGCGTGAGGCGATCCGGGTAGCCGAGGTCGGCCTGGCTGCCGCCGTCGCCGAGCTGCGGCCCGGCATCAGCGAAAAGACCTTGGCCGGAGTGTTGTTGGAGGCTATGGCGGCTGGCGGGGTCAGCACACCGGCCACCCAGGATGCGGCGTGGGTGACCTCGCGCGAGCACCCGTGGCGACGGGCGAGTGATGATGGCATTGTTCGGGCCGGCGACTTGGTGGCGTTCTCCGCGGGCGTGCTCGACGGTGGCTACACCGGTGAAGTCGGCCGCACCTGGCCGGTCGACGAAGTCAACGGCGCCAGTGATCTGTATCGACGGTGGGATGCGCTGTGGGACAGGCTCTATGAAGCCTGTCAACCGGGTGCGCCGGCCATCGATCTACTTACCGCCTACCAGGCCGCCGGCGAAGAACTGCCGCCGATGCCCATCGCGCGGGGGCTGGGTCTGGGATTCGACCCACCCGTCGTCTCTCAGCATCTGCCGGCGACGGCCGCCGAGGAACGGCTGGAGCCGGGGATGGTGCTGGCGGTCACCGGATATGTCTGGCAATCGGGCGTCGGCGCCGTGTTCGGGCGCGAGGCGGTGTTGATCACCCCCGACGGTCCCGAGGTCTTGACATCGAGCCCGTCATGGCAGGCATGAGTGCGGAACCTCGGGTCGAACCGCCGCTGGCCGGTTTCACGGTGGTCGAGCTATCGACCGGAATAGCAGGCGCGTACTGTACCAAGCTGCTTGCCGACGGCGGCGCCGCCGTCATCAAAGTCGAGCCGCCAGAGGGTGATCCGCTGCGGCGTTGGTCGTCTTCCGGCGCGCCTATTGAACGAGGCGGCGACGGCGCGTTGTTCAGCTTTCTGGCAGGATCGAAACACAGTGTCATCGCCGATCCCGAGGTCGACAACGACGTCCAAATGGTCGACAGGCTGTTGGCGACGGCGGATGCTGTGGTGTGGTCTGCAGGATCGAAACTGGCCGAGCGTCAGAGCTTTAGACCTGCTGCGATCCTTCGTGCGCACCCTCAGCTGACCGTCACGTCGATCACACCGTTCGGCCTGGATGGTCCCTGGCGGGACCGGGCGGCCACCGAATTCACGCTGCAAGCCTGGTCCGGAGGAATCGTCGGGCTCGGGCGCGGTTTGCCGGAACGAGCGCCGGTGTTCGTCGGCGGCCAGGTCGGCGAGTATATGGCCGGGGCTTACGCAAGCGCAGCGACCATGACGTCCCGGTTCCGCCAAATCAGCGGCGGCTCAGGCGAACCAGGAGAACTCATAGACCTGTCGATGCTGGAAACCCAGATCCTTGGCCTGACGTATTACCCGGTCACCTATTTCGAAATGCTCGGCCGGCCTTGGCGAGACGCCCGGCGGCTCACGGTTCCGGGCGTGGCGCAGGCGAAGGACGGCCTGGTGGACCTCGGCTGTGGGACAGCGCAGCAATGGTTCGATCTATGTGCGATGGTCGGTCACCCGGAGTGGATCGACGAGGAATCGCCACTGTCGATCACCGAGTTGGCCAACATTCACGCTGACGAGATCTATGCCTGGGTCGAGAGTAACCCGGTCGACGAGATCCGCGAACTTGCAACGGCATTCCGGATTCCAAACGCGCCGGTGGCAAACGGGGCGAATATCGCATCGCTCGACCACTTCCAGGAGCGGAGCTCGTTTGTGCGCAATCCGCGCGACGCGTTCCAGCAGCCGGGCCCCCCTTACCGGATGCAGCCCGCACAGCTTCAGTCGCCTCTTCCGGCACCGCGGCTCGGTGAACACACCGCCCGTTACCGGGCCGCCAGCACGACTCCGCGGACCCCGCCGACGCCTTCGGCAGCTGGAAACGGACTGCCATTCAGCGGACTTCGGGTGTTGGACATGACGACGTTCTGGGCAGGCCCCAGTTGCACTCACTTTTTGGCCATGCTCGGCGCCGACGTCATCCACCTGGAATCTGTCAGCCGACCCGACGGAACCCGACTGATCGCCGGCATACCAATCACCGAAGACCAGTGGTGGGAGAAGTCGCCGATCTTCGCGGCGCTGAACACCAACAAGAAAAGTCTGACGCTTGACTTGCAGACCCGACGTGGGCGCGAGCTGTTGCGCCGACTCATCGCGACTTGCGATGTGATCGTGGAGAACTTCACACCCCGGGTGCTCGACCAGATCGGGCTGGACTTTGGTGCCGTTCAAGCAGCCCGTCCTGACGCAGTCATGTTGCGAATGCCCGGCTTCGGACTCGACGGGCCGTGGCGCGACAATCCGGCGTTCGCATATGCCATCGAGTCTGCGTCCGGCCTGAGTTGGCTGACTGGCTATCCCGACCGCCCTCCGTACGAGCCGTATTCGATCGGTGACCCGAACGCAGGTGTGCATGCGCTCAACGGTCTCCTGCTAGCCCTGGAACACCGTCGCCGCACCGGCCAGGGTGTGCTCGTCGAGGCCGCGATGGTCGATGCCGCGCTTAATGTTTCCGCCGAACAAATCATCGAGTACTCCGCGTACGGGTCTGTGCCGCAACGGATGGGCAATCGAGGACCAACCGCGGCACCGCAGAATCTCTACCGCAGCGCAGATATCGACGAGTTCGGTCGCCTCGACAGCTGGGTCGCCATTGCGGTGGCAACTGACGATCAGTGGGAAAGGCTCTGCTGTGCACTCGGATCGCCCTCGTGGGCAACCGATCCCAGGCTGTCAACCGAAGCAGGGCGGCGCGCACACCACGGTCTCATCGATGAGCAGCTAGCTGCCTGGTGTAAGGACCGCGGCCAGGACGACATCGTCCCAACCTTGTGGGATGCCGGTGTGCCCGTGGCCAAGGTCATGCAACCCCATCGTCAAACGGAATTGGACCAGTTGGCATTTCGTGGCTTCTTCGAAGAATTCGATCACCCGGTGAACGGCCGGGCTAAGTTCAGCACCGTGCCGGCGAGGTTCTCTGGTGGACCCGGCCTTTTCCATACTAAATCCGCGCCCATGCTTGGGCAGCATAATCATGAGTTGCTTGCCGGGCTCGGCCTGACAGCGTCAGAGATTGCCGACCTGGAAGCCGACGGAATCATCGGCTGTGCCCCGGCTCGCTAGTGACTCCACCCGTCGCCGGCCTGGTCCTCGAACGTCTGGTCTATGCGATCGAATCTCCGGCGGATTGATGCGCGAGCGGCCGAATGGGGCAGCACATAGAGGCGATTGGCCGCAATCGCTTCGACGGTCAGGCGGGCCACCTCGTCGACGTTCAGCGTGTCCGGTTGCGCCGGAGTGCTCGTCGCCGACAGCCCGTAATCCGCGCCCATGATGCGTTCGGAGTTCGACAGCAGCTTGGTCTCGACGACCATCGGGCAGAGCACCGACACACCGATGCCGTTGTCTTTGACCTCGCGGGCCAGATTCTCGGCCAGGCCCACGACGCCGTATTTCGCGACGCTGTAGGCGCCGAGGCCGACGTTGGGCATCAGGCCGGCGAAGGACGCGGTGAAGGCGACGTGGCCGCCGGTGCCCTGCTCGAGCAACCTGGGCAGGAACGCCTCGACGGCATGGATCGAGCCCCACAGGTCGATGTCGATCACCCAGCGCCAGTCGTCGTGCGTCATCTGCGCGATCGGACCCGCGACCACAATGCCGGCATTGCTGAAGACCACGTCGACCTGACCGAGAAGACGAAATGCCTCATCGGCGAGGTGAATCATCTCCTTGAGATACCTGACATCGCACATCACGCCGTGCGCCTCGAAGCCCTGGGCCTGCAAATGCGCGACCGCCTGCTCCAGCGACGGCTTGTCGACATCGGCGAGCACGACTCGCGCTCCCCGCCTTGCGAACTCGGTCGCGGTCGCGAAGCCGATACCGTTTGCGCCGCCGGTGATGACGGCGCCTTTGCCTTCATATCCGTTCATGGCGCGACGGTAGCCGATTGGCCTGGGCGGTCGGCGACGGCCCCGGTTAGCGCGTGATGGCGTCCAGCGCGCTGCGGGTGTCGAGGTCGACGAATGCCGCCGCGTAACGCTGTGCCAGCGCCAGGCAGATCTCGGCACCTTGCCACGCGTCGCCGCCGCTGAGCGTGGCGATCCAGATCGCCAGGCCGTGCGCCACCGATGCACGGTAGCGCAGCCATACCTCGTCCGCACTGGGCCTTTCGTCAGCCGGCAGCGTCAGCGCGTTCCGGTATTCCTCCACGAGATCGCGCTCGCTACGACGACGATCCTCAATCGTCAGCGCGCCCTGCAGGAAGTAACCGAGGTCGAGGGAGAAGTTGCCCCTTCGCGCCATCTGCCAGTCGAGGAATCCTACGGTGTCGTCCGGCAACACATAGGTATTACCGATGTGGGGGTCGCCGTGCAGCAGAGTCTGCGGCGCCTCGGTCAAGGTGCCGATATAGCGGGCCCAGATATCGACGAACAGCTCAGTGCCGCTCATCGCGGGGATCTCGGCGGGAACCGAATCACCCATACGTTCATGTGCGATCTCCAGCGGCGCGTGCTCCAGGCCCGCGAACGCGACAAATGGCTCAAGCCAGCCCAGCGCCGGATTGCCGGTGGTCCGCTCACCCCAGAACGCGCTGTGCAGTTTCGCCAAGCCGCGAACGCCGCTGGCCGCCTGGTCGATCGTCAGCGGCCGGGTGGAATCCCGTGGATCGGCCCCGCGGGCGACCACATCCTCCATGATCATCAGAAAGTCGGATGCGTCTTCGTCGATGATCGCGGCGTACACAGTCGGATGGTCCAGCGGCAGAACGACTCCCGAACTGAAAAGCCGGGGCTCGTGATACAGCCCGCTGGTCAGCGCAACCAGTTCCGCGTGCGCCGGGTCGATGGCCTTGGCGAACACGGTGGCCGGCCCGGTCCCGGCCGAGTAGGTCAGCCCGAGCCGGGCCCGCCGGTTGGTGCCGTCATCACGCAGCACCACCTCGACGTCGCTGACCAGCGCATCGGGATGATGCCGACGGAGGGCGTCCGTCATCCAT
>DATDLZ010000025.1:0-13533 GCA_036519055.1 Mycobacterium sp.
GCCGATATCTCCGCGGAGCAGGCCGCGTTGCAGGCCGGTTGGCAGGGTGACACCGGGATGAGCTATCAGGCCTGGCAGGCGCAGTGGAACCAGGCGATGGAGCAGCTGGTGCTGTCCTACCGTGCGATGGCGGGCACGCACGAGAACAACACCACCTCGATGCTGGCCCGTGACCAGGCCGAAGGTGCCAAGTGGGGCGGCTAGCCCCATCGACGGCGTTGCTTGTGGGGCGGTCGCACACCTGGCGGGTGGGTCCGCAACGTAGATGACCACCAAGCCGAACGCCGTCGAGCTCACCGTCGACCAGGCGTGGTTCATCGCCGAAACCGTGGGGGCGGGAACGTTCCCATGGGTTTTGGCGATCACCTCGCCTTACGCTGATGCCACCGAACGGGGTGCGTTCCTCGCAACCCAGAACGCCGAACTGATCCGCATGGGAATGGTGTCGGCCGATGGCGTTGTCAATGCGGCGGTGGCCGACTGGGTCCGGGTGGTCTGCTTCCCGGAGCGGTGGCTGGACCTGCGTTACGTAGGTTCCGCTGCCGCCGCCGGGGGTGACGATCTCCTACGCGGGATCATCGCGCGCCGCGGCGGCAAAACCGTTGTGGCGCTGCGTAATGCGCAGCTGGTGACGTTTACGGCGATGGACATTCACGACGCGCGCGCCCTGGTGCCGATACTCGGTGTCGGTTTGGCGCAGCGCCCGCCTGCACGGTTCGACGAATTCAGCCTGCCCGCTCGGGTCGGTGCGCGAGCCGACGAGCGGCTGCGAAACGGCGCGGCACTGGCCGAAGTCCTTGACTACCTGGGTATTCCGCGTTCGGCGCGTTCCGTGGTGGAGTCGGTGTTCACCGGACCGCGCAGCTACGTCGAGATCGTCGCCGGCTGCCACCGCGATGGACAGCACGCCAGCACCGAGGTGGGATTGAGCATCGTCGATACCACCGCGGGCCGGGTGCTGGTCAGCCCGTCGCGTGCCTTCGATGGCGAATGGATTTCCACCTTCAGCCCCGGAACGCCGTTTGCCATCGGTGTCGCGGTCGAACAGCTCACCGGTCAGTTACCCGACGGCCACTGGTTCGATGGCAACAGGCTCTCCAGAGATTTCAGCACGCAGGCCAACCCACAATCCGTCTGATCCATCCCGAGAACGACCCTTATTCACGAAGAGAAAGAGAAGCAATGTTTCGCAGAAGCCTGAGGAGTCAGTGATGTCGAGCGCTGTGATGCCCATCGTGCGGGTAGCGATCCTCGCGGACAGCCGGCTGACCGAAATCGCGTTGCCCGCGGACTTGCCGCTGCGCGAAATCCTGCCGGCCGTCCAGCGTTTGGTGGTGCCCGTCGTTGCGGACGACGCGACAGCCAGCGGCGACGCCTCAGCCGAACCGACCAATCCCACTCGGCTGAGCCTGGCCCCGATCGGCGGTGCGCCGTTCAGCCTGGACGCCAGCTTGGGGACAGTCGGTGTCGTCGATGGCGACCTGTTGGCGCTGCAGCCCATCCCCGCCGGGCCGGCCGCACCGGGCATCGTGGAAGACATCGCCGACGCGGCGGTGATCTTCTCGACATCTCGGTTGAAGCCGTGGGGCACCGCGCACATCCAACGCGGCGCGGTCGCCGGCCTCGCGGGATTGGTCTGGGCTGCAACGGGTCTGGGTGTTGTCTACCGGTTCGCCACCGGCTCGGTGGTCGGGTCATTCGTGGTCGGCGCGATAGCGCTGCTGACCGTGCTGGCGGGTCTGGCCACCCGGTCACCACGTGCCGGTGCGACGATCTCGGCCGCCGCCTTGGTGCCGATCGCCGCGGCCTTGGCCCTGGCGGTACCGGGTAGCTTCGGCGCGGCGCAGGTGACGCTGGCCGCCGCCGGCGTGACCGCCTGGTCGCTGATCAGCCTGATCCTGCTGCGACGTGAAAGTACCGGCGCCATAAGCCTTTTCACCGCAACTGCGGTGCTGGGCGGAGGCGTGCTGCTGGCTGCCGGTGCGAGCTCGCTGTGGCAGCTACCGTTGGTGACGCTGGGCGCCGGTCTGCTGGTCGTGGCGCTGCTGGTCACCATCGAAGCCCCGCAATTGTCCGCGCTGTGGGCACGATTCCCGCTGCCGGTCATTCCGGCCCCCGGGGACCCCACCCCATCGGCGCCGTCGTCGCGGGTGCTCGAGGACCTGCCGCGACGGGTTCGGATCAGCGACGCGCACCAGACCGGATTCATCGCCGGCGCCGTACTGCTCAGTGTGATCGGGTCCGTGGCGATCGCGTGGCGTCCGGAAACGTTGTCCGCATGGGGCTGGTACGTGGTGGCCGCGACAGCGGCCGCGGCAGTGCTGCGGGCGAGGGTGTGGGACTCGGCCGCATGCAAAGCATGGCTGCTGGCCCAGCCCTTCCTGGTGGCTGTGTCGTTGGTCGTGCTCTACACGGCCACAGCCCAGTACCTGACCGCGTTGGTGATCGCGATTGTCCTCGCAGCGCTGGTGTCGGCCTGGGTCGTCGTCGCGCTCAGCCCGACCATCGCCTCTCCGGATACCTACTCGCTGCCTCTGCGTCGGCTGGTGGGCTTCGTCGCGTCGGGCATCGACGCGTCGCTGATCCCGGTGATTGCCTACCTGGTGGGACTGTTCACTTGGGTGCTCAATCGATGATCTCTGCTCGCACTCGGCGATTCGGTTGTCTCGCAGCGGTTGTGGTTGCCACGCTGTGGGCCTGCCCGCCCGCGTTGGCGATCGATCGCCCACAGGTCGACGCGGGCGCGCCGCCGCCCAACGGGGCACCCGGGCCGGTGCAGCCGATGGAGAAGAACGGCGAGTGCACCGGTACCGGCGTCATCCCGGGTAGTGACTTCAAGGAGGCCTCACCAAGCCAGCAGATGCTGGATCCCGCTGCGGCGTGGCGGTTTTCCCGTGGCGATGGGCAGCTGGTGGCGGTTCTGGACACCGGCGTACGGCCGGGTCCGCGGCTACCCGGCGTGCAGCCCGGCGGCGACTATCTCGAATCGACCGATGGCCTCACCGACTGTGACGGGCGCGGTACAGCGGTTGCGGGCCTGATCGCCGGCCAGCCCAGCGATGACGGCTTCGCGGGCATCGCACCGGGGGCGCGGTTGGTGTCGTTACGCGTGACGTCGGGCAAGTTCTCGGCGCGCAGTGCCGGTGGCGACCCCACCACCGCGAGAGCGATCGTCGACGTGACGGCGTTGGGCCGGGCGATCGTGCATGCCGCCGACCTCGGCGCGCGGGTGATCACGGTCGCGGGGATCACCTGTCTGCCCGCTAACCGCAACGTCGACCAGGGCGCACTCGGCGCGGCCATCCGATACGCGGCCGTCGACAAGGACGCCGTGATCGTCGCCGCCGCCGGTAACAGCGGTGCCGCGGGTTCGGCCAGTGGCGCGGCGTGTGAATCCAACCCGCTCACCGACTTAGGCCGTCCGGACGATCCCCGCAACTGGGCGGGTGTCACCTCGGTCTCGGTGCCGTCCTGGTGGCAGCCGTACGTGCTGTCGGTGGGCTCGCTGACTCCGGGCGATCAGCCGTCGAAGTTCACGATGGCCGGCCCATGGGTGGGTGTCGCCGCGCCTGGCGAGAGCATCGTGTCGGTGAGCAATCGCGACGACGGCGGGCTGGCCAATGGTGTGCCTGACCAGCATCAGCAGTTGTCGCCGTTGATTGGCACCAGCTATGCGGCCGGATACGTATCCGGTGTCGCTGCGCTGGTGCGCAGCAAGTACCCGGAATTGAATGCGACGGATGTGATCCGCCGCATCACCGCGACCGCACACAACGGGGCCCGCGCGCCGTCCAACGTGGTCGGCGCGGGCGCCGTGGACCCCGTCGCGGCTCTGACCTGGCAGCTTCCCGCCGCCACCCACGACGACAAGTCGCCGGTGAAACATGTTGCGGCGCCGCCCGAACCAGCACCAAAGAGCCCGTGGCCCCGGATCGTCGCGTTCGGTGGGACGGCTGCACTTCTACTGGCCGTCGTGGCCGCTGCCGCGATCGCCGCACGCCGACGAAAGGAAGCCACACTGTGAGCGCGCACCGATCGATCTCGCCACCCACCGGACGGATTACGTTGGTGCTGTTTGCCGTTGGGGCCGGTGCCGTCGCTTTCCCGTGGCACTCGGTACGCGAGCGCTGGCTACTCGGCATCGCGACCGTCGCTGTGATCGTGCTGCTGGCCAGGTGGCAGGGGTTGCCCGTCACCACGATCTTGCGGCGCCGGCTCGCGATCCTGCGGCCCAACCGGGGTGTACGACGGGCCGACGAGTCCGTTACCGACGTGCGGACGACGGCGCTGCTACGGGTGACGCCACCGTTGGCCGATGCCGACGCGCTGCCGCTCTCACTGATCGCCGGTTACGCCGAGCGTTACGGTCTGCGTGCCGAGGCCATCCGGGTGACCAGCCGCGACAGCACATCCGAGGTCGGCACGCGGGAGCGGGAAACCTGGATTGGCGTGACTTTGTCTGCCGCGGACAATCTCGCTGCGCTACAAGCTCGTTCGGCGCATATTCCGTTGCATGAGACCGCCGAGGTCGCTGCGCGTCGGCTCGCTGACCATCTCCGCGAGAGCGGGTGGACGGCCGCCCTCGCTGCCCCCGATGACGTTCCGGCGCCCTATTCGAAATCCGGCCGCGAGACGTGGTCCGGGGTTTGCCAGGGAAGCACCGATTACGTTGCCGCGTATGGGGTCAAGGTCGACACCGCGTTGCCGAACACGCTCGCGGCGATCTGGTCGTACCCGGTCCGCGAGGTGTGGACGGCGGCTGAGGTTACCGGCGCCGGTGACAACCAGACGCTGGCGGTCGCGTGCGCATTCCGGACCGACGCCAGCCCCGCTGCGAACGGGCCACTGCCCGGGCTGATTTCGAAGTCCGGTATCCAGCGTGCGGCGCTCACGGCGTTGGACCCGCTGTCAACCCAGCGTCTCGACGACCATGTCGCACTGCCCGAGTCGCTGCTACTCGAGCGGCTGCAGTGGGCCAGTACCGCACAATCGCAGCCGGTCGTGCCGCACCCAGTGGTCAAATAGGGCCGTCAGTTCTTCTTCAGCTCCTCGGCGAGCATTACGATGATGCCGCTGGGGCCGCGGACGTACGTGAGCTTGTAAATGTCCTCATAAGTCGCTACGCCGCGAAGCGGACGGCAGCCGTGCCTCGCGGCTATCTCAAGGGCTTTGTCGATGTCGTCGACTGAGAAGGCAACGCGGTGCATGCCAATCTCGTTGGGACTAGTGGGCTTCGACTCGATCGCTTTGGGGTGGATGTACTCGAAGAGCTCAAGGCGACCGTGACCGTCTGGCGTCTGGAGCATCGCAATGTTCGCGTGGTTGCCATCAAGGCCGACGGCAGTGTCGGTCCATTCGCCACTGACCGTCTCACGGCCTATGACCGTGAGACCGAGGTCGGTGAAAAAGGCGATGGTTGCTTCCAGGTCGCGAACGGCGATACCGACGTTCTCAAGTTTGATGACCATGCGTTGCATGCTACCGAGACTGGCCGATTAGCCAGCGCGCCCAACCTTTGTCAGACACGCCCTAGGGCCGGGCAGTCGCAAAGAAGAGGGCCGCGGCGTTCTGGTAGAGCACGCCGCGCAGCCACGCGTCGTCGATGCCCGGCACCCGGGTGATCGAGCGCATCGCATCGGCGTAGCTGTGAGGAATGTTGGGGAAGTCGCTGCCGAACAGGATGCGATCACCCAAGTCCCGCAGCCGGGGCAACTGCGACGGTGGAAAGGGCATGAGTTCGTCGACGAACGGTGTGAATGCCATGGTGGTATCGAGCCTCACGTCGGCCGAGCTCTCGCAGATGTCGAGGAATGCCGCGTACTCCGGCATTCCCATGTGCGCGATGACCAGTCGCAGCCGCGGATAGCGTTGCAGGAGCAGCCGAATCGGCTCAGGGCCGGTGTGCTCGCCGGGCGCCGGCCCGGACCCGCAGTGGATCACAACGGGCACCCGGGCATCTTCGATGGCTCCCCAGACCCGATCCAGCATTGGGTCGTTGGGTTCGTATCGGCCAACCTGAATGTGCGCCTTGAAGACCTGCGTTCCGTCATGAATCGCGCTCTCGACGTAGTCTGCGGCGTCCGGTTCGGGATAAAACGTGGCGGTCGCAAGACAATCCGGCGTCGAATTGGCGAACTGAACTGCCCATTGGTTCAGCCAAGCCGCCATCTGCGGTTTGTGCGGATAGACCAGCGCGGTGAAGCCGCGCACGCCGAATTGCCGCAGCATCTGCACGCGTTCGGACTCAGCCGTCCGATACTTGACCGGCCATTCACGGCCCACCAGCGGTCCCGCGGAATCGAAGTACTGCCACACCTTGTCCATCACCGATTTCGGCATGAAGTGGGTGTGCACATCGATCACCCCCGGCAAACCGAGCGCAGACCAGATCTGCCGTACCTCGGCGGCCTCGTCGTCGGCCATGGTCCATCCTCGAGTCGTCGGGCAAGCAGCGGGTAATACCGTCTATATCAGCCGTCGCGCAGTCCGTTGAACAGGAGGGTCAATATGTGGGATCCGGATGTTTACCTGACCTTTGCCGATCATCGCGGCCGTCCGTTCGCCGATCTGCTGTCCCGGGTGGGAGCGCCGCGCCCGCGTCGGGTGGTCGATCTGGGTTGCGGTGCGGGGAACCTCACCGGTCAGCTGGCTCGACGGTGGCCGGAGGCGGCCATCGAGGCGTTGGACAGCTCGCCGGAGATGGTCGCCGCTGCCCGGGACCGCGGAGTGGACGCTTCCGTCGGCGACCTGAGAACCTGGGTCCCGCAGCCTGATACCGACGTCGTGGTCAGCAACGCCGCGATGCATTGGGTGCCCGAACACGCCGAGCTGTTTGTTCAGTGGGCGGGTCAACTGGGCGCCGGGTCGTGGATTGCGGTTCAGATGCCGGGCAATTTCGATAGTCCGTCACACGCTGCAGTGCGGGCGGTAGCACGGCGTGAACCGTTCGCGAAGCTGCTGCGCGACATCCCGTTTCGGGTGGGGGCCGTGGTTGACACGCCGGCTCATTATGCCGAGCTGCTGATCGATGCCGGGTGCACCGTCGATGCCTGGGAAACCACCTACAACCATCAGCTCACCGGCGAGCATCCGGTGCTGGACTGGATCAGCGGCACCGCATTACTGCCGGTGAGCGAACAGCTCAATGAGCAGGAATACCAACGGTTTCGCGAGGAGCTCATTCCGCTGCTCGCCGATGCCTATCCAGCCCGGCCGGACGGGACCACGTTCTTCCCGTTCCGGCGGGTGTTCTTCGTCGCTCCGGTAGGCGACTGAAGCACCGGGGCCGGCTGAGGGTTACTGCTCTGCGTGATGGATTTCGACGTCGATCCCGCGGTCGCCGGCGATCGCCGAGCGACTGGTGGGAACCTTCTGGTGGATCTGCAGATACGTCTCGGTGTAGCGGGCCGCAATGCGGGTGCCGGCAAAATCCGACGGTATGACATCACCGGTCTTCTGCCGCCAATCATGAAGGCGGACAGCAAGGTCAGCGGCGATCTCGTCGGCGCTATCGTAGGCGTAGTCGGTCAATAGGTTGTTGGTCTCAGTGGGGTCGACGCGCAGGTCGTAGAGTTCGCGCTCCGGCCGCGGGGCGGTCACCAGCGGTGCGACGGCGTGGCCGGATGGGCTTTCCTCGATATCCCACGGCAGATCCAATAATGGCCGGCGGGCATAGTTTTCGATGTAGCTGAAGTCTTTCGTCCGGATCGCGCGGATCGGATCGAACGAGTCGTGGTAGGTCTTGGTGGTGTAGACGTGGTCGCGCACCGGCTCGCCGGAATCCGGTGCAATCAAGGCCTGCGCATGGGAGATGCCTTCGATGTCAGATGCCCCCGCCACGCCGAGCAGTTCCAGCAGTGTCGGCAGCAGATCCACCCCGCTGAACAGATCGTCGTAAACCTTGGGCGCCAACCCCATTCGGGTCGGAGGACGCGCAATCATAGCGATTCCGGTTCCCGCCTCGTAAAGCGTGGATTTCGCACGCGGGAAAGCAGCGCCGTGGTCGGTGAGGAACACCACCCACGTGCTGGCGTCCAGGCCGGTGTCCGCGAGCGTATCGAGTATTCGGCCCACCGCGGCGTCGGCAGTCGTGATCGATCCGTAGAACTCGGCCAGATCTTGGCGCACCTCAACGGTATTGGGCAGATAGTCGGGTGCATCGACGGCGGCGGCGTCGGCGGGTTCGTAGCGATCGCGTGGATAGGGGCGATGCGTTTCGAAGAAGCCGGCGGTCAGCAGGAACGGTTGGCTGGTGTCATGGGCAAGCAGCCATTGTTGCGCCTGTTCGACGACGTACTCGCAGTAGGAGTTGGACACGTCGAATTCGTCGAAGCCCAGCCGAGACGGGTGCGATGTCTCGTGTTGCATGCCGAAAAGAGCGGTATACCAGCCAGATTCGGAGAGGATCTGAGGCAGAGTACGGACGCCCGGGCGGTACTCCCAACCGTGGTGGGCGAGCCCGACCAAACCGTTGCTCTGCGGGTAGCGGCCGGTGAACAGCGATCCCCGCGACGGCGAGCACAGCGGTGCGGTGGCGTGCGCTCTGGTGAACAAGATTCCCTCGGCGGCCAACTGGTCCAGCCGCGGGCTCGACACGTCGGCGTGACCGTACACCCCGAGATACCGGCCCAGATCGTGCCAGTGCACGAACAGCACATTGTCGCGCCGCGGGTGTGTCGCGTCTTGGTTTGCGTCTGCGCCGCCGATCGCCGCCACCTCCTGAGCTTGGGGGACCCCATCGACGTTATCGGCTGCGACGCGTCGGCGCGCATACCGGGGCGTGTCCGGCCAGGTCAGCAGTCAGCAACTCACCAGTGTTGCGGTGGCCCCGGCGGGCCGTACTGCGGTGGCGGCGGTGGACCGGGCGGCCATTGCCCGCCGTCCGGAAACCCGGCTCGCCGATGAACATCGGTCAATCTCGGCGGCAACCCCAAGATCACCCGGAATGCCGGGACGAACATGAGACCTCCGACCACCGCGATCACCAGGCCCGCGATCAAGTCGTAGGTGACCCGACTGGTGGCGCCGTAACGAGCCTCGCAACCTATCGACAAGATCAGCATGACGATCCCGCCGCCGAAGATCAGGAACTGGCCCATCGGCCTCTTGACGAAGAGCATCACCGCGCCGGCCGCCGCCGCGAGGCACGCCGCGATGATCAAAAACAGACAAACGACGAGGGCCACCGGAACAGTCGGAACCATGTTCTTGATCTGTTCGCGGCACATGCTCGAGTACTCGCCGCTGAACCGATTACACACATCCGCTGCGCGGCTGACGGCGCTGTTCAGGTTGATCCACAGGGTCAGCGTGAGGATGGCGCCGAGCAACCCCATTAACCCGATGGCCGCAAGGCTGACCCAGCTGATGGTCTGCTGCGAGGTCGGGGCGGGAGCGGCTGCGCCGTAACCACCCCACGGTGGGCTGTAGCCGGGCTGTTGACCGTACTCGGCCGGCGGTGGAAATCCGGATCCAGGCGGCGGGCCGTAGCCGGGCGGAGGCGGTTGCTGACCGTAGCTCTCAGGGCCCGGTTGGCCGCCGAAGCCAGGCCCGGCGTGCTCCCGGGGATCTTCTGGTGGGGGTCCCCACTGTGGGGGGAGACCTGGCGGAGGTGGCTGCACTCCGGCATCGTAGCCGCCGCTGGACCGGGGGCCGCGCTGCAGCACTGCAGGCTCGGAGTCCGGCGACGCTCAGGTCGCCGCTTGGGGCGGTTGTCCCCAGCCGTTCTCCGAGACGAATTCGGCGAGGGGACGCCCAAGCGCCCAGCCATCCAACTCCAGTGAGGGCCGGTCGGGAAAGTCCGGCACCGGACCAAGACAGAGAATCGCCACCGGCTCGGCGTCGGCGGGCATCGACAGCAGCGACGCCAGCTTCGGCGGATCGAACAGCGATACCCATCCCATCCCGAGGCCTTCGGATCGTGCTGCCAGCCAGAGATTTTGGATTGCGCAAGAGACCGATGCCAGATCCATCTGAGGCATGGTGCGTCGGCCGAACACGTAGCTGTCCCTGCCATCGGACAGTGCGACCACAAGGAGTTCAGCGCAATCAAGGATGCCTTCGACCTTCAGCGCCAGAAATTCCTGCGCCCGTGGGCCCAGGGCATGCGCGGTCTGTAGACGCTCCTCGTCGACCAGGGAGTGAATGCGGCGCCGCAGCTCGTCGTCGGTGATCCGGATGAATCGCCATGGCTGCATCAGGCCGACATTGGGTGCGGCGTGGGCGGCCTGCAGCAGGCGGGCCAGAACATCCTCGGGAACCTTGCTGTCGGCCACGAATCGGCGCATGTCACGACGTTCGGCGATCACGCGATAGACCGCTTGCCGCTCCTGCGGACTGAATGCGTGATCATCCACATCGTCATCGTAGAAACCGAAGCGACCAAAGATGCCCACTTCGACGCGTCGACCAGCTTGGTCGGCCAGACTTGGCTAGAACCCACGGTCAAAAGGATCAGCCCAATGAATATTTCGGAGTCAGTGGAGCAATTGCCCACCAACGGCACGCGGGGACGCGTGTACGGCGAGCCCTACCGAACCGCGGATGGCGGCACCGTGATCCCTGTTGCCAAGGTCCGTGCCGGTTCGTCGACGCCAATGGGATTGTTCGTCATTTACGGCGGCACGGCCCGCTGGGTGCCCGCGGTCGACGCCAACCGGATAGCGCTGATCGGGATCATTACCGGCCTGATCTCGGCGGTGCTCGCCAGTGCGGCCGTGCTGCGCCGGCCGCCGTGGCCCGATCTGTCGGCGACGTCGGCGGCCTGGACCCGGCCTCGACACATCACGGCCGGTAGGTGACGCCGACTGCCCGCAAGACATATTCCGGCGGCATATCGAAGTTCAGCGATCGCCGCGGCAACGCGACGAGTACGTCGGCGGGAACGTCGAGCTTGTAGTGCAGCGAGAGGTGTCCGGTGAATGTCTGATCGATCTCATCGACATCCACATCGACGTGCAGCCCGTTTGGCGATATCCCCGCCGTGGCCGTACCGGATTGCGTTGCGTCCCAACGTACGTCGACGACTGCGCCGGCTAGCTTGGGCAGCGACGACAGCGTCGCCAAGACTCGCTGCGAGGTGAACACCAGCGACCCGACGTAGCTCGCGACGCTGTGCGCCGATCGCAGGCCGGGAATCGCACCGCTGAATCGCCGAGTGACGGCGACATAGTCGGCAAGGTAGATGACCCCCTCGGCCTCGACTTCGGCGCGCACGTCGGCGGGCAACTTGCCGATGCCGAAGAGTCTGCGGACGAAGACCGGCATCAGCGAGCCCGCTTGCCCAGCCGCAGCCGGAACCGAACCACGCCGGCCAGTACGGCGGCCAGGGCCACCAGCATGCCGGTGTTGTGCAGCCATGCGCTGGGCACATGACGCCACAACTGGTCAACGGGCGGCCCCGCCTCGACGCTGTTCAGATCAACCGTCGACGCGGAGGCGGCGAAGCCCCAACGGGCCGGCACGAACCACGCCATCTGGTCCAGGACCAACCGCCCCGTCACCGGAATCAGGCCGCCGGCCAACACCATCGAGACCATGATCGTCACCACGAGCATCGGCAGCACCTGTTCGGTGGAGCGGGCCAGCGACGACAGCGTCAGCCCCACCATCGCCGAGGTGATCGCCGTCAGCGCCAGGCCCAGGTACAGCTCCACGACGCCGTGCGCCACGCCGTGGCCCAACAGCGCACCGCCATGGGCGGGCGCGCCTTTGCCGATCGTCATGATGGCGACCATGACCGCGGTGCCGATCAGCGCCGCGGTGCTGTAGACGACGACTTTGGCCATCAGGTAGGCCGACGCCGACAAACCCACAGCCCGCTCGCGCTGGAATATCATCCGCTCGCCGACCAGATCGCGCACGGTCAGCGCGGTACCCAGGAACACCGCGCCGATGTTGAGCAGGATCAGGATGTCGATGGGTTCTTCGGGTGCAGTCGGGTTAGCGGACCCGAGCCCGGTGCTGCCGGGCACCGCCAGCGACAGCACGCCGAGGACGACCGGCAGCACCGCCAGGAACGCGAAGTATCCGCGGTCGGAGGTGATCAGCCGGGTTTGGCGGCGCACCAACGTCACGACCTGGCGCCACGAGCTGGCCCGCGGCGGCTGTCCCAGCGGTGCTGCGCCGGCGGTCGGCGACGGCCTGCGCGGGGCGGCGGGATGACGGGCCAGATACGCGCGGTGTGCCGCATCGGGGTCGGTGCTGACCCGCGCGAAGATGTCGGCCCAGTCGGTGCTGCCCATCGCCGGCCCGATCTGGGCGGGCGGCTCGGCGAAGGCGGTCTTGCCGCCCGGGGCCAATAGCAGGATCTGATCGCACATGCCGACGTAGGTGAGCGAATGCGTGACGACGATGACCACGCGGCCCGCGTCGGCCAGCCGCCGCAGCATTGTCATCACCTGGCGGTCCAACGCGGGGTCGAGTCCTGAGGTCGGCTCGTCCAGGATCAGCAGCGACGGGCCGGTCAGCAATTCCATGGCCACCGATGCGCGCTTACGCTGACCGCCGGACAACTTGTCGACGCGAGTTATCTTGTGCGGAGCCAACTCCAACTCATCGAGCACCCGCTCGACGACTAGGCGTCGATCATCCGCGGAGGTATCCGGCGGCAGCCGGAGTTCGGCGGCGTAATTCAGGGCCTGCTCGACGGTGAGCTGGCGGTGCACGACGTCGTCCTGAGGCACCATCCCGATTCGCGAGCGCATCGACGCGTACTCGGCGTGCACGTCGTGCCCGTCGAATGCAACCAGACCGGCGCTGCGTGGCATCGCGCCACCGATCAGCTTGACCAGCGTGGACTTTCCTGCGCCGGACGGCCCGATCACCGCGGTCAGCGTCCCCGGTCTCGCGGTGAAGGACACATCCTGCAGCAGTTGGCGCCCGTCGACGGTCAGCGCCAGCCCGTATGCGGTCAGGCCATTGGTGCGGGAGGCCGGCGGTTGAGGCACCAGAGTGTTGCCGGTCGCGAGCAAATCGGTGTTGCCGATCGTGACGACATCTCCGTCGCGCAGCATCGCGCTGGTGATCAGCGCGCCGTTGACGAATGTGCCGTTGCTGCTGTGATTGTCGCGGATTTCCAAGCCGGCCGGGGTGGACACCAGCACCGCGTGCACGCGGGAGGCCAGCGCGTCCTCGACGACGACGTTGTTGGTCTTGGCGCGGCCGATCGTCGCCGAGGCCGTTGAACCCGGGGACCGTCTGGTCTCGCTGACCGGCCGGGGAGGGGCGGGCCGGCGCGGCTGCGGCTGCGACGCCGTGGGACGAATCGGCGGCCGCGACGGTGCACGCGCGGGGGGCTGCGGGCCCGTCGGCCGGAACATCGCGGTCCTGGGGCTGTCGCCCAGCGGCTCATCGGTTCGGTGTTCGACCGTGTGAGGATTGCGGGGTCGCGATGGCGATGATGTCGCGACCCGGAATGTCAGCTGCGGGCCGCGCGGGCTGCCCAATGCGACGCTCAGGCGGTCCCGGATGGGCACCAAGTTGGCGCGTGAACCGGCGACGTAAACGCCGTTCTGGCTTTTGTCGACAACGACC
>DATDLZ010000026.1:0-11679 GCA_036519055.1 Mycobacterium sp.
CGAGCATCTGACCGGCGCCACCATCTACGTGCTGGCCCATCCGTGTCCGATGTGCCTGGGCTCGCTGTACTACTGCTCGCCTGACCAGGTCGTCTTTCTGACCTCTCGCGACCAGTACGAGCCGTACTACGTCGACGACCGTAAATACTTCGAGCTGGCCACTTTCTATGACGAATTCACCAAGGACTGGGAGCAGCGGCGATTGCCGATGCAGTACGACCCCCGCGACGCGGCGGTCGATGTGTACCGCTTCTGGCGCGAGCGCAATGGCGGCCAGCGGCGGGTCGGCGGCGCCTGACCTTCAGACGACGTTGGGGCAGTAATGCTTTGGGTCGCCTCGCTCGTCGAGCGGCGGCAGGTTGCGGGCCGGTGTCTGCACCAACGGGGTATCGGCCGGAATCCGGCCGTTGGCCCGGTCGAAGCCGGCCCGGGCTCGTGGATGCTTGCGGTAACGCGACGGCACGACGGCGAAAATCAGGCGGACGACGTCGCCGAAGCGGCGGTGCAGCCACTCGTCACGACGTGACCAGCTGTAGCCCATCAGCTTGCGCACCGACGGGTCGTACAGACCAACCGTCACCCAGACGAAGAACGGCGCAAGCAGTTTGCGCTGCAGGGCCCACAGGCGATCCGGAATCCATTGCGCAAAAGGCGGTTTCGGCAGCTCAGTGAGGTTAAGCACCTCGCGTGCGGCGAAGTTGGTCTCCAGTACCTCGCTGCACATGTGGTCCCAGTACACCTGGAAGTCTTCCCAGCTCTTCGGCACCGGGCGCATGCTCATGCCGTACATCCGGTACCACTCGATGTGCTCGTCGAACAGCTGGCGCTTCTGCGCTTCGCTGAGGCCGCCGCAGAACCGTTCGGCCACGTGGATCGTGCCGACGAAGAACGTCGAGTGCGCCCAGTAGAAGACGTCGGGGTTCAGCGCGTGATATCGCCGGCCCTGATTATCGGTGCCCTTGATTTCCACGTGGTAATCACGCACCTCGGCCCCGGTGGTCGGCGCGCGATCACCGTCGAAGACCACACCACCGATCGGGTACAGCGACCGCAGCAACCGAGGCCAGCGCTCCCGAAAGAACGTCGAGTGGTCTTCGACGGCCGCACCCAATTGCGGATGCATGTTCTGCATCGAACCGGCCCACGGGCCCTGCAGCATGCCGCGCCAGTCACCGAAATACCGCCAGGTCAGCGAGTCAGGACCGAGCGGTTGAGGCGGGGCTTCATATCCCAGCGGCGAAACCGGGCAACCCGACGCAACCGGGGCTGCCGCAGACGTATCTTGAGTCACTGGTCAAATTTCCTGTCCGAGTCAGGCAAACTGACTACATGCGTTGTCAACAAGAGTCTAGGAGTTGAAGTGCCGTCCGGTCAACGCTCGCGTCGCTGGTCGGGTATCCCCCTCGAGGACCGCCAGGCCATGCGGCGGGACGAACTCGTCGCCGCCGGCGTGCGACTGCTCGGTGGGCCAAGCGGTCCGGCGGTGACCGTGCGGGCGGTGTGCCGGCAGGCCGAACTGACCGAACGCTACTTCTACGAGAGCTTCGCTGACCGCGACGAGTTCGTGCGCGCGGTCTACGACGATGTGTGCACCAGGGCGATGGCGGCGTTGACGTCGGCCGCGACGCCACGCGAGGCCGTCGAGCAATTCGTCGCACTGATGGTCGACGACCCGGTGCGCGGGCGCGTGCTCTTGCTGGCCCCGGCGGTGGAACCGGTCCTGGTGCACTCGGGTGCGCAATGGATGCCCAACTTCATCGACCTGCTGCAGCGCAAGTTGACCCAGATCGGCGATCCGGTGCGACAAAAGATGATCGCCACCAGCTTGATCGGCGGCCTCACCGCGCTGTTCACCGCCTACCTGGACGGGCGGCTGGCGGCCAGCCGCGAACAATTCATCGACTACTGCGTGGAAATGCTGCTCAGCAGGGCCACGGCACACTAGCGACAGCGGCCGCTACGACGACGCGGAAATCCCGGAGAGACGGAACTTGAATGTCACCGGCATGAACAGATATATTTACTGAAACCGACAGACACAGATAACGGGGGGACACCGTGCCGGACCCGCAAGACCTCGACTTGTTGCGTGAACTCGAGCCGGTCGTCGAGAAGTACATGAACCGGCATCTGAGCGTGCACAAGCCCTGGAACCCGCACGACTACATCCCGTGGTCGGACGGCAAGAACTTCTATGCGCTGGGCGGCCAGGACTGGGAGCCCGAGCAGTCCAAGCTGACCGACGTCGCGCAGGTGGCGATGGTGCAGAACCTGATGACCGAGGACAACCTGCCGTCGTATCACCGCGAGATCGCAATGAGCTTCGGCATGGACGGCGCGTGGGGTCAGTGGGTCAACCGCTGGACCGCCGAGGAGAACCGGCACGGGATCGCGCTGCGCGATTACCTGGTGGTGACCCGCGCGATCGACCCGGTCGAGTTGGAGAAGTTGCGCCTGGAGGTGGTCAACCGCGGCTTCAGCCCGGGCCAGAACCAGCAGGGCGACCTGTTGTCCGAGAACCTGTTCGACTCGATCGTGTACGTCACGTTCCAGGAATTGGCCACCCGCGTCTCACACCGCAACACCGGAAAGGCCTGCAACGAGCCGATCGCCGATCAACTGTTGGCCAAGATCTCGCAGGACGAGAACCTGCACATGATCTTCTACCGCGATGTCACCGAAGCCGGCCTCGAGATCGATCCGAATAAGGCCATGCATGCGCTGCACCGGGTACTACGCAACTTCAAGATGCCCGGATTCAGCGTGCCGGAGTTTCGCCGTAAAGCAGTGATGATCGCCGTCGGCGGCGTCTACGACCCGCGCATCCACCTCGACGAGGTCGTGATGCCGGTGTTGAAGAAATGGCGAATCTTCGAGCGCGATGACTTCAGCGGCCAGGCTGCGCGGGAGCGCGACGACCTTGCCGTGCTGATCAAGGAGCTCGAGCAGGCCTGCGACAAGTTCGAGATCTCCAAGCAGCGCCAGCTCGAGCGGGAAGCCCGCAGGGGCGATCTGAAGATGACCGCCAGGCAGCTGCACAACACCGAGGGCAAGCTGACCCTGAGCAGGCGGTAGCCGGTCTTGCGCATCGGTCCTATCACACTGGCCAGCCCGGTGGTGCTGGCTCCCATGGCCGGCGTAACGAACGTGGCCTTCCGCATGTTGTGCCGCGAACTCGAGCAGGCCCGCGTCGGCACCGTCAGCGGGCTCTATGTCTGCGAAATGGTGACCGCCCGTGCCCTCGTCGAGCGGCATCCGGTCACCATGCACATGACGACGTTCTCCGCCGACGAGACGCCACGCTCGCTGCAGCTCTACACCGTCGACCCGGCCACCACGTATGCGGCGGTGAAGATGATCGCCGACGAGGGGCTCGCCGACCACGTCGACATGAACTTCGGCTGCCCGGTGCCCAAGGTCACGCGTCGCGGCGGCGGCGCGGCGCTGCCCTACAAGCGGCAGCTGTTCGGCCAGATCGTCGCGGCGGCGGTGCGCGGCACCGAAGGCACCGACATCCCGGTGACCGTCAAATACCGGATCGGCATCGACGACGACCACCACACCCACCTCGAGGCCGGCCGCATCGCGGAATCCGAAGGCGCGGCGGCGGTCGCATTGCATGCCCGCACCGCAGCACAGCGCTATTCGGGAACCGCCGATTGGGAACAGATCGCCCGGCTCAAGCAGCACGTCCAGACCATCCCGGTGCTGGGCAACGGCGACATCTTCGAAGCCAACGACGCACTGACCATGATGGCCGTGACCGGCTGCGACGGCGTCGTCATCGGTCGCGGCTGCCTGGGCCGGCCGTGGCTGTTCGCCGAACTCTCGGCCGCGTTCACCGGCCGCCCGACGCCGACGCCGCCCAATCTGGGCGAGGTCGCCGACATCATCCGCCGGCACGGCGAGCTGCTGAGCGACCACTTCGGCGAGGACAAAGGCATGCGTGACATGCGCAAACACATCGCCTGGTACCTGCATGGTTTCCCGGCCGGCTCCGACGTGCGGCGAGCCCTCGCGCTGGTCAAGACCCGCGACGAACTCGACCGGCTGCTGGACAAACTCGACGGCGATACGCCGTTCCCGACCGCCGCCGGCGGGCCGCGCGGACGTCAGGGATCACCGGCGCGGGTGGCGTTGCCGGACGGCTGGCTGACGGATCGCGACGATTGCACGGTCCCGTCCGGGGCCGACGTCATGCACTCAGGCGGCTGAAGCCGGGCCATCTGACGCCGTCCCCAGATCGCGTTTCCGGGACTGTCTCAGTACCATGTGGATCTTGTTGCATCACGCGCCGGTGGCCGAGCCCAGTTGCCACCAGCGCGGCACGGCTGTTACTACGACGATGCGACCAACCGGTCGCGCGGATACGTTGCGCTGCATCGCCAGCGCCGCCCCGAGGCACCCCCTCGAACACGTGAGACCTCACCAGATTCGGAGGCCGGTAGGACATGAGTGACGGCGACGCTGGCGCCGATGCAGCCACTCACGGCCCTGATGCCGATGACATAGGGCGTACCGGAACGCCGCCTGGATCGCGAGGGGCCGCGCCGTGGGAGCGGTTCGGGAACACCACGCAGACGGTCGCTGTCGTGAATCGATGGATGGCGCCATCGGCGATAGGGGGGCCGGTCGAGCCGGCTGAGCGCGTCGCTGTCGAAAACCACGGCAACGGTGGATCCCATGCCGACGGTGGGCTCACGGTCGCTGATCTGATCGCCAAAGTCGGTGGCCCCGTCGCCGAACGGCCGCGGCACCACCACGCGGCTCCCGACAGCGAAACAGCGGGGCCCGTACCACCACCGCCCAGCGAGGAGCAGGACGACAACTACAACGCCTACGCGTCGTTGAGCCCCGCGGAGTACAACTACGACCTGCCCGACCTCGATGCCATCCATCGCGAGTCGATCGGCGATGCCGACGTCGTGCAGACCACCGTGCCGCCGAAGACATCGGTCCGGCCGCGACCCGCGCGCCTCGTCGAACAACCCGATGTCGAGCAGGATGACGACGAGCCCGCGCCAAAGCGTCGCCGCCGGCACGGCGCGATGCTGGTGGCGGGCCGTCTGGTGGTCGCCACGATCGCCGCGGCGGCCCTGGCCATGACCGGCGGGGCCTGGCAGTGGAGCACGGCGAAGAACCACCGAATGAACACAATCAGCGCACTGGACCTGGGGTCGCGCGACATCGTCGACCCGAACGCGCAATTCGGCGACGAAGACTTCCTGGTCGTCGGCATGGACTCTCGCGCCGGGGCCAACGGCGAGATGGGCGCCGGCGGCACCGAGGACGCGGGCGGCGCCCGATCGGACACCATCATGCTGGTCAACATCCCAGCGAACCGTAAACGTGTTGTCGCAGTGTCGTTTCCGCGCGACCTGGCCATTACGCCGATCCAGTGCGAAGCGTGGAATCCAGACACCGGCGAGTACGGCCCGCTCTACGACTCGGACACCAAGAAATGGGGTCCCAGAAACGTTTACACCGAGACGAAACTGAACTCGACGTTCTCCTTCGGCGGACCGAAGTGTCTGGTGAAGGAAATCCAGAAGCTCTCCGGTCTGAGCATCAACCGCTTCATCGCCGTCGACTTCGCCGGCTTCGCGAAGATGGTCGACGCGCTCGGCGGCGTGGAGGTATGCACCACCACCCCGCTCAAGGACTATGAACTGGGCACCGTGCTGGCCCACTCCGGACGTCAGCTGATCGACTCGAAGACCGCGCTGAACTACGTGCGAGCCCGCAACGTCACGACCGAGAACAACGGCGACTACGGGCGGATCAAGCGCCAGCAGCTGTTTTTGTCCTCGCTGCTGCGCTCGCTGATTTCCAAGGAAACCTTCTTCTCGTTGAGCAAGCTCAACAACGTGGTGAACTTGTTCGTCAGCAACAGCTACGTCGACAACGTCAGGACCAAGGACCTTGTCCAGCTGGGCCAGTCGGTGCAGGGCATGAATGCCGGCCACGTCTCCTTTGTGACCGTGCCGACCGGCATCACCGACGAAAACGGTGACGAGCCGCCGCGCACCGCCGATATGCGGGCGTTGTTCAGCGCCATCATCGACGACGAAGGGCTGCCGGGCGAGAACAACATGAACGCGACGTCGACTCCGCCGACCAAGTCGTTGAGCAGCAAGACCCCCCAGTCCAGTCAAACCAGCCAGCCCAGCCAGGCCGCCGACCCGCACCCCGAGAATGTCCAGGCGATGACGACCGCGCCCCAGGACGTCACCGTGCAGGTGTCGAACTCGACCGCCAAGTCCGGTTTGGCCGGCACCGCCAGCAGCCAGCTGAAGCGGCACGGGTTCCGGGTCAAGTCGCCCGACGACTACCCCAACCCGCTCAAGACCACCAAGGTGCTCTTCTCCCCCGGCAACGAGCAGGCCGCCGCCACGGTCGCGGCCTCGTTCGCGAACTCCAAGGTCGAACGGATCACCGGGACCGGACACGTCGTGCAGGTGGTGCTCGGCTCGGACTTCACCTCGGTCGGCACTCCCCCGCCGGCCGGATCAGCGGTCAGCCTGCAGATCACTCGCAGCGCCAACAGCCCGCCGACCAAGCTTCCCGACGACCTGACGGTCACCAACGCCGCCGATACCACCTGCGAGTAGCACAACCGTCGAGCGCCGGCAGGTAAACCGGCATTCACCGCGAGTTCACACCGCACTTCATGCTGGTTCATGCCGCACGCAGAATTGAGAAAGTACGCTTGGGATATGCGAACCGCGTACCACGAGCAGCTCTCCGAGCTCTCCGAACAGCTCGGAGAGATGTGTGGGCTGGCCGGTGTTGCCATGGAGCGCGCAACACAGGCACTTCTGCAGGCCGATCTGGTGCTCGCCGAGCAGGTCATCTCCGACCACGAGAAGATCGCCGAGATGAGCACCCAAGCCGAAGAGTCCGCTTTCGTCTTGCTTGCCCTGCAGGCGCCCGTCGCCGGTGACCTTCGGTCGATTGTGAGCGCCATCCAGATGGTCGCCGACATCGACCGGATGGGGGCGCTGGCGCTGCACGTCGCCAAGATCGCTCGCCGACGTCATCCCCAGCACGCGCTGCCCGAGGAAGTCAACGGCTACTTCGCCGAAATGGGAAGACTCGCAGTGGAATTGGGCAACAGCGCGCAGGAAGTGCTGTGGTCGCGAGACCCGGAGAAGGCCTCCCGCATCAGCGAAGAAGACGACGCGATGGACGACCTGCACAGCCACCTGTTCACCGTGCTGATGGACCGCGAGTGGAAGCACGGCGTGGCCGCAGCCGTCGACGTGACCTTGCTTGGCCGCTTTTACGAGAGGTTCGCCGACCACGCAGTCGAGGTGGCGCGACGCGTCATCTTCCAGGCGACCGGCCACTTTCCCGAGGACGAGACCGTCGCCAAATCCGGCTAGCCGAAGCGGCCGGAGATGTAATCCTCGGTGGCTTTCTGGGTCGGGTTGGAGAAGATCTTCTCGGTGTCGTCGATCTCGATCAACCGGCCCGGCTTACCGATTGCCTCCAGGTTGAAGAACGCGGTGTGATCGCTGACCCGCGCTGCCTGCTGCATGTTATGCGTGACGATGACGATGGTGTATTCCTGTTTCAACTCGGCGATGAGGTCCTCGATGGCCATTGTCGAAATCGGATCCAGCGACGAACACGGCTCATCCATCAGCAGCACGTCGGGTTGCACGGCGATGGCCCGCGCGATGCAGAGTCGCTGCTGCTGACCGCCGGACAACCCGCCGCCGGGCCGGTCCAATCGGTCCTTGACCTCGTCCCACAGGTTGGCGCCCCGCAGCGCGTATTCGGCGGTGTCGTCGAGCAGCTTTCGGTTGCGCACGCCCTGCAGCTTCAGGCCGGCCACCACGTTGTCGCGAATTGACATGGTGGGAAACGGGTTTGGACGCTGGAACACCATGCCGATCGCACGCCGCACACCAACCGGGTCGATGCCCGAGCCGTAGATGTTGTCGTCGTCGAGCATCACGCTGCCTTGCATCCGGGCACCGGGCGTGACTTCATGCATCCGGTTCAGGGTGCGCAGCACGGTCGTTTTGCCGCAGCCCGACGGCCCGATGAATGCCGTCACGCTGCGCGGCAGAACCGACAGCGACACGTCGGCGACCGCCTGGAACGCGCCGTAAAAGATGTTGACGTCCTTGAGATCCAACCGCTTAGCCACTGGAACTCCTGCCCATCCCTTCCGGCTCAAAGAATTTCGAGACCACCCTGGCCACCAGGTTAATGACGGCGATCAGCAGGATCAGCGTCAGGGCAGCGCCCCACAGCCGATTGCTAGGAATCGGCGCGGTACCCGCGCCCGCCGAGGTCTGGTCGTACATCATGCCCGGCAGCGAGCCCATGAAGCCGCCGAACATGTCGAAGTTCATCGCCTGCGAATAGCCGACCAGGATCAACAGTGGCGCCGTCTCACCCATCACCCTGGCCAAGGCCAGCAGGATGCCGGTGATGATGCCGGACATCCCGGCTGGCAGGACGATCTTGGTGATCGTCCTCCAGTTCGGCACACCCAGCGCATAGCTGGCCTCGCGCAGCTCGACCGGGACGATGAGCAGCATCTCCTCGGTCGACCGCACGATCACCGGAATCATCAGCAGCACCAGGGCCAGCGCTACCGCGAAACCGGATCGCGGGAAACCGAGTGTGGCGATGCACAGCGCGTAGATGAACATCGCGGCGACGATCGAGGGCACCCCGGTCAGGATGTCCACCATGAACGTGGTCAGCTTGGCCAACGTGCTGGCGCCGCCGTACTCGACCAGATAGACAGCGACGAAAACACCGATGGGTATGGAGATGGCAGCGCACACCAGGCCTTGCAGGACAGTGCCGACGATGGCGTGGTAGGCACCGCCGCCGGACATGAACGCCGTCATATCGGCCTGGGAATGCGTCCACCACTCACTGGATCTGACCGCACCCAATCCTTTGGCCACTACCGAGTACAGCACCCAGATCAGTGGCACCAGTGCCACCCCGAGCGACAACGTAACCAGCAGTGTCGCAACGACATTGGCGAGCCGACGACGCACACTCACGCCAGTGAACGTCCGCGCCTTGAGTGGCCGGTCCAGGATCGAGGTCATCGGGTGCCCTTGCCCGCAACAGTCGCACGCGCCATCGCATTCACCAGAAGCGTGAGCACGAAGAGCACCAAGCCGGCGGCGATGTAGGCACCGGCCTTGTACTGGTCGTTGAACTCGTATGCGGTGGCCGCGATCTTGGTCGCGAAGGTGTAGCCGCCGTCGAACAGCGACCAGCCGAACGCCGCCTGGGTGCCGCGCAGTATGACCAACAGCGCGATGGTCTCACCGAGCGCGCGGCCCAGGCCCAGCATCGCGCCGCTGATGTAGCCCGAACGCCCGAACGGCAACACCGCGGTCTTGACGACCTCCCAGCGGGTCGCGCCGAGCGCCAGCGCGGCCTCGATGTGGCCTTGCGGCGTCTTCATGAAGACCTCGCGGGTGACCGCGGTGATGATCGGCAGGATCATCACCGCCAGCACGATCCCAGCGGTGAAGACGGTGCCGCCGCCAGACACCGAGACGTTGCCAGTCGCGAACAGGAACACTCCGCCCAGATGCGCGTTCAGCCAGGTCGCGATCGGTCGCAGCTGCGGCGCCAGCACGTACAGACCCCAGACGCCGTAGATGATCGACGGGACCGCAGCAAGCAGGTCGACCACGTAGGCCAGCGGTCCGGTGACGCGGCGCGGCGAGTACTGGGAGAGGAAGATCGCGATCCCCAGGGCCACCGGCATCGCCAGGACCAGGGCGAACAGCGCCACCATGACCGTCACCTGGACCAGGTCGAAAACGCCGAACCGCATCGCCGCGGTGTTGGCGGTGTCCCAGTTGCCGCCGTAGGTGAAGAAGTTCACCTGGTTGCGGGCCAGCGCCGGGACCGCGCGCATCAGCAGAAACAACCCGATCGACGCGATGAGAACGACGATCAGGACGCCCGACCCTTCGGACAGACCGCGGAACATTCGGTCGCCACGGCTGGGTTTGGCGCTGCCCCACAGCAGCGGGCCGGGGGCCGGCCAACGCAGCGGCGCGGCGACGACCTCACCGGAACCGGTATCGGCTGGATTCGGCGACGTCACGGTGTTCCCATCAGTGAAAAGCTTCGGCCATAGGTTAATCCGTTCGGTCACCGGATCGCGTTGATCGCGGCGATCAAGCGCTTCTTGAATTTATCCGGCAACGGAACATAACCCGCGGCCGACAGACCGTCTTGAGCGTTGTCGGCGGCCACCGTCAACATGGATCTGACCGCGGCACTGGTGGCCGGGTCGTAACCCTTGGAGCAGACAATTTCGTAGGTGGCCAGCACCAGCGGGTAAGCACCGGCGGCTCTGGTGCTGTAAATCGACTTCAGATTCAGCTCCAGGTCGTTTCCCAACCCGGCGAAGGTGGCGCCGTCGATGGCCTTGCGGGCCGCCTCGTCGGTCAGCGCGACCGGACCGCTGCCGTCATTGATCTGCGCGTACGGCACCCCGCTTTGATCGGCGAAGCCTTTCTCGACGTAGCCGATCGAGCCGAACGCAGACTGGACGGCCTGGATCACACCGGCGGACTTCTGCGCGCCCTCACCTACGCCACCCTGGAACTCGCTGCCGGTCCCCCGGGTCCAGCTGTTCGGAGCGGCTGCGGCCAGGTACTTCTGAAAGTTGTCGGTGGTACCTGAGGAGTCCGATCGGTAGACCGGCGAGATCCTGGTGGCGGGCAGCTTCGCGTCGGGATTGAGCTTGACGATGGCCGGGTCGTTCCAGTCGGTGATCCAGCCGCTGAAGATCTTGGCCAGCACGTCCGCGTCGACTACCAGCTGCTTGACGCCGTCCAGGTGGTAGGCAACCGCGACCGGACCGAAAACCATCGGCAGGTGCCAGGCGGGATTTCCGTTGCAGCGTTCGGCCGCCGGCTCGATCTGGTCGTGGCTCAGTGGTGAGTCCGAGCCGGCGAAATCCACATGGCGCGCGATGAACTGCTCAAGTCCGGCGCCTGAGCCGGTTGGGTTGTACGCCAACTGTTTTCCGGGGCACAGCTGCGCCCAGTCCAGGTTGAACAACGCGATGGCGTTTTGCTGAGCCGTGGATCCCTCAGCGGTCAGCGCGGTCTTGCCGCCGCAATTCACCGGACCCCTCGGCGCCTTGAGGCCGTGCAGGTTGTTGTCGCTACCGCAGCCGGTCGACGTCATGCCCACGATCACCGCCGTCGACGCCGCGGCTGCCAGCGCTCTGCGCACCGCGTCGAGCTTCACTGATCTCGCTTTCCCCACTGATTTTTTCCGCGACCGACCCTCCCGGCCGCGATGTCGGGCTTCGGTGGAAACTATGCCTCAGGCGTAGACGGGGCCCGCCGGAGGCGTAAACGCGGGGTGAACACGTCAGACGGTGTGGCCGCTGCGTGCGTACGCGGTGTCGACGCTGTACTGACTGAACCCCAGGCGCCGATAAGTCCGCAGCGCCGCCGTGTTGTCCGACTCGACGTAGAGCATCACCGTGGGTTCGTCTGCCCCGGCCAGGCGTTGCGCCAGATGCGCAATGCCCATCGCCGTCAGCAGGCCGCCCAGACCGCTGCCCTGCGCCGAGGGATCGACGCCGACAATGTAGACCTCGCCGAGGCCGGCTTTCTCGGGGTGCACTTTCGTCCAGTGGAAGCCCAGCAGGGTGTTCGTCTG
>DATDLZ010000027.1:0-10008 GCA_036519055.1 Mycobacterium sp.
CGGTCCGCTGCACACCCACGAGTTGGATCAGCCGGGCGAACGCGGTGTTGGGCGAGGTGGCCAGTGCGTCGGTGACATTCATCGACCCGCGATAGTTGCCGGCGTTGATCACGCACCAGGTCTCCTTGGGGCAGCCCTTGGCGCCGCCGTTGCCCATGCCCTTGGTCTGGAACCTGCCCGGCACATCAAGGGTGGCGTTGATGCCCATACCCATCTGCATCGCAGCGGCCGTCGTGAAGATCTTGAAGATCGAGCCCGCGCCGTCGCCGACGAGTGAGAACGGCTGCGATCGCATGGTCTCGCCGGCCTCGCTATTCAACCCGTAGGTGCGGTTACTGGCCATCGCCACAACCTTGTGCGAGTTCTTACCGGGCCGGATCACGCTCATCACGCTGGCGATGCCCTCGAGGGTGGGGCTGGCATAGGTGTCGATCGCGTGCTTGACCGGTTCCTGCACATCGGGATCCAGGTTGGTGCGGATCAAATAGCCGCCGCGAGCCAGCTGTTCCTTGTTGATGCCGGCGCGAGATAGGTAGGCCTGCACGTAGTCGCAGAAGAACGCGCGATCACCCGCCGCGATGCAGCCGCGCGGTAATTCGTTGGGCTGCGGCAAGATTCCCAGCGGCTCGGCCTTGGCGGCGCGTATCGCGTCGGCCTCGTTGGGAATGTTCTGGATCATGGTGTCCAGGACCAGGTTTCGCCGGGCCAGCGCGCCGTCCGGATTGATGTAGGGATTGAGCGCACTGGTCGACTGGACGAGTCCGGCCAGCAGGGCGGCCTGCTGCCAGTTCAGGTCCGAGGCGTTGATGCCGAAATACGTCTGCGCCGCGTCCTGCACGCCGAAAGCGTTGTTACCGAACGAGACCAGGTTGAGGTAGCGGGTCAGGATCTCCGGCTTGGTGAAGGTCTTGTCCAAAGTGAGCGCCATCCGGATCTCGCGCAGTTTGCGCGCCGGGGTGGTCTCGATCGCCGCCCGCTTTTCGGCGTCGGTCTGCGCGATCACCAGTAATTGGTAGTTCTTTACATACTGCTGTTCGATCGTCGAGCCACCGCGGGTGTCGGCGTCGCCCGAGGCGTAGCCGGCCAGGCCGGTCAGCGTGCCCTTCCAGTCGACGCCGTTATGCTCGGCGAATCGCTTGTCCTCGATCGAGACGATGGCCAGCTTCATGGTGTTGGCGATCTTGTCGCTGGGCACCTCGAATCGGCGCTGCGAGTACAACCAAGCGATGGTGTTACCCTTCGCGTCCACCATCGTGGTCACCGCCGGGACATCGCCCTCGAGAAGTTGCGCCGATGCGTTGCCGACGACTTCGGAGGCCCGGTTGGACACCAGCCCAATGCCACCGGCGACGGGAAACAGCAGGGCGGCGACAATGATGCTGGCGAGCAGGCAGCACCCGGCGAGCTTGGCGATGGTGACCGCGGTCGCGGGGCGCTCCGACATGGCAACTACATTAGCGGCGCTCCGACGGAAGTCTGCGCGAGTGGTCGACGAGGACATCTTCCCCGCCCGCCGCGCCTCAGGTTTCTCTCAGCCGCAGCTCAGGAGGCTATTACTCGCCTAATTCGCCGGGTCCGGAGTCCTTTTCATGATCGGATTGCACGGTCGTCCCAAAAAAGCGGGTCAAAGAATGTTGCGTAATTGGTACCTGACCACGTAGCTTATCCACACAATGAGATACAGGTAACACCGACCGGGACAGTGTGGCACAGGTCGCATCGGGTTTCTGGATCACGCAGTGGGCGCCACACCGGTGGCAAGAGCGAAGGGGAATCGCTGGTGTCAGGTATTCGGACCGCGGCGCGTAAGACGAACGTAGCAGCAGCACCTGCAGCCACCATTCCGTTTGGGGCTGAGGCGGAATCGAGGATCGCTTGGGTTTCCAAGGCGCTGTGCCGGGCCGCTGACCCCGATGAGCTGTTTGTCCGGGGGGCTGCACAACGCAAGGCCGCGGTCATCTGCCGGCACTGCCCGGTGATGTTGGAGTGCGGCGCGGACGCGCTGGACAACCGTGTCGAGTTCGGCGTCTGGGGTGGGATGACCGAACGTCAGCGTCGGGCGCTGCTCAAGCAGCACCCCGAGGTGGTGTCCTGGGCGGAGTTCTTCAGCACCCAGCGCAAGCACCGCAGCGTCGGGTAACAGCCTGCAACTCCTAGCCGGCCGCAGCTGATTGGCGGCCGCCTCAGCGGGCCGTTGCCCGGTCCGCATCGTCAGCCAGCCGCAGTCATTTGGTCGGCGATCGCCCGCAGCGCCTCCAGATCGGAGACGTCGAACGGCAGTGATGGCACGCCGACGATCGCCACGTGGGGGTTGGCCCCGGTGAATCGCGACAGCAGCCGGATCTCTCGCTTCGACGTCGCAGCGCGGTCGGCGTGGATCTGCAAGACGGCTTTGGTCAAGACGTTCGCGCCGGTGGTGTCGGTGGCTTCCGGACCGCTCGTGAATGTCTCGACGCCGTCGATGGCGCGCTCGACGGGCAACGAACACAGCATCGGATGGGTTCGGTTCAGGATGAGCCCGGCCAGCGGCATATGTTCCTCGGACAGCCGATCCACGAAAAACGCCGCCTCCCGCAGCGCATCCGGTGCGGCGGCCGACACCACGACGAATTGCGTGCCCCGCCGCTTGAGCAGCGAGTAGGTGCGGTCGGCCTTCTCCCGGAAACCGCCGAAGGTGGCGTCCAGCGATTGAACGAAGGCCGCCGCGTCGCCCAGCATCTGCGAACCGAGGACGGTCGACAGCGCTTTCATCGCCAAGCCGACCGCACCGGTGACCAGCCGCCCGATCCCACGGCCGGGCCCCAACAGCAGTCGCCACAGCCGACTGTCCATGAAGCTGCCCAGCCGCTGTGGCGCATCGAGGAAGTCCAGCGCGTTGCGCGACGGCGGGGTGTCCACCACCACCAGATCCCACCGGTCTTCGGCCAGCAGTTGGCCGAGCTTCTCCATCGCCATGTACTCCTGCGTGCCGGCCAGCGAGGTGGCAACGGTTTGATAAAACTGGTTGTCCAGAATCGCCTGTGCGCGTTCGGGTCCGGAGTACTGGATCACCATCTCGTCGAACGTGCGACGCATGTCGAGCATCATCGCGAAGAGCTGACCGGGCACCTCGGGGGCGAGCGGCACGCGTTGCGGCGAGTTGCCGAGATCGCTGATGCCCAACGCCTGCGCCAGCCGCTTGGCCGGGTCGATCGTCAGAACAACCACGGTGCGGCCGTACTCCGCCGCGCGCAACGCCATGGCCGCGGCGGTGGTGGTCTTACCGACCCCACCCGCGCCGCAGCACACCACGACCCGGTTGGCGGTGTCCTCAAGAATGCCGGCGATATCCAGAGTCGGCGGTGTGGTACTCATCGAACTCCCTGCTGCGCAAGAGATTCCGACAGCTCGTAGAGGCTGCCGAGATCGACACCATCGGCGATGGTCGGAAGCTCCAGTCGTGACACCTTCAGCTCGTCGAGCTGCTCCGCGGTCGCCGCTCGCGCGGTGATCCGGGTGGCGTGCTGGATGGTCTCGGTGAGCAAGCCCGCGAAGTCCGTGTCGCTCAGCTTGATCCCGGCGGCCGACAGGCCCGCCCGCACCGCGTCGGCGTCGACGTCGCCGTCGGCGGCTTTGACGAGATCGTCGGGCTGGAGGTAAATCGGGATGTTTTGGTTGACGATGACCGATCCGATCGGCAGCCCCATCTCCTCCAACTCGTCGATCGCTTCTTTGGTCTCCTGCATCGGCAGCGCCTCCAGCAGGGTGACCAGGTGGATGGCCGTCTGGTCCGAATGCAGGATCTTCACCACGCCCTCGGCCTGCGAGTAGACCGGGCCGCCCTTGGCCAGGTCGGACACCGCCCGGGTGACGTCCAGGAAACGCGCGATGCGACCGGTCGGCGGCGCGTCGACGACGATCGCGTCATAAACCGGGTTCTTGGTCCCTTTTACCGTCCGGATCACCGACTCCTTGATCTTCCCGGTGAGCAAGACATCCCGCAGACCCGGAGCGATCGTCGTCGCGAACTCGATCGCGCCGACGCGGCGCATCGCTTTGCCGGCGATTCCGAGGTTGTAGAACATGTCGAGGTATTCCAGGAAGGCGGCCTCGATGTCGATCGCCAGCGCGTTGACCTGGCCACCGCGCTCGGCGCTCGCAATCTTGATCTCTTTGTAGGGCAGCGGCGGCACATCGAACAGTTGCGCAATCCCTTGGCGCCCTTCGACTTCGATGAGCAACACCTTGCGCCCGCCGGACGCCAGGGTCAGCGCCAGCGCGGCCGCAACCGTCGATTTGCCGGTGCCGCCTTTGCCGGTCACGAAATGCAGACGGGTCTTCGACAATCGCGATGGCCAGCCGACGTTGCTGCCGCCGCTCGATGTGGTCGCCACCCATGCATGCTAACCAGATCGCGCGACGGGCCTGCCGATAAGCTCGGGATATGAGCCAACCCACAACCTGGGAGTACGCAACGGTCCCGCTGCTGACCCACGCCACCAAGCAAATCCTCGATCAATGGGGCGCCGACGGATGGGAGCTGGTCTCCGTGCTGCAAGGCCCGACCGGTGAGCAGCACGTCGCATATCTGAAGCGCCCGAAGTGAGCGCGTCGGCCCGGCTCGCCGAACTCGGAGTCGACTTGCCGGTGGTCGTGAAGCCGTTGGGCTCGTATGTCCCCGCGGTGCGCAGCGGCAACTTTGTCTACACCTCGGGCCAGCTGCCGATGCAGGCCGGCAAGCTGGTGCAGGCGGGGAAGGTCGGCGTCGACGTGGCCCCCGAACGGGGCAAGGAACTGGCCCGGATCTGCGCGCTCAACGCCCTGGCAGCCATCCATTCGCTGGTGGGTATCGACTCGGTGACCCAGGTGGTGAAGGTGGTCGGATTCGTCGCATCCGGACCGGGATTCAACGGTCAGCCGGGCGTGGTCAACGGGGCCTCAGATCTGCTGGCCGACGTGTTCGGCGACAGCGGCGTGCATGCGCGCTCGGCGGTCGGCGTCGCCGAATTGCCGTTGGACGCCCCGGTCGAGGTCGAACTGGTGGTCGAGGTCGGGTAGCGGCCGTGACGACAACCGCTGAGGCGCTGACGCATCCCGCTTACGGCGAGTTGCGCCCGGTCACCGATACCGCGTCGGTGCTGCTGGCCAACAATCCGGGCCTGATGACGCTGGAGGGCACCAACACCTGGTTGCTGCGTGGTCCGGGCAGCGACGAGGTGGTGGTGGTCGATCCCGGACCCGACGACGACGAGCACATCGCGAAACTGGCCGGGGTGGGCCGCATCGCGCTGGTCCTGATCAGCCATCGGCACGGCGACCATACCGACGCGATCGACAAGCTGGTGGACCTGACCGGCGCACCGGTCCGCTCGGCGGGCAGCGGATTTCTGCGTGGCCTGTCCGGCGAGCTCACCGACGGCGAGGTGATTGACGCCGCGGGCCTGCGCATCACGGTGTGGGCGACACCCGGCCACACCGCCGACTCGTTGTCGTTCGTGCTCGACGATGCGGTGCTGACCGCGGACACCGTGCTGGGCCGGGGAACGACCGTCATCGACAACGAGGACGGCAGCCTGGCGGACTATCTGGAGTCGCTACAGCGGCTGCGCAGGCTGGGTCAGCGCACCGTGCTGCCCGGACATGGCCCCGAACTGGCCAACGTGGAAGCGGTGGCGGCGGGATACCTGGCCCATCGGGAGCAGCGGCTGGAGCAGGTCCGGTCGGCGTTACGCACACTCGGCGATGAGGCCACGACGCGTCAGGTCGTCGAGCACGTCTACGTCGACGTCGACGAGGAGCTGTGGGACGTGGCGGAGTGGTCGGTGCAGGCCCAGCTGGACTATCTGCGTCGCTGACTGACGCCAACCAGAAACCACGGTCGTGAAACCGGGCAATCGAGCAGCCCTGGCTTCTATCTCGCGGGAACTAGCGCGCGCGCCTGGCCAGCCGCTCGGAGTCCGAGATCAGCACGCTCTTGCCCTCCAGGCGAATCCAGCCGCGGTGGGCGAAGTCGGCCAGCGCCTTGTTCACCGTCTCACGCGAGGCGCCGACCAGCTGAGCGATCTCTTCCTGAGTCAGGTCGTGAGTCACCCGCATCGCGCCGCCCTCCTGGGTGCCGAACCGCTGAGCGAGTTGCAGCAGCTGCTTGGCGACCCGGCCAGGCACGTCGGTGAAGATGAGGTCGGCGAGATTGTTGTTGGTGCGGCGCAGCCGGCGGGCCAGCACGCGCAGCAGCTGCTCGGCGATCTCGGGACGATCGGCGATCCAGGCCCGCAACGCGTCGCGGTCCATCGACACCGCACGAACCTCGGTGATAGTCGTCGCGCTGGAGGTACGCGGTCCGGGGTCGAAGATCGACAATTCACCGAACATGTCGGACGGACCCATGATGGTCAGCAGATTTTCTCTGCCGTCCGGCGACCGGCGGCCGATCTTGACCTTGCCGGAAATGATGATGTACAGCCGATCACCCGGTTCGCCCTCCGCGAAAACTGTGTGTCCGCGCGGGAAGTCGACGGGTTGCAGTTGCTTGGTCAGCGCGGCGACGGCGCTCGGTTCCACGCCCTGGAAGATTCCGGCCCTCGCCAGGATCTCGTCCACGTTTCCCCTTTAGCTAATCAGGTGACTAGAGCTTTTCTCGGTCGATTGCCCGGCCGCCCCCGCTAGCGGGGACCTCCTAGCGCAACAGCCAGCCTCCAGAAGCCTGGCGAGATGAGTCTAGGAGGAAAGCCTTCGACTCGACGTGCCAACGCTACACACGATTGGCATGCTCACGCGGCGCAAATTGCCGATTCGCCTGCGAATGCTGATGCCGGTGTCTGGGTGAGGCGGGTTGATTAGGGGCGGAGATTAAGGTGGCCGCCGACCATTGATCGGTAATGGGCTCCGCGCTGCTGGGTAGCGGCGCCGTTTCGTAGTTGATCCGGCGGTGCAGGGAGTCCAGGGCCTCGGGCATTCCCTCCCGGGCCAATGTGCGCACATCAACCGGTTCGGCCTGCTCGAGGAAATCCGCGACGTCCCTTGCCGTGAGCGTGTCGTTTTCCAAGCCGGCTTCCAGCCGTTGAAGCCCGAAAGTTGCGAGCATCAGCAACCCGGGGGTGAGTGCAACGAGCAACCAGGACACAAGCAGCTAGTAAACACGGCCAAGGTCTCAGCAGGATCACGAATGAGTACCCTGTCTAGGTGACAACGGCCAAACCTTCTCGCGCCGCAGGCAAAGCCTCTACCGGGGCCGGCGCCGCCGCCGCCGGCCGTTGGTCCTCGGAGACGCGAACCGGCTTGGTGCGTCGGGCCCGCCGGATGAATCGTAAACTCGCACAGGCGTTTCCCGATGCGCACTGCGAGTTGGACTTCACCACGCCACTGGAACTCGCGGTGGCGACGATTTTGTCGGCGCAAAGCACGGACAAGCGGGTAAATCTCACCACCCCTGCGCTGTTCCTTCGTTATCGCACCGCACTGGATTACGCGAAGGCCGATCGCGAAGAACTCGAAACTCTCATTCGTCCAACCGGTTTTTATCGCAATAAAGCGACGTCGTTGATTGGCCTCGGTCAGGCGTTGATCGAGCGATTCGACGGCGAACTGCCTAACACCATGGACGAGCTGGTGACGTTGCCTGGTGTGGGACGTAAGACCGCGAACGTTATCCTGGGCAATGCGTTCGACGTCCCTGGAATCACCGTCGACACCCACTTCGGGCGCTTGGTCCGGCGGTGGGGCTGGACGACCGAGGAGGATCCGGTCAAGGTCGAGCACGCCATCGGCGAACTCATCGAACGCAAGGAGTGGACGCTGCTCAGTCACCGGGTGATCTTTCACGGTCGCCGGGTGTGCCACGCCCGCAAACCGGCCTGCGGGGTGTGCGTGCTGGCCAGGGATTGCCCGTCGTTCGGTACGGGGCCGACCGAGCCGGAGATCGCCGCCGCGCTGGTGCAGGGACCGGAAACCGAACACCTCCTGGCGATGGCCGGGTTGTAGCGGCGGCGCTGCGTCGGAGTTCCCTTGATCACGTTGACCTCTCGAGCCACTCGCTGGACCGTCGCGGTCCTGGTGTTCGTGGCCGCGCTGCTCATCGCATTGCTGGTGGAACTGCGGGACGCGTCGCACTCGTCCAAGCCTCCGTCGGCCGCTTCCACCCGCGAGCACCGCGACGCCGACAGTGCGGCGGCGCTGGCCGGACCGCGCCAACGCGCCGAGCTGGCCCCGTGTCCGCATCCGGGTGGGCAGCCCGGTCCGGCGGCGTTGCGCCATGTGACGGCCGAATGCGCCGCCGACGGCTCGGTCGTCGACGTCGGGCGGGCGTTGGCCGGCCACCGCATCGTGCTCAACCTGTGGGCGTACTGGTGCGCGCCGTGCGCGGCCGAGCTCCCGGCGATGGCGGAGTACCAACGACGGGTCGGATCCGACGTGATGGTGGTGACGGTGCACCAGGACGAGAACGAGACGGCCGGCTTGCTGCGGCTGGCGGAGCTGGGCGTCCGGCTGCCGACACTGCAGGACGGCAGTCGTCGGGTCGCGGCGGCGCTGCGGGTGCCCAATGTGATGCCCGCGACAGTGGTGTTGAACTCGGACGGTAGCGTTGCGAAAACGCTGCCACGCGCCTTCGCCACAGCCGACGAGATCATGGCTGCGGTCGGAGCTCAGACACGATGACGCCGATCGACGATGCGCGCCGCGGAGCGGCCCGGGGTGGGGGTACGCCCCCTCGCCACGGGGCGGCTGGGGGTACCCCCACCCGCTTGCGGGGGAGATTCGGGCGGTCGGATGTACGAGGGAGGCGCCGGTGAGCGGAGGCGGCACTCCCCAGCGTCTTGGTTCGGATGTCTTGGTGCCTGAGCTCGCGCCACCCTGGTTGCAACCGTTGGTCGACAACGTCGGTGAGATACCGGACGCCTACCGGCGACGCCTGCCCGCCGATGTGCTGGCAATGGTGACTGCGTCGAAAGCCGCGGCAGGTAACGGCGGACGCGAAGCGGCAGTGCTGGCGCTGTTTTCGGGTCCGCAGTCGAGCGGCAGCGCACCCGGCTCCGTTCCTGACGACGCGGACCTGCTGCTGATCGTGCGGGCCGCCACGTTGCGTCACCACGCCGGCCAGGCCGCGTTTCCCGGGGGCGCATCCGATCCCGGTGACGACGGGCCGGTGGCGACCGCGCTGCGAGAGGCGCGCGAAGAGACCGGAATCGATACCGGCAGACTGCATCCACTGGTCACGATGGAGCGAACGTTCATCGCGCCGTCGGGTTTTCACGTCGTCCCGGTGCTGGCGTACTCGCCGGATCCGGGGCCGGTGGCCGTCATGGATCAGGCTGAAACAGCAAAGGTGGCCCGAGTTCCGGTTCGGGCCTTGATCAATCCCGCCAACCGGCTGATGGTGTATCGCCGCACCTTCAGCCGCCGCTTCTCCGGTCCGGCATTTCTGTTGAACGAGATGCTGGTCTGGGGCTTCACCGGTCAGGTGATTTCGGCAATGTTGGATGTCGCTGGTTGGGCAAAGCCCTGGGACGCCAGCGATGTTCGCGAGCTGGACGAAGCGATGGCACTGGTCGGCGACGAGGATGAGGCCTGATGAGCTCCTCACAGTGGTTGGACATCGCGGTGCTGGCAGTGGCTTTCATAGCCGCGGTCTCGGGTTGGCGTTCGGGTGCACTCGGCTCGTTGCTCTCGTTCGTGGGTGTGCTGCTCGGCGCGATCGCGGGCGTGCTGCTCGCTCCGCACCTCGTCGCTCATGTCGCCGCACCGCGGGCAAAACTGTTCGCCGCGTTGTTCTTGATCCTGGCGCTGGTCGTGGTCGGCGAGGTCGCCGGTGTGGTGCTGGGCCGCGCGGTGCGCGGTGCGATCCAGAGCAATTCGGTCCGATTTTTCGACTCGCTGATCGGTGTGGCCGTCCAGCTGGTGGTGGTGCTGGTGGCGGCGTGGATGCTGGCGACGCCGTTGACGTCCTCGGCGGGTCAGCCCAGTTTGGCTGCGGCAGTGCGTGGTTCGCGGGTACTGGCTCAGGTCAACGACTATGCGCCGGAATGGCTGAAG
>DATDLZ010000028.1:0-17369 GCA_036519055.1 Mycobacterium sp.
ACGAGGGCCATCTGTCGTGAAGTCATAGTTGATGTCTAGCATCTGATATATTAGATTTCAAGTTCGAGATACCCAACACCCCTAAGGTCACGTCATGGCCCCGAACGACGGCGTCGACATCGCCGGAACGGTGCGTGAACGCGCCGCGCGCGAGCTACGCGATCGCATCCTCACCGGTGCTCTGCCAGCCGGCACCCGGCTCGACCTGGACGCGATCACCAAGGAATTCGCCACCAGCCGCACCCCCGTGCGCGAAGCTCTGCTGGAGCTGTCCTACGACGGGCTGGTGCGCGTCGCGCCGCGCAGCGGCATCACGGTGATCGGCATGAGCCCCGAGGATGTGCTCGACAGCTTCACGATTCTGGGCGTGCTGACCGGCCAGGCCGCCGCGTGGGCCGCCGAACGGGTCACCGACGACGGCATCGGGCGCCTGCGGACGCTGGCCACCGACGTCGAGGCGCACGCCGGCGAAGGCGCGATCGTCGACGCGAATTGGAACTTTCACCGCGAGATTCACCGGGCCTCCCATTCGCGACGGCTGATCGCGCAGATTCGTCAGGCCGTCCGGGTGGTCCCCTCCAACTTCATCGCGATGTTCCCCGAGCATGAGCACAACGCGCTGGACGAGCACGAGGCGCTGGTGTCCGCGCTCGCCGATCGAGACGCCGACAAGGCCCGTCACATCGCCGAACGCCACGTGCTAGACGCCGGTCGGTCGCTGGCCGAATGGCTGAAACATGCGGGTCCCGGCAGCACCATAAACAACAGCAGTCACTGAGGGTGGGGATAGACACTTTTCCGAAATCGCATCGCGGGCGATATCACCGCCCGCCCGGATCAGCGAGTGATATCGCATATGCAGTCGTTTGCGAAGACACCCTCATCGTCCGATGCTGGTATTCGTGTGACCGGTGTTGCGAATCTTGCTGACCCTCGGTCCGTGCTCGACTAGCCGCACATTCAAGTTGAATGGTCGGAAGGCCTTGGCGTAAGGGAAGTCGGTGCTTCAGTAGCCGCGCGCCTGATCTTGTTCGATCGCGGCCCGCACCTGCTCCACCAGGCATACCGTGACTCCATGAAGCGAAGATTCGCCCGGCTGGCAGCGACTGTGCTGTTACCCGGCGGTTTGGCGCTGGCCGTTCTCGGACCGGGCGCGGGCACCGCCCAGGCCTACAAATACGGACCATTTCAGTGGTGTCCCGGGCAAGCCATGCCCAATGACCCACCGCGGGCGGATACGGACCTGGTGTGGGACATGGGTGTCTGCCACACCTACTACTTCGAATACGACGTGCGGACGCATGCTCCGGCCCATTACTGGGAGGGGCCCAATTTGTTTCCGACGCCGATCCCACCGCCTCCCCCGCCGGCGAACCCGCCGAACATCGCCCAGCAGTGCCCCGGACTCATACCGTTCGTCAACTGCTTGCCGGGCCTTTAGCCGCGCTTGCGCCGAATGATCGCGCGCAGCTTCTCCAACCTGGTGCCGATGTCGCGCTCCGCGCCGCGGCCAGTGGGCCGGTAGTAGTCGACCCCGACCACTTCGTCGGGCGGATACTGTTGCGGCACAACGCCATCCGGGTCATCGTGTGAGTATTTGTAGCCCTGCGCGTTGCCCAGCGCCGCGGCGCCCGAATAGTGCCCGTCGCGCAGATGCGGCGGCACCAACCCCGCCTTGCCCGCTTTGATGTCGGCCATCGCGGCCCCCAGCGCCGTCGTCACGGCGTTCGATTTGGGTGCGGTCGCCAGGTAGATCGTGGCGTGGGCCAGGGTCAGCTGGGCTTCGGGCATGCCGATCAACTGGACGGTCTGGGCCGCCGCGACCGCGGTCTGCAACGCGACTGGGTCGGCCATCCCGATGTCCTCGCTGGCCAGGATCATCAGCCGGCGCGCGATGAATCGCGGGTCCTCGCCGGCGACCAGCATCCGGGTCAGGTAGTGCAGTGCGGCGTCGACGTCCGAGCCGCGCACCGACTTGATGAAGGCGCTGATCACGTCGTAGTGCTGATCGCCGTCGCGGTCGTAGCGGACCGCGGCCTTGTCCAGCGACTGCTCGATGGTCTCGACGGTGACCTGCTCGCCCGCCTCGGCCGCCACCTCCAACGCGGTCAGTGCGCGGCGGGCGTCGCCGGCGGCCAACCGGACCAGGAGATCGACGGCCTCCGGCGTCACCGGGATCTGGCCGCCCAGGCCACGCGGATCGTCGATCGCGCGTTGCACGACCGCGCGGATGTCGTCGGAGGACAACGGCTGCAGTTGCAGGATCAGCGACCGCGACAGCAGCGGCGCGACGACCGAGAACGAGGGATTCTCCGTCGTCGCCGCGACCAAGAGCACCACCCGGTTTTCCACGGCGGCCAACAACGCGTCCTGCTGGGTCTTGGAAAAGCGGTGCACCTCGTCGATGAACAGCACGGTCTGTTCGCCGTGTGCGGCGGCGCGTCGCGCGGTGTCGATCACGGCGCGGACTTCCTTGACCCCGGCCGACAGCGCCGAGAGGGCCTCGAACCGGCGTCCGGTGGCCTGCGAGACCAGGGATGCCAGCGTGGTCTTACCGCTGCCGGGCGGGCCGTACAGGATGGCCGACGCCATACCCGAACCCTCGACCAGACGCCGCAGCGGCGAACCGGGTTGCAGCAGGTGATCCTGCCCGACCACCTCGTCGAGACTGGCCGGGCGCATCCGGACCGCCAGCGGCGCCGCGGCATACCCACCGTGCGCGCCCTCGCCGAGTTCGGCCGCGTCGGGGACGTCGAACAGACCGTCGGACACGGTGTCAGGCATACCACGTCAGCACGACACGCGGCGCGCAGTGTGAGCTCTGAGCGCCGCCGCCGAATACTTGCTAAGTTCTCGAAGCGCACGCCGGACAACTCCCCAACGACGAGGCAGGAGCGGCCATGAGCCACCCTCCGGAGCACCCTGGCAACCCACACGACCCGTACGGGCGTAACCCCAATCCGGGCGACTACCCGCCACCACCCGGCTACGGGCCTCCGCCTGGACCGCCACCGGGGTATGGACCACCCCCAGGACAGCCGCAGCCCGGCTACGGACCGCCCCCGGGGTATGGCGCACCCCCGCCACCTCCGGGCTACGGGCCGCCGCCGCAGCCCGGTTACGGGCCTCCCCCCGGCTACCCTCCGCCGCCCGGCTACGGACCCCCTCCCGGCTATCCGGCGACTCCGGGCTACGGACCGCCGCCCGGGTCGGGGTTCAGCATCGGTGAAGCGACCTCATGGGCGGGGAATAAGTTCAAGAAGAATCTTGGGCCGCTGGTCCTCGCGGCGCTGGTCTACGGCGTCATCGGTGTGGTCGTGCATGGCCTGGTGTTCGTCCTGCTCGGCGGCGCCACGGCCGACACCTCGAACGTCGACGGCGATTACGGCGCGTCATTCCAGGCCGGTCTGGGCACGGTCGGCACGCTGGTCCTGTCCATCGTGTCGTTCGTCTTCGGGATTTTCGTGCAGGCCGGGTTCCTCTCCGGCGGGCTCGACCTCGCCGATGGCAGGCCGGTCACCGTGGGCTCGTTCTTCAGGCCGCGCAACTTCGGCACGGTGATTCTGGCCGGCGCGCTGCTCAGTGTGATCAGCGCGGTCCTGGATCTGCTATCGCTGCCCGGCTTCCTGTTCGCGTTGTTGTCGTTCGTGTTGATTGCCGTCTTCACGTTCTTCGCGCTGTTCACGATCGCGTTTGCGACGGATCGCGGGCTGGCGCCGATCGATGCGCTCAAGGCCAGCTTCAGCACCGTCCGGGCACACTTCGGCGAGACGCTGCTGTCTTTCCTGGTGCAGGGTCTGCTGGTGGTGGCGGGCTTGTTCGCCTGCGGCGTCGGCATTCTCGCGACCGGCCCGATCGCGCTGCTGATCCAGGTGTACACCTACCGTCGGCTCTCCGGAGGACCGATCGCGCCGGCGACGCCCTAGGGCGTCACGGCTGGGTGACGAAGTCGATCAACTCCTCCACCCGGCCGATCAGCGCCGCGTCGAGGTCGGTCCAGTTCCGGACCCGGCCGCGGATGTGCCGCCACGCCGCGGCGGTGTCGGCCTGGTCGGCGTGTGGCCAGCCCAGGGCCTGGCAGATCCCGTGCTTCCAGTCCGTCCCGCGTGGGATGACCGGCCACTCCGACAGACCCAGCCGGGCCGGTTTGACGGCCTGCCAGATGTCGACGAACGGATGGCCGACGACCAGGGTGTCCGAGCCGCCGGGGCCGCGGTGCACCGCTTCGGCCAGCCGCGATTCCTTGGAACCGGGTACCAGGTGGTCGACGAGCACGCCCAGCCGCCGCTGCGGGCCGGGCCGGAACTCTTCCACGACGCCGACGAGATCGTCGACGCCGCCGAGGTATTCGACCACCACTCCCTCGATCCGCAGATCGTCGCCCCACACCTGCTCGACGAGCTCGGCGTCGTGGCGGCCCTCCACGTAGATCCGGCCGGTCCGGGCCACCCGGGCGCGTGCCCCGGCCACCGCTACCGAGCCTGAGGCCGTGCGGGTGGGTGCCTCGGCGGCCGGACGTCGTGGCGCGGTCAGGATCACCGGTTTGCCGTCGACGAGGTATCCCGGGCCGACCGGAAACGGCTTCCGACGACCATGCCGGTCCTCGAGCTCCATCCGGCCGTATTCGACGCGCACCACCGCACCGACGTAGCCGGTCTGCGCGTCCTCGACGACCATGCCCAGTTCTATTGCCAATTCAGCTGACCGGAACGCGCGCGAGTTGTGCGGGTCGCGTGCCAGAACGTCCGAGCCGTAACGATCATCCACCCGAGCGATCCTAGGAAGAATCAGCGGCCAATCCCGGTTACGCCACACGGGATGCTGGGTTCGCTGTGCTGCGACCTGGTGGCCGTCATGATGAGATGAGCGGTTATGACCATCAAAGTGGCGCTGGAGCACCGCACCAGCTACACCTTTGATCGGCCTGTCCGGGTGTTCCCGCATGTCGTACGGCTGCGGCCGGCGCCGCACTCGCGTACCGCGATCGAGGCCTACTCGCTGCGAGTCGAGCCCGCCGACCACTTCGTCAACTGGCAGCAGGACGCGGTGGGCAACTTCGTCTACCGGCTGACGTTCCCGAATCCGACGAGCCAGCTGACCATTACGGTCGGGCTGATCGCCGACCTCAAAGTGATCAACCCTTTCGACTTCTTCATCGAGGACTGGGCAGAGACGTGGCCGTCCGCCGGGTTCAGCTACCCCGAGCCGCTGGCCGAGGACCTCAAGCCGTATCTGCGGCCGGTCGACGAGGCCGGCGCCGGATCAGGTCCCGGCGAGCTGGTGCAGGCCTGGGTGAGCACGTTCGCGATGGCGCCGGGCACCCGCACGATCAACTTCCTGGTCGAGCTCAATAGGCGGGTCAACAGCGACCTCGGCTACAGCCTGCGCATGGAACATGGCGTGCAGACACCGGATTTCACGCTGCGAACCGGGATCGGCTCGTGCCGCGACTTCGCCTGGCTACTGGTGTCGATCCTGCGTCAGATGGGTCTGGCCGCCAGGTTCGTATCCGGCTACCTGGTCCAGCTGGCCTCAGACGTCAAGGCGCTCGACGGACCGTCGGGCCCTGCCGCCGACTTCACCGATCTGCACGCCTGGGCCGAGGTGTACATCCCCGGTGCGGGCTGGATCGGCTTGGACCCGACGTCAGGACTGTTCGCCGGCGAGGGTCACATTCCACTGGCCGCGACGCCGAGTCCGGAGAGCGCGGCGCCCATCACCGGCAACACCGATCCTTGCGAAGCGGTGCTGGAGTTTTCCAACACCGTCACCCGGATCCACGAAGACCCTCGCGTCACGCTCCCCTACACCGACGAGGCATGGGCGACGATCCAGGACGTCGCGCGCGGCGTTGACAGGCGATTGACCGACGGCGATGTCCGATTGACCGTCGGTGGCGAGCCCACATTCGTGTCGGTGGACAACCAGGTCGACGACGAGTGGATCACCGCTGCCGACGGCCCGCACAAGCGCGAACGCGCCTCCGAGCTGGCCGCGCGGCTGAAAGCGCAGTGGGCACCGCAGGGGCTGGTCCACCGCGGACAGGGCCGGTGGTATCCCGGTGAACCGTTGCCGCGCTGGCAGATTGGCCTGTACTGGCGCACCGATGGGCAGCCGCTGTGGCCCGACGAGACGCTACTGGCCGATCCCTGGGTCACCGATCCGGCCGGCCCGCCGGCACCCGACTCCGCCGCCCAGGACTTGCTGGCCGCCATCGCCGACGGGCTTAGCCTGCCGCTGTCGCAGGTGCGGCCCGCTTACGAAGATCCACTGTCGCGGATGGCGGCCAAAGCGCGCCTGCCCAAAGGCGACCCGGTGGCACCGGATGCCGATTTGGACTCGGAAACCGGCAAGGACACCGTCGCGGGCCGCGCGGAACTATTGGCACGCCTCGATGAATCCACCGAAGCCCCAGCGGCATTCGTGTTGCCGCTGCACAGACGCGACGACGACGGCGGCTGGGCCAGCGCAGACTGGCGCCTTCGTCGCGGCCGCATCGTATTGGTGGACGGCGACTCGCCGGCAGGCCTTCGGCTGCCGCTCAACGCGATCAGCTGGAAGCCGCCGCGGCCGCGGTTCGACACCGACCCGACCACCGTCGGCGACGAGTTGCACCCGTCCACCGAGGAAGCGGAGGTCGACGACGACGAAACCGCGCCGACCACCGCGATGGTCGCCGAGGTTCGCGACGGGCTGCTCTACGTGTTCATGCCGCCGGCCGAGGCGCTCGACCACTTCGTCGATCTGATCGGCCGGGTGCACGACGCGGCGGCGAAGATCGGCTGCCCGGTCGTCATCGAAGGTTACGACCCGCCGCCGGACCCGCGGCTGACGTCGACGACGATCACCCCCGACCCGGGTGTCATCGAAGTCAACATCGCACCCACCGCCAGTTTCGCCGAGCAGAGCCGGCAACTCGAAACGCTGTACGAGGAAGCGCGGCTGGCTCGCCTTTCTACGGAGTCGTTCCAGTTCGACGGCAGCCACAGTGGCACCGGCGGCGGCAACCACATCACTCTGGGCGGCATCACCCCGAAGGATTCGCCGCTACTGCGCCGGCCCGACTTGCTGATCTCGCTGTTGACCTATTGGCAGCGGCACCCGGCGTTGTCCTACCTGTTCGCCGGTCGATTCGTCGGCACCACGTCGCAGGCGCCGCGGGTGGACGAGGGCCGCGCCGAGGCACTCTACGAACTCGAGATCGCCTTCGCCGAAATCGACCGAATCACTTCGCTTTCCGAGGGCGCCACAGCCAAACCGTGGGTGACCGACCGAGCGCTGCGGCACCTGCTCACCGACATCACCGGCAACACCCATCGCGCAGAGTTTTGCATCGACAAGCTCTACAGCCCGGACAGCCCGCGCGGCCGTCTGGGCCTGCTGGAACTTCGCGGCTTCGAGATGCCGCCGCATCTGCGGATGGCGATGGTTCAGTCACTGCTGGTGCGGTCCCTGGTGGCCTGGTTCTGGGAGGAACCGCTGCGGGCTCCCCTGATCCGGCACGGTCCGAACCTGCACGGACGATACCTGTTGCCGCACTTCCTGATTCACGACATCGCCGACGTCGCCGCGGATCTGCGCGCGCACGGCATCGCCTTTGAGAACAACTGGCTGGACCCGTTCACCGAGTTCCGTTTCCCGCGCATCGGCACCGCGGTGTTCGACGGCGTCGAGATCGAACTGCGCGGAGCCATCGAGCCGTGGAACACCCTGGGCGAGCAGGCGACCGCCACCGGCACCGCGCGCTATGTCGACTCGTCGATCGAACGCATCCAGGTGCGCCTCATCGGCGCCGACCGGGACCGCTATCTGATGACCTGCAACGGCTACCCGGTGCCGTTGCTGGCCACCGACAATCCCGACGTGCACGTGGGCGGTGTGCGGGTCCGGGCGTGGCAGCCGCCCAGCGCGCTGCATCCGAGCATCACCGTTGACGGTCCGCTGCAGTTCGAGCTCGTCGACCTGACCACGTCGACGTCGCGCGGCGGCTGCACCTATCACATCGCCCATCCCGGGGGGCGCGCCTACGACGAGCCACCCGTGAACGCCGTCGAAGCCGAGTCGCGCCGCGCCCGACGCTTCGAAGCCACCGGATTCACCCCGGGCAAGCTCGAGCTGTCCGATGTCCGGGAGACGCAGGCGCGAATTTCCACAGACATCGGCGAGCCGGGCATCCTCGATCTGCGACGCGTGCGTACCGTCCTGCGGTAATGGCTTCGGCAGAGATGGCAGTGCATTCCAGCGACGCGTCGGCAGCTTTTCACCACCGCACCGACGTCGACCGGCTGCTGGCCGGGTACCGCGCAACGCGTGCCCAGGACGCCCTGTTCGACCTACGTCCGCCCGGCTTACGTGGCCCGGGGATCGGCTACGACGAGTTCGTCGACGAAGCCGGCAACGTGCGCCCCGCGTGGAGCGAGCTCGCCGACGCGGTTGGTGACCGGGGCCGGGCCGGGCTGCAACGGCTGCGCTCCGCGGTGCACCAGCTGGTGGACAACGACGACATCACCTATACCGGTGTCGACCCCGCCAAACAACCCGCTGCGGGTGGCCAGGGTGAACCGCGACCGTGGCGGCTGGATCCGCTGCCGCTGGTGGTGTCGGCTCCGGATTGGGAAGCACTCGAGGCCGGGCTGGTGCAGCGGTCGCGGGTACTCAACGCCGTGCTCGCCGACCTGTACGGCAGCCGTCGCTCGCTGACCGAGGGCGTGCTTCCACCGGAGCTGCTGTTCGCCCACCCCGGCTATGTCCGCGCCGCCAACGGAATCGAGGTGCCGGGGCACCATCAACTTTTCATGCACGCCTGCGATGTGAGCCGGCTGTCCGATGGCAGTTTCCAGGTGAATGCCGACTGGACCCAAGCCCCGTCGGGCGCCGGTTATGCGCTGGCCGACCGACGGGTGCTCACGCAGGCCCTGCCCGACCTTTACGAAAGGGTCGGCCCGCGGCCGACGACACCGTTCGCGCAGGCGTTGCGCCTGGCATTGATTGACGCGGCTCCCGACGGCGTGCAAGACCCGGTGGTGGTTGTGCTCAGTCCGGGTATCTACTCCGAAACCTCGTTCGATCAGGCATATCTCGCGACGCTGCTGGGCTTTCCGTTAGTGGAGAGCGCGGATCTGGTAGTGCGCGACGGCAAGTTGTGGATGCGTTCCCTGGGTACCCTCAAACGCGTCGACGTGGTCTTCCGCCGTGTCGACGCGACGTATACCGACCCGCTCGATCTGCGCGCCGACTCGCGGCTCGGGGTGGTCGGGCTGGTCGAAGCGCAGCACCGGGGGACGGTGACCGTGGTCAATACCGTTGGCAGTGGCATCCTGGAAAGTGCTGGGCTGCAACGATTCCTACCTGAACTGGCCACGCTGCTGCTCGGGGAATCGCCCCTGCTCGCCAGCACGCCCAGTTATTGGGGCGGAATCGACAGCGAGCGCTCGCACCTGCTGGCGAATCTCTCGTCGTTGTTGATCAGGCCGACCATCGGTGGGCAAACGCTTGTCGGACCGACCCTTTCGTCGGAGCGACTGGCCGAGCTGGCCGCCTGCATCACCGCGATGCCGTGGCAGTGGGTCGGCCAGGAGCTGCCTCAGTTCTCGTCCGCGCCCACCAGCCACGCCGGTGAATTCTCCGCAGGCCCAGTCGGCATGCGTTTGTTCACGGTGGCCCAACGCGGTGGCTACGCACCGATGCTCGGCGGCCTGGGCTACGTGCTGGCGCCCGGCCCGTCGGCGTACACGCTGAAAACCGTTGTTGCAAAGGATGTCTGGGTACGTCCGACTGAGCGTTCGCGGACGGAGGCGGTGACCCTGCCGGCGCCGGAGACACCGGCGAAGGCGGGCGCGGGCACCCTGGGAGTCAGCTCGCCACGCGTGCTGTCCGATCTGTTCTGGATGGGACGCTACGGCGAGCGGGCCGAAAACATGGCCCGGTTGTTGATCGCCGCGCGCCGGCGTTACTACGAATTCCGGCATCGCCAGGAGACTGCCGAAAGTCAATGCGTGCCGGTGCTGATGTCCGCGCTGGGCAGGATCACCGGAACCGATCCAGGGCCAGACGACCAGGCGGAAACGATCGCGACCACACCGTCGACGCTGTGGTCGCTCACCATGGACCGCGACCGGCCCGGCTCGCTGGTGCAGTCGGTCGACCGGTTGGCGCTGGCCGCCAGAGCGGTGCGCGACCAGTTGTCCAGCGACACCTGGGTGGTGCTGGCCGGCGTCGAACGCACGTTGGCGCATAAGGCCGAGCCGCCGGACTCACTTGCCGAGGCCGACGCCGTACTCTCGGCCGCGCAGTCGCAGACACTGGTCGCAATGCTGACGCTGGCCGGGGTTGCCAGCGAGTCGATGGTGCAGGACGTCGGCTGGACGCTGATGGACATCGGCAAGCGCATCGAGCGCGGCCTGGATTTGACCGCATTGCTGAACGCGACGGTGACCAGCGTCCGGGCTCCGGCCGCGGAACGGACGGTGATCGAATCAACCCTGATCGCAGCGGAATCGGCGGTCACCTATCGGCGCCGCACGGCGGGCGAGGTCAGCGTGGCCGCCCTGGCCGAGCTGATGCTCTTCGACGCGACGAACCCGCGGTCGTTGGTGTATCAGCTGGAGCGACTGCGGACCGACCTCGGCGACCTACCCGGCTCATCGGGGTCATCGCGGCCGCAGCGGATGGTCGCCGAGATCAGCACCCTGCTGCGGCGGTCGAATCCCGCCGAGCTGGAGGCGGTCGCAGCCGACGGGCGTCGCAAGCAGTTAGCCGAACTGCTGACCGCGGTGCACACCGCGCTACGCGAGCTGGCCGAGGTGATCACCGCGACGCAGCTGGCCCTGCCCAGCGATATCCAGCCGCTGTGGGGTGGCGACGAGCGGCGCATCATGCCGTGACACCAAGGCAGATTTGCACCACGGGACCAACTGAAATTCCCACAGTCATCCCGGCCGCCTGCTACACGCCGCAACCCGAAGCCGCACCACCGGCCTGACCGGCCTCTAAGCCGCAGGTTTGCCCGAATCCGCGGTCACCTCATCGATGACGGCGTGGATGAACTTCATCTTCTCCAGCACCGCCACCGGGAGCACGAATGGGTAGAGATCGTCGTGGCCCATCGACCGGTTCACCATGTTCAGCGACCACGACACCGGTAGCCACATGTCGATGATGGTGTTAAAAGCGCTGGGGCCCAACACCGGCCGATCGAAGGTTGCCGTCGCCGGTGCGAAACCCGACCAGGCAGCGGTGTCCAGCGTGTCTCGGATGTGCAGGTAGTGCGCGAATGTCTCGGCCCAATCCTCGGCGGCGTGCATGGTCGCATAGGACGAGACGAACCGCTTCTTCCAGCCCTCGGGCGCGCCCTCGCTGTAATGGCGGTCCAGCGCCTCCTGGTAGTCGGCGTCAGGGTCGCCGAACAATTCTCGGAACCGCGCATCGCGGCCGCTTGACGAGGAGATCAGCCGATAAAAGTAGTAATGGCCGACCTCGTGGCGGAAGTGCCCCAGCAAGGTGCGATACGGCTCATCCATCTCGACCCGCAGCTGCTCACGGTGCACGTCATCGCCTTCGGCGAGATCTATTGTGATGACTCCGTTTTCGTGCCCGGTCATCACCGTTTCGTGCGCACTGGACAACAGCCGGAAAGCCAAACCGTAGTCGGGATCCTGATCGTGACCGATGATCGGCAGCTTCAGCTCATACAACTCGGCCACCAGTCGGCGTTTGGCCGCTTCGGCCTGGGCGAACTCCACCAGGCCGGCAGTGTCGGCGTCGTTGGGACGCTCGGTGGTCAGCGCACACGACACGCACAGCAGGCCGGGACGATTGATGGGGACCAACCAGTTGCACTCGGCCAGATGGCGATTGGCGCACAGTTCGTATTCGGCGGCGCTGACGAAGCCGGCGCGGTCGGCGTCCTCGCCGGTGGTGAGCACCAGCAGGGCCATCTCGTCGAGGGAGAACCCGAGCGGGCTGCCGCAGTTCAGGCACGCCGAGTTCTCGAACGTCAGCCGCTGGCCGCAGTTGGGACAGTGGAAGTCACGCATATAACTCGTCACCCTCATACGGCACGACGTCGACGGCGACGTCGATCTTGCTCTTTTTGGAATTGGTGTAGATGATGCCGCGCAGCGGCGGCACGTCGGCGTAGTCGCGACCCCGCCCGACGATGACGTAGCGCTCGTCGACCATCTGGTCGTTGGTGGGATCCAGTCCCAGCCACTCGAATTGGCCGGGCGGTTGCGGCGTCCACACCGCGGCCCAGGCATGGGTTGCGTCGATACCGATCATGCGCTCCTTTCCCGGCGGCGGGTCGGTGGCCAGGTATCCGGAGACATAGCTGGCCGCCAAACCATTGGCGCGCAAGCAGGCGATCGCCAACCGCGCGAAATCCTGACATACCCCTTCCCGCGCCCGTAGAACCTCGTTCACTCCGGTCGACACCGTGGTCGACCCGGAGCGATAGGTGAAGTCGGTGTAGATCCGCGACGAGAGATCACGCAGCACGGCGACCAACGGCCGTTCGGGCACAAAGCTGGGCGCGGCATACTCGCGCACCTCGTCGGTGATCTCCGGCGGATTCAGGTCGAGAGCGAACTCGGTGGCCAAAGCGCCCCGCGCCCCCACTGGGCGGGCGTGTTCCCAGGGAGCCAATGCCGGTCCGCCACCCCAACGCTCCGGCGGCGCCGGGTACACCTCAACGATCGACTCGCTGGTAACAATCAGCGTCTGATGCGGTTCGGTGACATGAAAATACGAGCTGACGTTGCCGTAGGTGTCCAAGCTCGTTGAGCTGTCCGCGGGTGCCGGCGAGATCGTCAGCTCATGGAACAGGCAGCGCTGCCGCAACAGATCCCGCGGGGTCAAGAAACCACGACCATAGGAACTGGTCACCACGTCCGAGTAGCGGTATTCGGTGCGATGGGTGATCCGGTAGCGGGCTCCCGGGCCGGGCGGGTGCTGATCCGGCGACGTCACGCTGCAACACTAATGAGCCTGAACATCGCGTGCAGCGCCGCAGCCTGGATCCGGCGCCTGGCCCGCGCGATGAGAGCACAATGAGTCATGGCCACCTGGGACGATGTCGCCAGCGTCGTCGGTGAGCTGCAACTCACCGAGGAGCAGTCGCCACACGAATGGCGGGTCGGCAAGAAGCTGATCGCCTGGGAGCGTCCGCTGCGCAAGTCTGACTACGACGCGCTGACCGCGGTCGGGGTCGAACCACCGCAGGGCGACATCCTCGGCGTCCGAGTGGCCGACGAGGGCGTCAAGTTCGCGCTGATCGCCGATGAGCCCGAGCTGTACTTCACCACCCCGCATTTCGACGGCTATCCGGCCGTCCTGGTGAAGCTCGCGGCGATCGACGAACGTGGGCTACGGGAGCTGATCGTCGAGGCTTGGCTGACTCAGGCCCCAAAACGCCTGGTCCAGGAGTTTCTCGGCGAAACCAGGTGACTCATCACGCCGGCCACCAGGCCGCATCATCAGTCACTTGAGTAACAGCAGCATCACAGGTCACTCTAATTCACTCCATCACAGCTAGATAACTCAATTCACATATATCACTCTAGTTATAAAACACACCAATAGCCCCTTTAATTGACTCCTATTAACATCAGCAACATAAAACGCTCTTTAAACAATTATCTCACTGAATTACTAAAGTCCCACGCATTGACTCTTTTCCCGCGTGTTTGTTAGAAGTGTTAAATGAGTCATTTAGGTGGGCTACTGAGCACGATGTGCAAGCACCTGGTGATAGCCACGTTGGTCGTCCTGGGCATGACGCTGCTGGTCAATCCGACCACCGGCGTGGCCTACGCGGACGGCATGAACTGGGACGCCGTAGCCCAGTGCGAATCGGGTGGCAACTGGCACGCCAACACCGGCAACGGCTTCTACGGCGGGCTGCAGTTCAAGCCGTCTACCTGGGCTGCCAATGGCGGCATCGGCGACCCGGCGATGGCCTCGCGCGAGCAGCAGATCGCGGTGGCGAACCGGGTGCTTGCCACCCAGGGGCCCGGAGCGTGGCCCAAGTGCGGCGGAAACGGGCAGCTGTTCCCGATCCAGATCGTGAACATCTTCCTGCACCCGGTGCGCGGCACGCTGCAAACGATCTTGTCGCTGGTCCCGCATTAGCCAATTCACACGGGGTGTGACCACCCTGTGATGGGTGACGAGATCGCCCCGTGATCGGGCGCTCTGGCTGTTCGGTTGACGGGCTAACTACCCGGCGGGGCTAACTCGCCGGCCGCAGCTCGAAGACCGGGATCACCCGCGTTGTCTTCGCCTGATACTCGGCGAAACCTGGGGAGGCGGCGGTGATCTGGCCGAAAAGTTCGTCACGTTCGCCGGACGGCAATTCCCGCGCGGTGACGTCCGAAGACTCGTTACCGATCTCGACGCGCGCCGCCGGCTCGGCCCGCAGATTGTGCACCCAGGCCGGGTTGACGTCGGACCCGGCGAACGACCCGATGATGAGCAGCTTGCCGTCGATGCGGAAATAGGCCAGCGGCGAGACTCGCGGCTGACCGGACTTGGCGCCGGTGGTGGTCAGCAGGAGCAGGTCAGCGCCCTCGAACTGGCCACCGACCTTGCCGCCATTGGCGCGGAACTCTTCTGCGACATTGTTGTTGAACGCTTTGATCGTCTCGGTGTCAGGAAATCCTTGGGACATGCCACCTGAACCTAGCCGGTGCGGGTGTCTATTCCGGTTCGACGGCCTTGCGCGTCCGTGCCGCCTCGGGCACGACGTCGATTCCCGACTCCTTGCGCTGCTGCGCGGTGATCGGCGCCGGGGCGTCGGTCAGTGGGTCGACGCCGCCGCCGGACTTCGGGAACGCGATCACCTCGCGGATGGAATCGGCTCCGGCCAGCAGCTGGACGATCCGATCCCAGCCGAAGGCGATGCCGCCGTGCGGCGGGGCGCCAAAGGTGAACGCATCCAACAGGAATCCGAACTTCTCCTGCGCTTCGGCGGCGCCGATGCCCATCATCGCGAACACACGTTCCTGAATGTCGCGGCGGTGGATACGAATCGAGCCGCCACCGATTTCGTTGCCGTTGCAGACGATGTCGTAGGCGTCCGCCAGCGCGTTGCCCGGATCGCTGTCGAAGGCCTGCGACGCGGTCTTGGGCGAGGTGAACGCGTGGTGCACCGCGGTCCACGCGCCACTACCCAGCGCGACATCGCCGGCGGCGGTGGCCTCATCGGCCGGCTCGAACAGCGGGAAGTCCACCACCCAGGTGAACGCCCAGGCGTCGGGGTCGATCAGGTTGAGCCGATGCGCGATCTCCACGCGGGCCGCACCCAGCAGCGCTCGGGAAGCCTTGGCCGGCCCGGCGGAGAAGAAGATGCAGTCGCCGGGTTGCGCGCCAACATGCGCGGCCAGACCTTCGCGTTCGGCATCGGACAGGTTTTTGGCCACCGGACCGCCCAGCGTGCCGTCGTCACCGACCAGCACGTAGGCCAGCCCCTTGTGGCCGCGCTGTTTGGCCCATTCCTGCCAGCCGTCCAGCGTGCGACGCGGCTGCGAGGCGCCGCCCGACATCACTACCGCGCCCACATAGGGCGCCTGGAATACCCGAAAAGTGGTGTCGGAGAAGAACTCTGCACACTCGACCAGCTCCAGCCCGAAACGCAGGTCGGGCCGGTCGGAACCGAACCGTCGCATCGCATCGGCGTAGCTGATCCGCGGCACCGGCAGCGGTAGGTCGTAGCCGATCAACGCCCACACCGCCTTGAGCACCTGTTCGGAAATCGCGATGACGTCGTCGGCCTCGACGAAGCTCAGTTCCATGTCGAGCTGAGTGAATTCGGGCTGACGGTCGGCGCGGAAATCCTCGTCGCGGTAGCAGCGGGCGATCTGGTAGTACCGCTCCATGCCGGCCACCATCAGAAGCTGCTTGAACAGCTGCGGGCTCTGCGGCAACGCGTAGAACGAGCCGGGTTGCAGCCGGGCCGGCACTAGGAAGTCGCGCGCGCCTTCCGGCGTCGAGCGCGTCATCGTCGGCGTTTCGATCTCGACGAAATCGTGCGCGGCCAGCACGCCACGCGCCGCGGCATTTACCCTGGAGCGCAACCGAATTGCGCTGCCGGGGCCCTCGCGGCGCAGGTCGAGATAGCGATAGCGCAGCCGGACCTCCTCGCCGGCGGGCTCGTCGAGCTGGAACGGCAGCGGCGCGCACTCCCCCAGCACCGTCAGCGACGTCGCGTTGACTTCGATCTCGCCGGTGGCGATCTCCGCGTTGGCATTGCCCTCCGGGCGGATCTCGACAACACCCTCGACGGCCACACAGAACTCGGCGCGCAGACGGTGGGCCTGAGCCAGCACGTCGTCGGCACGAAACACCACCTGGGAAACCCCCGTAGCGTCGCGCAGATCGATGAAGATCACCCCGCCGTGGTCGCGCCGACGCGCGACCCAACCGGCCAGCGTCACCTGTTGACCGGCATCGGTGGCTCGCAACGAACCCGCGGCGTGAGTGCGCAGCACAAATACTCCTTGCATACGGTGGGAACGACAGCCCAGTCTAGAGGCGCTAATTTCAGGGATAACCATGGATGTCATAGAGAAGGTGGCAGTTGTGGGTCCCGGCGCGGTCGGTACGACGGTCGCCGCGTACCTGTCCGCCGCCGGCCACCAGGTATTGGTGTGCGGACGCACACCCCGATCGCAGATCGAATTGCGGCCCGATGAGCACGATCCGATCGTGGTCCCGGGCCCGGTCCGCACCGATCCGGCCGAGATCACTGGCCCGGTCGGGTTGGTTCTACTGGCGATCAAAGCCACCCAGAACGCCGACGGGGCTCGCTGGCTGGCCCGCCTGTGTGACGAGAACACCATCGTCGTGGTCCTGCAGAACGGCGTGGAGCAGGTCGAGCAGGTACAGCCGCTCTGCCCGTCGTCGACGGTCATCCCCGGTATCGTCTGGTTTTCGGCCGAGACGCAGGCCGACGGTTGGGTGCGACTGCGCGGAGAGGCCCGGCTGGCGCTGCCGACCGGGCCTGCCGCGACGACGTTCGCCGAAATCTGGCGCGCCGCCGGGGGCACCGCCGACTGCGACCCCGACTTCACCACGGCCGCTTGGCGCAAGTTGCTGGTCAACGCCGTCGCCGGCCTGATGGTGCTGACCGGCCGCCGGGCCGGGATGTTTCGCCGCGACGACCTGTCCGAGTTGGCGAAACGGTATGCCGCGGAATGCCTGGCGGTTGCCCGTGCCGAGGGCGCGAAGCTGGGCGACGATGTCGCCGACGGCACGGCGGAGATGTTCCGTCAGGCGCCCACCGACATGGGCACCTCGATGCTGGCCGACCGCGAAGCCGGCCGCCCGCAGGAGTGGGACATCCGCAACGGGGTGATCATCCGCAAGGCACGCGC
>DATDLZ010000029.1:0-6986 GCA_036519055.1 Mycobacterium sp.
TCGACAAGAAGGTAGCCGGACCGCCGGCCAACCTGATTGTCGGCGTGGTCAAGGCGATGCGCCCGCGGCAATGGGTGAAAAACATCCTGGTGGCGGCGGCACCGTTGGCCGCGTTGGGCACCGACGTTCACCACGACTGGATCAAGGTGCTGGTCAAGGTAGCCGTCGCCTTCGTGGTGTTCTGCCTGGCGGCCTCGTCCATCTACCTAGTCAACGACGTCCGCGACGTCGAGTCCGATCGTCAACATCCCACCAAGCGATTTCGCCCGATCGCCGCCGGCATCGTGCCCGAGTGGCTGGCCTACACGCTGGCGGTGGTGCTCGGGGCGATCTCGCTGATCATCGCGTGGGGGGTCAACCGAAATCTGGCGCTGGTGATGGCCGTGTACATCGGGATGCAGCTGGCCTACTGCTTCGGGCTCAAACACCAAGCGGTCATTGACATTTGCATCGTCTCGTCGGCGTATTTGCTGCGTGCTATCGCGGGCGGGGCAGCTACCGATATCCCGCTGTCCCAATGGTTTTTACTCACGGCCGCATTCGCATCGCTGTTCATGGTGGCCGGCAAGCGTTACGCCGAGCTGCAGTTGGCCGAGCGCACCGGCGCCAGCATCCGCAAGTCGCTGGAAAGCTATACCAGCACCTACCTGCGGTTCGTGTGGACGATGTCGGCCACCGCGGTTGTCGTCTGCTACGGGCTGTGGGCATTCGAGCGCGATCACGGCAGGGCCGGCTGGTTCGTGGTGTCGATGGTGCCGTTCACGATCGCGATCCTGCGTTATGCGGTGGACGTCGACGGCGGAGTGGCAGGCGAGCCCGAAGACATCGCGTTGCGCGACCGGGTGCTGCAGGTGCTGTTCCTGGCCTGGATCGGAACCATCGGTGCCGCAGTCATCCTCGGCTGACGTCGCCTCAGATCCACTGGCCGCGTTTCGCTGGCCGGTGCTCAAATCGCTAGGCCGGCCTTCTTTCCCGTACGACATCACGGTTCGGGCCAGCCTCTGGGCAAGTGTGGCCGTGGTCGCCGTGCTGTTCGGTTGGGGTGCCTGGCAGCGGCGCTGGATCGCCGACGACGGGCTGATCGTGCTCCGTACTGTGCGAAACCTGTTGGCCGGCAACGGCCCGGTGTTCAATCAGGGCGAGCGGGTCGAGGCCAACACCTCGGTGGTGTGGACGTATCTGGTGTACGCCGCCAGCGCTGTGACCCGGCCCCTGCAGTTGGAGTATGTGGCACTGGCGTTGGCGCTCGGACTGAGCCTGGCCGGTCTGGCGATGCTGATGCTGGGCACCGGTCGGTTGTTCGCTCCCGGCCTGGTGGGCCGGCGCGCGATCATGCTGCCGGCCGGAGCGCTGGTCTACATCGCGGTGCCGCCGGCGCGCGACTTCGCCACGTCCGGCCTGGAAAGCGGCCTGGTGATGGCCTACCTCGGGCTGCTCTGGTGGATGATGGTCTGCTGGTCGCAGGCCAAGCGGTCGCGGCCGCCCGGGCGGGTGTTCATCGTCGCGCTGGCGTTCGTGGCCGGCTGCAGCGTGCTGGTACGCCCCGAGCTTGCTCTGATCGGCGGTGGGGCGCTGATCATGATGCTGATCGCCGTGCAGGACGGGCGGCGCCGGCTGGAGATCGTGGTGGCCGGCGGGTTGTTGCCGGTGGGCTACCAGATTTTCCGAATGGGCTACTACGGCTTGCTGTTTCCCGGGACCGCGCTGGCCAAGGACGCGGGCGGCGACAAATGGTCGCAGGGCCTGATCTATCTGTCGAACTTCAACCGGCCCTACGCGCTGTGGGTGCCGGCGTTCCTGCTGACCGGGCTGGGCCTGGTCCTGTGGGCGTCTGCCCGTAGACAGAAGGGCCGCAAGGGAGCCAGCGCGTCGTCGGCAGCCGGTGGGCCGCTGGCCCGCACCGTGCAGACCCCGGCCGCCGTCGTGGTGTTCATCCTGGTCAGCGGGCTTTTGCAGGCGCGGGACTGGATTCGGCAGGGCGGCGATTTCATGCACGGCCGGGTGCTGCTGGTCCCGCTGCTGTGCCTGATCGCACCGGTGGCAGTGGTGCCGGTGGTGTTCCCCGAGGGCACCAGGCTGTCCCGCGAGGCCGGCTACTGGTTGGCCGGCGGGGTGAGCGCGCTGTGGATGGCGATCGCGGGCTGGTCGCTGTGGGCCGCCAATTCCCCCGGGATGGGCGCCGACGCCACCCGCGTCACCTACTCGGGGATCGTTGACGAGCGCCGCTTCTACGCGCAGGCAACGGGCCACGCGCATCCGCTGACGGCTGCCGACTACCTGGACTACCCCCGGATGCGCGCGGTGCTGGTGGCGTTGAACAACACCCCGGACGGCGCGCTGCTACTGCCGTCCGGCAACTACGACCAGTGGGACTTGGTCCCGCCCATTCCACCGAAACAACCGGGCACGCCACCGGGCGGTGCGCCGCCCGCCCCGCCGCCGGCGCCCCAAAAGGGGCCGCACACAGTGTTTTTCACCAACCTCGGCATGGTGGGGATGAATGTCGGGCTGGATGTTCGGGTGATCGACCAGATCGGGCTGGCCAACCCACTGGCGGCGCACACCGCCCGGTTGCAGCACGGCCGGATCGGTCACGACAAGAACCTCTTCCCGGATTGGGTGATCGCCGACGGGCCGTGGGTCAAGTGGTATCCAGGTGTGCCTGCGTACCTCGACGTGAAATTCATCGCGCAGGCCGAGGCGGCACTGCAATGCCAGGGGACCCAGCAGATGCTGAATTCGGTGCGCGCTCCGATGGGCTTCCACCGGTTCCTGTCGAATCTTGTGCACGCCGTCTCGTTCACCCGCTACCGAATCGACCGTGTTCCGCGTTACGAACTCATCAGGTGCGGTCTGGCCGTGCCGGAACCGGGCGCTCCCCCCTATACCGGTCTGCCCGCCACCGGGCCATAGCCGTCAGCCGTGAGCAGTTAGCGGTAGAAGAATTTTTGTCAGCCATCGGTCGGCGCGCGGTGAGCGCGCCGGCTGGCCCCCGAATATCTTCCAGCAACCGTCAATATGTATCGTTAGCGGCGAACGACCGCTCGTCGGCACATTCACAACGGGGTGATCCGCAGCCGAGTTGAGCGGGCCCGGCAGCGGCGCGGGGCCCGGTGACCGACCACCTCCGAGGAGAATCCACACCGCAAGATGTGGTTCACTACGAGGGCACAGCTGCGCCGTCCGGCATCGATGCGGGCCCCAATGGCTTGTGAGATTCGGACACTCAGGCGGGCGCGCTCGGCACGATGCGGGCCAAGAAGCGGCTCGCTGAGAAGCTGGGCAACAGGGCAATGCAGTCCGACCCACGACCCACATCGTTGGGCCCGACAATGAATGAGGAAAGCAAGAATGAGACTTGTTGACAGGTTTCGCGGTGCGGCAAAAACGTTGCCGCGCCGGCTCGCGCTAGGGGCGGCCGCAGCGGCGCTGCTGCCGGGCCTGATCGGCGTCGTGGGCCAAACCGCGGGCGCTGGGGCGTTCTCCAAGCCGGGTCTGCCCGTTGAGTACCTGCAGGTGCCGTCGGCAGCCATGGGTCGTGACATCAAGATCCAGTTCCAGAGCGGTGGCGCCAACTCGCCCGCCGTGTATCTGCTCGACGGTCTTCGTGCGCAGGACGACTTCAACGGCTGGGACATCAACACCCCCGCCTTCGAGTGGTACCTGCAGTCCGGCCTGTCGCTGGTGATGCCGGTCGGCGGCCAGTCCAGCTGGTACACCGACTGGTACAAGCCGGCTTGCGGCAAGGCAGGCTGCCAGACCTACAAGTGGGAGACCTTCCTCACTAGCGAACTGCCCGCCTTCCTGGCCACCAAAGGGGTCAAGTCCACCGGCGGTGCCGCGGTCGGCCTGTCGATGGCCGGAGCCTCGTCGCTGAACCTGGCCAACTACCACCCCGCACAGTTCATCGAGGTCGGCTCGTTCTCCGGTCTGATGGACCCCTCGCAGGGCATGGGACCGACGCTGATCGGTTTCGCGATGGGTGACGCCGGTGGCTACAAGCCCGCCGACATGTGGGGCCCGAAGGAAGACCCGGCCTGGGCTCGTAACGACCCGCTGCTGAACGTCAGCAAGACGGTTGCCAACAACACCCGCCTGTGGATGTACTGCGGTAACGGCAAGCCGTCCGACCTGGGTGGCGACAACCTGCCGGCCAAGTTCCTGGAGGGCTTCGTGCGCACCAGCAACCTCAAGTTCCAGGACGCGTACAACGCCGCTGGCGGTCACAACGCGCAGTTCCACTTCGACGCCAACGGCACGCACGACTGGCCGTACTGGGGTGCACAGTTGCACGCCATGCTGCCCGACCTGCAGGCGACTCTCGGTGCCACCCCCGGTGCGGGTCCCGGCCCGGGTGCTCCGGCTGGTGCTCCGGCTGCCGCGGCCGCTGGCCAGCACACCTGAGCTAAGAACAGCACGGCTGACGGCGACGACCTTGCGAGGTCGTCGCCGTTCGCCGTTTCTGGCGTCCGGTTCTCCTGCGTGTGATTAGCTACCTTGCGGAACCGGGGGCGATCTGCCGTCTCCTTACTGGTGGTCGAGCGACAAGCGAGGTCAGTGATGAGAAGTCTGTCGATGCTGCTACGGCTACTGTGCGCTGCCGTATTGACGGTCGGGAGCTTCGTGGTGGGACACGGCGGCTCGGCCCGCGCGGCCGGCTACGAGACACTCATGGTGCCCTCGGCGGCAATGGGCCGAGACATCCCGGTGGCCTTCCTGGCCGGCGGCCCGCACGCGGTGTATCTGCTCGACGCCTTCAACGCCGCGCCGGACGTCAGCAACTGGGTGACCGCGGGTAACGCGATGAACACGTTGGCCGGCAAGGGAATCTCGGTGGCCGCGCCGGCCGGCGGCGCTTTCAGCATGTACACCAACTGGGAGCGAGACGGCAGCAAGCAGTGGGACACGTTCCTGTCCACTGAGCTGCCAGACTGGCTGGCCGCCAACAAGGGCCTGGCTCCCGGCGGCCACGGGGTCGTCGGCGCCTCCCAGGGTGGGTACGCGGCGATGGCGCTGGCCTGCTTCCACCCCGACCGCTTCGGCTTCGCCGGTTCGCTGTCGGGATTCCTGAACCCGTCGAACACCACCACCAACGGCGCGATTATCGCGGGCCTGCAGCAGTTCGGCGGGGTCGACGGCAACGGCATGTGGGGAGCCCCGCAGCTGGGCCGGTGGAAGTGGCACGACCCGGACGTGCACGCAATGATGCTGGCGCAGAACAACTCGCGGATCTGGGTCTGGAGCCCGATGAACATGGGCGGCGACGCCGCGGCGATGATCGGTCAGGCCGGCGAGGCGATGGGTAACGCCCGATTCTTCTACCAGGAGTACCGCAACGTCGGCGGCCACAACGGCCACTTCGACTTCCCGACCGGCGGCAACAATGACTGGGGCTCGTGGAGCTCGCAGCTGGGCGCGATGTCCGGCGACATCGTCGGGGCGATCCGCTAGCGCGTCAGCCGGGGGCGGTGCCGCGAACCGGTACCGTGAAGCAAAGCACGACGGCCCCGTACGACGGACCTTGACGACAAGCCCGGTACGGCAGCTCGGCTGCGCAATCGACCGACTCTGCTAGCAGGAGACCATGGCTGTGAGTTCCCGGCGGAAACGCCGTCGCCGCATTCTGGCGTTGATCGCCGCCGCCGCGGTCGCGCTCGTCGTCGGGCTGGTCATCCTCGCCGTGGTCGGCGTCCTGCGGCAGCGGGAAACCCCGCCGAGCGCGGTACCGCCGAGCATCGTGCCGCCGACCGGCAGTGCTGCCTACCCGCACAAGCCGCGGCCGGCCTCCCAAGACTCCAGCTGCCCCGACGTGCAGCTGATCGCGATTCCCGGGACCTGGGAATCGTCGCTGCAGGACAACCCGCTGAACCCGGTCCAGTTCCCGAAAGCGTTGTTGCTCAACGTCACCCGGCCGATCACCGAGCAGTTCAACTCCAGCCGGGTCGAGACGTTCACCGTCCCCTACACCGCTCAGTTCCACAACCCGCTGAGCAATGACCCGCAGATCTCCTACAACGACAGCCGGGCGGAGGGCACCCGGGCTGCGGTCAAGGCGATGATGGACATGAACGCCAAGTGCCCGTTGACCAGCTATGTGCTGGCGGGTTTCTCACAGGGGGCGGTAATCGCCGGCGACCTCGCCAGCGACATCGGCAATGGTCGCGGACCGGTCGATGACGACCTGGTGCTCGGTGTGACGTTGATCGCCGATGGCCGCCGCCAGCAAGGGGTGGGCCAGGTTGTCGGCCCCAACCCGCCGGGCGAGGGCGCCGAGATCATCCTGCACGAGGTGCCGGTGCTGTCCACTCTCGGTTTGACGATGACGGGCCCTCGGCCGGGCGGTTTCGGTGCGCTCGACGCCAAGACCAACGAGATCTGCGGGGCCGGCGACCTGATCTGCGCGGCGCCGCCCGAAGCGTTCAGCCTGGCGAATCTGCCCAGGACGCTCGACATCTTGGCCGGCGGCGCCGGCCAGCCCGTGCACGCGCTGTACGGCACCACCCAGTTCTGGAGTCTGGACGGCCAGCCGTCGACCGAGTGGACGTTGAATTGGGCACACAATGTGATCCAGAACGCCCCCCATCCAAAACACGGGTGATCAGGGTCGGAACCGACGGCCCTGCGTCACTGGTCACGATTGCGACAAGTTGTACCTTCAGATTTGGTCCGCGGCGCACCGCCCACTAACATTAAGAGGAATTTAAGAGCAGCTGTATCGGGCGATCGCGTCGATGCGTTGCGGATTGTCGGGCGTGCCGTCGGTAGCATCGGTGAGGTTTGCCGTTCTCCCTGCGCAGGCGAAACGAGCGGTGTCCGGCTGGCCGACCCGCGTCGGACCTAGCCGTCGGCCCAGTCCGCAGACCGCGGCCGACCGAGAACAGTTCTGACAGGAGTGCATGGCATGGCGTACCACAACCCGTTCATCGATAAGGACGGGCGGATCAAGTTTCCGGACAACACCGACCTGGTTCGTCACGTCGAGAAGT
>DATDLZ010000030.1:0-4212 GCA_036519055.1 Mycobacterium sp.
GGCGGCACGCCGGGCCATGTCGACAAGGTTGTGCCGGATTGGTCACAGCCGACGGAGCAGTTCCGCGGATTCGTCGAGCGCTGACCACCCGCTAGTCCAAACCCGTATTTTCCTGGTGCGGCTGGGGCAAGAGCGACCCAATTGGCCAGTGGTGTGTCACCTTTCCGAACCGCCGATTTTGGGCAGGCCGACACTCCTTGCTGAGCGTGGCCGCGCGGATTTGGGCGGTAGTCTGGCGGGTCGTGTACCTCAAGAGTCTGACGCTGAAGGGCTTCAAGTCCTTCGCTTCGCCGACGACTCTGCGCTTCGAGCCAGGCATCACCGCCGTGGTCGGGCCCAATGGCTCCGGCAAGTCCAACGTGGTCGACGCTCTGGCATGGGTGATGGGTGAGCAGGGCGCCAAGACGCTACGTGGCGGCAAGATGGAAGACGTCATCTTCGCCGGCACCTCCTCGCGCGCCCCGCTGGGTCGCGCCGAAGTGACCGTCACCATCGACAACTCCGACAACGCGCTGCCGATCGAGTACTCCGAGGTGTCGATCACCCGGCGGATGTTCCGCGACGGAGCCAGCGAGTACGAAATCAACGGCAGCACTTGCCGTTTGATGGATGTCCAGGAGCTATTAAGCGACTCCGGCATCGGCCGCGAAATGCATGTGATCGTCGGGCAGGGCAAGCTGGACGAGATCCTGCAGTCGCGGCCCGAGGACCGGCGGGCGTTCATCGAGGAAGCCGCCGGTGTGCTCAAACACCGCAAGCGCAAAGAAAAAGCCGTCCGCAAACTCGAGTCGATGTCGGCGAACCTGGCCCGGTTGAACGACCTGACCACCGAGCTGCGCCGCCAGCTCAAACCGCTTGGTCGCCAAGCTGAAGTGGCCCGGCGGGCCCAAACCATTCAGGCCGATCTGCGTGATGCCCGGCTGCGGCTGGCGGCCGACGACGTGCTCACTCGCCAGGGCGAGCTCAACAACACCAACCAGGCTGAGGCGACACTGCGTCGCGAGCACGACGAAGCCTCGGCCCGGATGACGGTGGCGTCCGAGGAACTGGCCGCCCACGAGACGGCGTTGACGGCATTGTCTGAGCGCGCGGAATCCGCCCAGCAGACCTGGTTTCGGTTGTCCGCCTTGGCCGAACGGGTCGGAGCGACCGTGCGCATTGCCAGCGAGCGTGCGCAGCATCTGGATGTCGAGACCACGTCGACCGGTGGCCCCGACCCCGACGAGTTAGAGGCCGAGGCCGCCGAGGTGGCCGCCGCCGAGCAGCAGCTGCTCGGCGAGCTGGCTGCGACCCGCACCCGGCTTGACGCCGCCCGTGCGGAGCTTGCCGACCGCGAACGAGCCGCCGCCGAAGCCGAGCAGGCCCACGTGGCGGCGGTGCAGGCCGAGGCCGACCGCCGCGAAGGCTTGGCGCGACTGGCCGGCCAGGTGGAGACCATGCGGGCGCGGGTGGAGTCGATCGACGACGGCGTGGCCAAGCTGTCGGAGCGCATCGAGGAAGCCGCTGCGCGTGCCCAGCAGGCCAAGGCCGAGTTCGAAACCGTGCAGGGCCGAGTCGGTGAGCTCGACCAAGGCGAGGTCGGACTCGACGAGCATCACGACCGGACGATCGCCGCGTTGCGGCTGGCCGACGGGCGGGTTGCCGAACTGCAATCCGCTGAGCGCGGCGCCGAACGTCAAGTGGCTTCCCTGCGGGCCCGCATCGACGCCTTGTCGGTCGGCCTGGAGCGCAAAGACGGCGCCGCCTGGCTCACTCAAAACCGAAGCAGTGCTGGAATTTTCGGCTCAGTCGCAAAACTTGTCAAAGTGCAGTCGGGTTATGAGGCCGCGCTGGCTGCGGTGCTCGGCGCAGCCGCCGACGCGCTGGCCGCCGACAGCTTCACCGCGGCGGCAGATGCGGTCACCGCGCTGAAACAGGCCGACGGCGGCCGAGCGGCCATCGTGCTGAGCGACTGGCCCGCACACGATCCGGCGCCGGTGGGCGCGCTGCCCGACGGCGCGCGCTGGGCGCTGGATCTTGTCGAGGTGCCGACCCGGTTGCGCGGCGCGCTGGTGGCCATGCTTTCCGGTGTCGCTGTGGTCGGCGGGCTGAGTGAAGCGATGAATCTTGTTGCGGCGCAGCCACGACTGCGCGCGGTCACCCGCGACGGCGATCTGGTGGGGGCCGGTTGGGTCAGCGGCGGTTCGGACCGCAAACCCTCCACGCTGGAGATCACCTCCGAAATCGCCAAGGCGCGTGCCGAACTCACCGCAGCCGAGACGCAAACCAGCGAGCTCGTCGCAGCGTTGTCCGGGGCGATGAGCGAGCAGGCCGCTCGCCAGGACTCCGCCGAGCAGGCGTTGGCTGCGCTCAACGAGTCCGACGCGGCCATCTCGGCGATCTACGAGCAGCTCGGACGGCTGGGTCAGGACGCCCGCGCCGCCGACGAGGAGTGGCGCAGGCTGATGCGTCAACGCGAGGAGTTGGAGACCGGGCGTGCTGAGACCCTCGGTGAACTCGGCGAACTCGAGACTCGGCTGAGCAATGTCGAACAGACCCAACACGTCACCGCCGAGCCCAGTCCAGGGGAGGCCCGGCAGCAGATCGCGGCGGCGGCTGAGGCCGCCCGCGGTGTCGAGGTGGAAGCCCGGTTGGCGGTGCGGACCGCCGAAGAACGCGCCAATGCCGTTCGCGGAAAGGCGGATTCGTTGCGCCGTGCTGCCGCCGCGGAGCGGGAGGCCCGGGCACGGGCGCAGCAGGCCCGTGCCGCGCGTCAGCACGCGGCCGCGGTGGCCGCCGCGGTTGCCGACGCCGGACGGCAGCTGGCCGCCCGGCTGGCTCAGGTGGTCGGGGCGGCGTCGCAACACCGCGACGTGCTGTCCGCCGAGCGCCAACAGCGGTCGGTGGCAATGGCCGCGGTGCGCGACGAGGTGAACAAGCTGGGCACCCGGATCGGCACGCTGACCGAATCGCTACACCGCGACGAGGTGGCCAAAGCGCAAGCGGCGCTGCGCATCGAGCAGCTCGAGCAAATGGTGCTCGAACAATTCGGCATGGCGCCCGACGTGCTGGTCGCCGAATACGGCCCGCAGGTGTCGCTGCCGCCGACCGAGCTGGAGATGGCCGAATACGAGCAGGCCCGCGAGCGCGGCGAGCAGGTGACGGCGCCGGCCCCGCTGCCGTTCGACCGGCCCACCCAGGAACGTCGCGCCAAACGCGCCGAACGAGAGCTGGCCGAGTTGGGCCGGGTCAACCCGCTGGCGCTTGAGGAGTTCGCCGCGCTGGAAGAGCGCTACAACTTCCTGTCCACCCAACTCGAGGACGTCAAGGGCGCGCGCAAAGATCTGCTGGACGTCGTGGCCGATGTCGACGCCCGCATCCTGCAAGTGTTCGCCGAGGCCTACGCCGATGTGGAGCGGGAATTCCGAGGGGTTTTCGCCGCGCTGTTCCCCGGCGGCGAGGGCCGTCTGCTGCTGACAAACCCCGACGACATGCTCACCACCGGGATCGAGGTCGAGGCCCGTCCACCCGGCAAGAAGGTCAAGCGGCTGTCGCTGCTGTCCGGCGGGGAGAAGGCGCTGACCGCGGTGGCGATGCTGGTCGCCATCTTCCGGGCCCGGCCGTCGCCGTTCTACATCATGGACGAGGTCGAGGCCGCGCTCGACGACACCAACCTGCGGCGGCTGATCGGCCTGTTCGAGCTGCTGCGGGCCAAATCGCAGCTGATCGTGATCACGCACCAGAAGCCGACCATGGAAGTTGCCGACTCGCTCTACGGCGTGACGATGCGCGACGACGGCATCACCGCGGTGATCTCTCAACGCATGCGCGGCCAGCAGGTCAACCAGCTGGTCACGACTACCTAAGCGAGGAACACGTTGCCGCAAGGTCTGTGGATCGCGATCGCGGTCGCTGCCACACTGATCGTCATCGCCGTCCTGGTACTCGGGCTACTGCGTTATCGCCGTCGGCAGATCAGCCTGTCGGCCCGCGAGCAGACACCAACCCTGGATCGTTCCGGCGGCTACACCGCGTCATCGGGAATCACATTCAGCCGCACCGAAACTCCCGACCGCATCGACACCACGGGGCTGCCCGCTGTCGGTGACGACGCGACCATTCCGCGCGACGCGCCGAAGCGCTCGGTCTCCGATGTTCAACTGCCCGAACCGGATACAGTCGCACCGCCGGCCGAGCCGACGCCGCCGATCGAGCCGGCACCCGCGGCAACGA
>DATDLZ010000031.1:0-36503 GCA_036519055.1 Mycobacterium sp.
ATGACGTCACCAAAAACTCGTTGCCCCGCAGCACCTCGACGTCGGCACTCCCGCAACGCGGGCATAGCAATGACCACTGCGAAGTGATCGCCGACTCGTTGCGGCAGGACCGGCAGCGCACTTCAGCGGTGACAAACTCGAGTTCCAACTCGGCGTCGGGCATGTCCTCGTAGTCTCGGAGCAGCGTCCAGCAAAACGACAGCGACTCGGGAACCACCTGACGAAGCGCGCCGATCCTGACGCGCACGACGTCGACGTGGCGACCGTCGGCGTACGGCTTCACCACGCCGGCGATCGCCTCGCACAGCGAAAGCTCATGCACGGCTGATCACCGCCGAGTCCCGGAGCCCTGGCACCTGAGGCCCATGCGCACTGTTCTACACCCCAGGCGCCGCGAGGGTTGCAGACCAGACAGGATGCCGTCAATTGTTCCCAGGGCGCAGAGTCGCATCGCCCGACTGGTGCAAAAACTGTGATCAATCTCAACCGCCGAATGTGACGGAGGCCATTGCCGACCGCGAACGCTACCGCTGACTCTGGTAGCTCGTTCGACATGTCGGCAGGGGAGAACAAATGGCTGCTCAGGCGGATCATCTGGCGTTCGCGTACGACCTAACCCTCGACGAGGCGCGCCGCCGGGCCGCCGTCCTCGAGGCGATCGGGGACGACTGGGACCCGGTGGAAGTGCTCGCCCAGGAGGATCGCGCGTACGCGATGCTGTACTCCAATCTTGACGACGATCAGCAACGTATCTACGACGACCTGGTGGCCGCCGGAGTGCTTCCGGATCGGGTGGCTGGCCGTGTTACCGATTGATCCCACTGCTGATCGGGGTCGCCGCGCCTGGTTCGGCTGCCCACAGTGCGAGCACGCCGTCGGGTGCTCTGATTGCCAGGGCAGTCGCAATTGCGATACGCACTGGCAGTTCCTGCTGAGCAATCAGGGCTGGCTACTGCACCTGCAGTGCCCTGACTGTGGTCACCTGTGGTCGATCGACAGCAAGCCTGGCAGTCGATCGTCGACCAGCGCCGCCTGACCAGCTCAGTCCGACAGTCCCAAGAGCGCGTTCTCGACGACCTCTGGCAGCGCGGGGTGAATCCAGTACTGACCGCGCGCCATCTCGTGCACGCTCAGACCAAAGGTCATCGCCTGAATCAGCGGTTGGATGATCGACGAGGCTTGGTGTCCCATGATGTGCGCGCCGAGCAGTTGACCGGTCTTGGAGTCGGAGACGAGTTTCACGATGCCGACGGTGTCCTCGGTCGCCCAGCCGTAGGCGACGTCAGCGTAGTCCTGGATTTTGCAGGATACGTCGAAACCCTTTGCGACGGCTTCGTTCTCGGTTAATCCGATGTAGGCGATCTGCGGATCGGTGAACACCGCGGCGGGAACATAGCGGTGGTCGGTGGCGACCATCGCTTTGGTGTCGTCCCAGTCGCACAGCAGGTTGCGCTGCACGACGCGTGCTTCATGGTTGGCAACATGCTTGAGCTCGTACGGCGACGACACGTCGCCGAGCGCGAAAACGTTACGCGCGGAGGTCCGTTGGTATTGGTCGACGACGACACGGCGATCGTCCAGCTCGATTCCGGCTGTGTCGGCGTCCAGCCGATCGCCGTTGGAGCGCCGTCCGGTTGCCACCAGCACGGCATCGGCCTTTAGCTCCGAACCGTCGTCGAGTTCCAGCACGATGCCGGAGCGGTTTTCGTGCGAGCCGAGAATGTTGCGGTGGCTGCGCACTTCCCACTTGCTCGCCGCGATGCGGGTGAACTGCCTGGACAGGGTGTCGTCCAGATGCCGCAGCAGTGAGCCGCCGCGGATCAGCATCGTGATCCGGACTCCGAGCGCGGAGAAGATGTGGGCGAATTCGCATGCCACGAAACCGCCGCCGACGATCACCAGATGTTTCGGCAGTTCGGGTATCCGCATGATGTCGTCACTGGTGTAGTAGTGCACCCCGCAGTCCAGGATGGCCGGCGGAATCTCCGCGCGCGCGCCCGCGGCGATCACCACCTGTTCGGCAGTGAACTCCTCACCGTTATCTGTGCACAGTAGATAGCGACCGTCGTCCTGCACCGCGGCGAAGCGGGTGTGCGTGTCGTAGACGTCGATGTTGGGTTGGGCGCGCCGGTAGTCTTCGCCGCCGATCGCGATCGGGTCGATGCGCCCGAACACGCGCGACACGATGTCGTCCCATCGCACCCGGTCGATGTGTGCGTCGATACCGTAACGCGCTGCCGAGCGGATGGTTTCGGCCACCTCGGCGGCGTAGACGAACATCTTGGTCGGAATGCACCCGACGTTGAGACACGTTCCGCCGAAGGTTCCTTGCTCGCAGATCGCGACCCGCTTCTTGGCGTAGCGGTCGTCGAGAACGCTGTTGCCGGAACCTGTTCCGATGATCGCCAGGTCGTAGCTTTCCATCCGGTAGCCCTTCAGCCGTTCTGAGACGCGACGTTAGAGGCCGCGCCCAGGTAGTCGTCCAGCCAGCTGTCCAGCTGTTGGTACGCAACCTGTCGCGGCTGCGGCATCGACAGGAACACATCATGCTTGGCATCGACCACCGGGACGATCGTGCTTCGGTTGCCGACGCAGCCTGCCCAGCGGGCGATGTGCTTCACGTCGAGAACCGCGTCGCCGCACTGCAAAGCGATCTCGTCCGAGGCCTCCATCACGCTGTGGTCCGAGCGCAGAATCAGATTCGGCACGCCGACATCGAGCCCGCGGTGCAGCTTTGTCTGGGCGCGCCGCACCGCAGACAGCCAGCCGAAGGTAATGGGGAAGCCGCCCAACGGTTTCCATTGCAGGTCGTAGTCAAACTCGCCGTGGTAGTCACGATGCAGGCTCGCGCCGTAGCCGCCGCCCGTCTCGCTCGGGCCGCGGGCGACCCGTTTGTCGCCGAAGCGTGCGATCGCGGCGATCAGCGCTCTCGTGGGTGGCCAGCGAAGCGGCATCGGGCCGGGCAGATCCAGAAAGGGACTGTTGAGCACCAGGCCCGCTACGCGGTTACGAGTGGTCGCGCCGCGTTGCCGCATCCGGTCCAGCCACAGCGAGACGATCAGTCCGCCGGCGGAGTGGCCGTATACCAGGACGCGCGCCGAACCTGTCTCCTCGCCGATGATCTCCAGTGCGCGATCGAGCTCGCGGTCGTAGCAGGCCAGGTCGGTGGTGAAGTGCGGGGTCAGGCCGCTGCGCGACGAGCGCCCACACTTGCGCAGGTCCAGCGCATAGAAGGCGAACCCGCGGCCGGCGAAATGATCGGCCAACGCGGTGTGGAAGAAGTAGTCGGTATATCCGTGCACTGCCACGACTGCATCGGCGGCCGGCGCGGCATCGCCACGACGCAGCAGCGTCGCGTCGATGTCGCCCTCGCCGTCGGGGTCGTCACCCAGCGGGATGGTGAGTTGCCAGTAGCCGGGCAGGACATCGGGCTGCCAGCCAGTCACGGACGCCAGCTTAAAGCGTGGTCGCCATTGGACCGGCTAGCCCCGCCCGGGGTAGGGCACCGCGGCGATGACGCCGCCGCCGTTGAGCGGCGGCCCGAGCCGCACTGCCGACGAGACTGCGCAGACCAGCGGGTCAAAAGCGGTCGGGCTAATCTGGCGATCGATGAAGCTCGCTCTAACGCAAAGGACGATCGGCTCGGTGTCAGGCCCGCAGGCAAGCACAACCTCGAAGGTCGACGCCGTGCTGGTCGGGACCGGGATCATGAGCGCGACGTTGTCGGCCCTGCTGCGCCGGTTGGAGCCGAGCTGGTCGATCACCGTGGTTGAGCGGCTCGATGGTGCCGCCGCCGAAAGCAGCGACCCATGGAACAACGCCGGTACCGGACATGCCGGGCTTTGCGAGCTGTTCTATACGCCGCAGTTGCCCGACGGTTCGATCGATATCGCCAAAGCGGTGCGGGTCAACGAACAATTTCAGGTCACCCGTCAGTTCTGGGCCTACGCGGCGGAAAACGGCATGGTGTCGGATGTGCGCGGCTTTCTCAACCCAGTTCCGCATGTCAGCTTCGTGCAAGGCGCCGAGCGCGTCGACTATCTTCGCCGGCGCCGCGACGCGTTGGCCGGTAATCCGCTCTTCGCCCGCACCGAATGGATCGAGGACGCCGACGAATTCGCTCGCCGACTGCCCTATATGGCTGCCGAACGCGACCTCGTCGAATCCGTCGCGCTCAACTGGGCCGCCGACGGCACCGACGTCGACTTCGGCGTGTTGTCCCGGCAGCTGATCGGCTACGGCGTGCGCAACGGGACGAAAGCGTTGTTCGGACACGAGGTCCGCGATTTGTCGCGTCGGCGCGACGGCAGTTGGGCGGTGGCAGTGCGTAATCGTCGCACCGGCGAAAACCGCACGCTGGGCGCAAAATTCGTCTTCGTCGGCGCGGGCGGGCAAGCGCTGCCGTTGCTGCAGAAGTCCGGCATCAAGGAAGCCAAGGGTTTTGGCGGCTTCCCGATCGGTGGACGATTCCTGCGCAGCGGCAACCCCGCGATCACCGGCGCTCACCGGGCCAAGGTCTACGGCTTGCCGGCACCGGGTGCGCCCGGGATGACGGCGGCGCACCTGGACGCCCGCATCGTGAACGGCAAGCCGTGGCTGCTGTTCGGACCGTTCGCGGGATGGTCGCCGAAATTCCTCAAGCACGGCCGTGTCAGCGATCTGCCGCGATCTATCCGGCCGGGCAATCTGGCCACCGTGCTCGGGGCCGGCGTCAGCCAGCTGGAGCTGGTCAGCTATCTGCTCGGCCAGCTGCGACAGTCGGAGGCCAACCGGATCGAGACGTTGCGCGAATTCGCGCCCAGCGCAGTCGATTCCGACTGGAAGCTGACGACCGCCGGGCAACGGGTGCAGGTGATCCGGCCGCACAAGCGTCGAGGCGGCGCGCTCGAATTCGACACCACCGTGCTTTCCGGCGCGGACGGCAGCATCGCCGGATTGCTCGGCGCGTCACCGGGCGCGTCGACGGCAGTCTCGGCGATGCTCGGGGTGCTGCAACGCTGCTATGCCGACCGCAACCAGACCTGGCTGCCGATTCTCAAGGAGATGGTGCCGTCGCTGGGGGCCGCCTTGTCCGACGAACCGGTGCTGTTCGAGGAGCTGCGGTCGTGGACCAACAAGGCGCTGGGGTTGGAGCCTGATTGCCCGCCTCTCCACCGCAAGCGGGAGGTACCCCCACCTCATCGCGCTGCGCGTCCCCCTCGCCGCTGCGCGGCTGGAGGCACCCCCACTGCATCGTCGCCGGGCGGGGAGTCATGACCGTCGCGTTGCACCGCGCCTGGGCCAAAGACCTCGACGTTCCAACCCTGTACGCGCTACTCAAACTGCGGGTGGAGGTCTTCGTCGTCGAGCAGGCCCGCCCGTATCCCGAACTCGACGGGCGTGACCTGCTCACCGAGACACGTCACTTCTGGCTGGCGGATCCCGAAGGTGAGGTTTTCTGCACGCTGCGGCTGATGGAGGAGTACCCGGGCGGGCACAAGGCATTCCGGCTCGGGCGCTTGTGCACCAAACGCAGCGCGCGCGGCGAGGGCCATACCACCCGGTTATTACGTGCGGCGTTGGCCGAAGTCGGCGACTACCCTTGCCGGATCAACGCTCAGGTATATCTGGCGGACATGTACTCGCAGCACGGATTCGTCCGAGACGGTGACGACTTCCTCGACGACGGCGTTCCGCACGTGCCCATGCTGCGGCCAAGTAGTCCGCCTCCTCCCCAGGCGGTTGCACCGCCTGCATCGTCAGCGGATGGGCCCGGCGCGCCGGCCTGACGTCATGGTCAACGCATCGGAGAACCCGTATCTTGCCGGCCTGCGACTGGCCGGGAAGAAGGTCGTCGTGGTGGGCGGCGGCAGCGTCGCCCAACGCCGGCTTCCGTTACTCGTGGCCGGCGGAGCAGACGTGCACGTCGTTGCCCGCAGCGCCACCCGCTCGGTCGAGGCGATGAGCGGAATCACGTTGGTGCTGCGCGACTATCGCGATGGTGACCTAGGCGACGCCTGGTATGCGATTGCGGCCACCGACGATCCGCAGGTGAACGCCGCGGTGGTGGCCGAAGCCGATCGCAACCGAATCTTCTGTGTCCGCGCCGATATCGCGATCGAGGGCAGCGCGGTGACCCCCGCGTCGTTCGAATACGCGGGGCTGTCGGTGGGAGTGCTGGCGGGTGGTGAGCACCGTCGCTCGGCGGCCATCCGCTCGGCGATCCGCGAGGCACTACAGCAGGGCGTGATCTCGCTGGAGAACTTCGAGAGCACCGACGTGGTGCGCGGCGGGGTGGCGCTGATCGGCGGCGGGCCCGGCGATCCGGAACTGATCACCGTGCGGGGCCGGCGGCTGCTCGCGCAGGCCGACGTCGTCGTCGCCGACCGGCTTGCCCCGCCGGAGCTTCTCGCCGAACTGCCGCCGCACGTCGAGGTGATCGACGCCGCCAAGATCCCATACGGACGGGCGATGGCCCAGGACGCCATCAACGCCGTGATGATCGAGCGGGCTCGAGCCGGCCATTTCGTGGTGCGGCTCAAGGGCGGCGACCCGTTCGTGTTCGCCCGCGGCTACGAGGAGCTGTTGGCCTGCGTCGAAGCCGATATCCCGGTGACGGTCGTGCCTGGTGTGACCAGTGCCATAGCGGTGCCGGCATCGGCCGGTGTTCCGGTCACCCACCGCGCGATCAACCACGAGTTCGTGGTGGTGAGCGGGCATGTTGCGCCGGATCATCCCGAATCGTTAGTGAATTGGGATGCATTAGCTGCAATGACCGGAACCATTGTTTTGCTGATGGCGGTCGAACGCATCGAGCTATTCGCGGAAGTCCTGCTGAAAGGCGGCCGACCTGCGGATACACCGGTGGTAGTTGTTCAACAAGGTACGACGGCGGCGGAGCACACTTTGCGGGCCACTCTGGCCGACGCGCCGGAAAAGATCCGTTCGGAGGGTATTCGACCTCCCGCGATCATCGTTATCGGTTCGGTGGCCGCGTTCGGCATTTAAAAGATCCCTAAGATTACTGTAGGGTAAGTTCTTATGACGGCTCTCAACGATGCAGAGCGGGCTGTCCAAAGATGGACGACTGAACCCTCGAAGCGAGCAGTTCACATGCCCCAACCGCACCCGGAAAAGACCGCCGAGTCGACTCCGACCAAGACTTCCACGACGTGGATGCCGACGCGCCGATTCTTCGCCGCGGTCATCGCCATCGCCGGTATGCAGCTGATGGCGACCATGGACGGCACCATCGCGATCGTCGCGCTTCCCAAGATCCAGAACGAGCTGAGCCTGTCCGACGCCGGCCGCAGCTGGGTCATCACCGCGTACGTGCTGACCTTCGGCGGCCTGATGCTGCTCGGGGGCCGCCTCGGCGACACCATCGGCCGCAAGCGGACCTTCATCGTCGGCGTCTCACTGTTCACCATCGCGTCGGCGCTGTGCGGCATCGCCTGGGACGATGTCACATTGGTCATCGCGCGGCTGCTGCAAGGCGTGGGCGCCGCGATCGCGTCGCCGACCGGCTTCGCGCTGGTCGCCACCACGTTCGCCAAGGGGCCGGCACGCAACGCCGCCACAGCGGTGTTCGGGGCGATGACCGGTGTCGGCTCGGTGATGGGCCTGGTGGTCGGTGGAGCGCTCACCGAGGTGTCCTGGCGCCTGGCGTTTTTGGTGAATGTGCCGATCGGGCTGGTGATGATCTACCTGGCCCGCACCGCGCTGCGGGAAACCAACCGCGAGCGGATGAAGCTCGACGCGGCCGGGGCTGTGCTCGCGACGTTGGCCTGCACCGCCGCAGTGTTCGCCTTCTCGTCGGGACCCGAAGCGGGCTGGATTTCGTTCATCACGATCGGTTCGGCCGCGGTGGGGCTCGTCGCGTTCGTCGCGTTCGCCTTCGTGGAGCGCTCGGCCGAGAACCCCGTCGTCCCGTTCAACTTGTTCTTCGACCGCAACCGGCTGGCCACGTTCGCCGCGATCTTCCTGGCCGGTGGGGTGTTGTTCACCGTCACCGTGCTGGTCGCCATCTACGTGCAGGACATCATGGGCTACAGCGCGCTGCGCGCGGGTGTCGGCTTCATCCCGTTCGCGATTGCGATGGGCATCGGGTTGGGCGGCTCGTCGCAGTTGGTGTCGCGCTTCCAGCCGCGGGTCGTGGTCATCGCCGGTGGAGCGCTGGTGGTCGGCGCCATGGTCTACGGGTCGACATTCAATGGCGCCATGCCGTACTTCCCGAACCTGATCGTGCCGGTCGTGATCGCCGGCATCGGCATCGGCATGATTGTGGTGCCGGTGGCGCTCTCGGCGATCGCGGGCGTCGGCTTCGACCAGATCGGACCGACCTCGGCTATCGCGCTGATGCTTCAAAACCTCGGTGGCCCAGTGGTTCTCGCCGTCATCCAGGCCGTCATCACGTCGCGCACGCTTTACCTGGGCGGCACCAACGGCCCGGTGAAGAACATGAACGCCGCTCAGTTGCATGCCCTTGATCAGGGTTACACCTACGGGTTGCTGTGGGTGGCCGGCGTCGCCGTCATTGTCGGAGGGGTGTCGCTGCTGATCGGCTACACCGCCGAGCAGGTGGCTCACGCGCAGGAAGTCAAGGACGCCATCGACGCCGGCGAGCTCTAGCTCGTCGCTTCGCCTCGCGAGCTAGCAGCGAGGGCCGTCATTCGCCGCTGACCACAGCCATGGCTTCTGTTTGGCGGTCATCTCTCACCAGCAGTTAGGCTTGCGCGCTGTGATCACCCGGATGTCAGAGCTGTTCTTGCGCACGCTGCGCGACGCCCCCGCCGATGCCGAAATTGCCAGTCACAAGCTGTTGATCCGCGCGGGCTACGTCCGACCGATCGCGCCTGGCCTTTACAGCTGGTTGCCACTCGGCCTGCGGGTGCTGCGCAAGATCGAACGCGTCGTGCGCGAAGAGATGAACGCCATCGGTGGGCAGGAGATCCTTTTCCCGGCGCTGCTGCCGCGGGGGCCCTACGAGACGACGAACCGGTGGACTGAGTACGGCGACGGCATTTTTCGGCTCAAGGATCGCCGCGACAATGACTACCTGCTGGCGCCGACCCACGAAGAAGTCTTCACCTTGACGGTCAAGGGGGAGTACAGCTCCTACAAGGACTTTCCGCTGACGCTCTACCAAATCCAGACCAAATACCGCGACGAGGCACGTCCGCGCGCCGGCATCCTGCGCGGCCGCGAGTTCGTCATGAAGGACTCTTACTCCTACGACATCGACGACGCCGGCCTCAAGAACGCCTACCACGCACATCGTGAGGCCTACCAACGCATCCTCAGCCGCCTCGATATCGATTACGTCATCGTGTCCGCCGTATCCGGCGCCATGGGTGGCTCGGCATCCGAGGAGTTTCTGGCCGAAAGCCCGATCGGCGAGGACACCTTCGTCCGTTGCCTGGAATCCGGTTACGCCGCCAATGTCGAGGCCGTGGTCACCGCGCGCCCGGAAGCCCGGCCCGTCGACGGACTGCCCGAGGCGGTGGTCCACGACACCGGCAACACCCCGACCATCGCGACCTTGGTCGAGTGGGCCAACGGGGCGGGCCTGGGCCGCAGTGTCGCCGCTGCCGACACCCTGAAGAACGTCCTGCTCAAGGTCCGCCACCCGGGCGGCGACTGGGAGCTACTGGCAATCGGGGTGCCCGGCGACCGCGAGGTCGACGACAAACGGCTGGGCGCCGCGCTCGACCCGGCCGAATACGCGTTGCTCGACGACGCCGACTTCGCCAAGCACCGCTTCCTGGTGAAGGGCTATATCGGCCCGAGAGCACTGCTGGACAACGGTGTTCGCTACCTAGTCGACCCGCGGGTGGTGGATGGCACCAGCTGGATCACCGGCGCCGACCAGCCTGGGCAGCACGTCGTCGGGCTGGTCGCCGGCCGCGATTTCACCGCCGACGGCACGATCGAGGCCGCCGAAGTCCGCGACGGCGATCCGTCTCCCGACGGCACCGGTCCGCTGGTATCGGCGCGCGGGATCGAGGTCGGTCACATCTTCCAGCTCGGCCGCAAATACACCGACGCCTTCACTGTCGACGTGCTCGGCGAGGACGGCAAGCCGGTGCGGCTGACCATGGGTTCCTACGGTCTCGGGGTGTCGCGGCTGGTGGCGGTCATCGCCGAACAGCAGCACGACGAGCTGGGACTGCGCTGGCCATCGGAGGTTTCACCGTTCGATGTGCACCTGGTGATCGCCAACAAAGACGCCGAAGCGCGGGCGGGGGCCACCGCGTTGGCCACCGATCTGGATCGGCTGGGCATCGAGGTGTTGCTCGACGACCGGCAGGCATCGCCCGGGGTGAAGTTCAAGGATGCCGAGCTGCTCGGCGTGCCGTGGATCGTTGTGGTGGGTCGTGGCTGGGCAGACGGAAAAGTCGAGCTGCGCAACAGATTCAGCGGTGAGACCCGCGAGCTGACGGCCGGCGCCGGACTGGCCACCGACATCACCGCGGCAGTCGCCGGCTAGTCGGCGCCGGGGAAGGCCGTGGTGATCGGCCAATCTCCTTGCGCCTGCTTCCATTTCGCGGCCAGCACGGCGCTCTGGGTCAGCGCCGTCACGGCGAACGTGCGGTCCTGGTCGCTCTGAGCCTGTTCGATGACCGCGCGCCAGGTTGCTTCGGTGTCCTTCTCCATGCGCGCGGCCAGTCGCCCCGCATCGCTGGGGCTGTTGACCGGCATCGGCAGTTGATAACCCGCGGCGGCCACCGGAGCTGTCACCGAGCGGCCGGTCAGCGTCGCGATGACCGCGTCGCGCCGCTGCCGGTGCTGATTCAGCGCGGAGGACACCAGGGTGTTCACCTCGGGTGCGCAGTGCGCCGACACCATGCCGTAGCCGTAGATCACGGCGTGCTCGTTGTTCAGCGCAGCGCACAGCGCGGTGTCGTACGGCGTGGCGGCCGGTGACGGTTCAGCGGAGGTCACGACGACGTGGCTCCGGAGGCCAGCGCGACGGTGTAGGACGCGGTGCAGGAGGCAGCGATCGAGCCGAGCAGGCCGGCGCGATAACCCGACGAGGTGCCCGCCAGCTGCCGGGCACTGTCCGCCGACGCCCGCAACGACCGGACCACGTCGGCCAGCGGCGGCGGGGGAGCCGCGGCGGCCGGGGTGGGGGTGGTCGGCGTGGTCGCCTCGCGAGACGTTGACGTTGGGTTGACTGCCAGGCGCGCGATTTCGGTCGTCAGCGCCTGCGCGTGTTTGGTGCGTTCGGCGGCGACCTCGATCAGCGCGGCGTTCACCGGCTGCGACGCGCCCATTGCCGCCGCGGTGGCCAGTTCGCTGTCAAGCCGGGCCAGTGTCAACTGTGCTTCGAGCTCGTCGACGGCCGGCGGCGCGGGCGGCGAACTACACGCGGGCACCGCCGAACCGAGCAGCGCCAGCGCCGCGCCGCCCATTAAGACACGTCGCCTGCTCACGATCGGATCGAAACCAGGCTCTGGGCGCAGCACAGCAACATCCTGCCATTGCCGGGACAGCCGCCTGTAACGCCAGGTGAACTCGCCGCGATCACGTCTTACAACGGATTCCTGGCGTATCGTTGAATGCTGGCTCTTCGGGCGTGCTGATCGCCCGCGCCGCGGGGCTACCTGACCGGACAACTCAAGATGAGGAGCTCGCCGTGACCACCGGGCTACCGTCGCAGACGCAGGTGATCGAGCTGCTCGATGGTGAGTTCGCGCGCGCAGGTTACGAAATTGAGGACGTCGTCATCGATTCGCGGGCGCAGCCGCCGCGGATAACCGTGATCGCCGACGGCGATACCGCACTCGATCTGGACACCATCGCCGCGCTCTCTCGCTCGGCGTCGAGCCTGCTGGACGCAGCGCCAGACCTCGACGGCAGCTACGTCTTGGAAGTGACCTCACCGGGGATCGACCGCCCGCTGACCAGCGACAAGCACTTTCGCCGCGCCCGGGGCCGCAAGGTCGAGTTGGCCATGGCAGACGGGACACAGGTCACCGGTCGAGTCGGCGAGTTGCACGACGGCACGCTGAGCCTGGTGGTTCGCGACGCCCGCGCCCGCGACTGGGCAGTGCGGCCGATCTCGCTCGGCGGCATCTCGAAAGCTGTTGTCCAGGTGGAATTTTCGACTCCTTCCCAGCGGGAGATGGAGCTGGCGACGACCGATCGAAGCGCGGAGACGGAGGGCAGAACGTGAACATCGACATGGCCGCTCTGCACGCGATAGTGCTAGAGCGAGGCATCTCGTTCGACGACTTGCTCGAGGACGTCAAGGCCGCGGTGCTGAGCGCATACCGGCACACCGAGGGCCATCAGCCCGACGCGCACATCGACATCGACCGAAAATCGGGTTCGGTCCAAGTGCTGGCTCGCGAGCTCGACGAAGACGGCAACGTGCTTCGCCAATGGGAGGACACCCCGGAGGGTTTCGGCCGCATCGCCGCCACGACCGCACGACAGGTGATGCTGCAGCGGCTCCGGGACGCCGAGAACGAGCGGACCTACGGCGAGTTCTCCACCCATGAGGGCGAGATCGTCGCCGGCGTGATCCAACGCGACAGCCGGGCCAATTCGCGTGGTCTGATCGTCGTTCGGATGGGCAGCGAGACCAAGGGGTCCGAAGGGGTGATTCCCGCAGCTGAGCAGGTTCCGGGCGAGGCATACGAGCACGGCGACCGAGTGCGCTGCTACGTGGTGGGCGTCAGCCGCGGCGTGCGCGAGCCGGTGATCACGTTGTCGCGCACCCACCCCAACCTGGTACGCAAGCTCTTCTCGCTGGAAGTGCCCGAGATCGCCGAAGGCTCGGTGGAGATCGTGGCGGTGGCACGCGAAGCCGGTCACCGCTCGAAGATCGCGGTCGCGTCACGCGTTCCTGGTCTCAATGCCAAGGGCGCCTGCATCGGACCGATGGGTCAGCGGGTGCGCAACGTGATGAGCGAGCTATCCGGGGAGAAGATCGACATCATCGACTTCGACGACGACCCGGCGCGCTTCGTCGCCAATGCGTTGTCGCCGGCCAAGGTCGTCTCGGTGACCGTGATCGACGAGAACGCCCGGGCCGCCCGCGTGGTGGTGCCCGACTTCCAGCTGTCGCTGGCCATCGGAAAGGAAGGCCAGAATGCGCGGCTGGCCGCCCGGCTCACCGGATGGCGGATCGACATCCGCGGGGACTCGCCCGACCAGGAGGCTGACCATCCCGCGCATGATGCGGCCCACGGGCTGGCGCACGATCACTAACGCGTCGGCCACGCGGACCGTAGCCGTGCGGGGGGTTCTGACCACTGGTCGGGTGCAGGTAAACTAAGCCGTGATCCAGCGCGAGACTTCGGCCTCGGCGCATCGACGCACCGAAGGACCGGTGCGGACATGTGTCGGGTGCCGAAAGCGAGAGTTGGCCGTCGAACTGCTCCGAGTGGTTGCTGTGTCGGTCGGGAACGGTAAATACGCCGTGTCCGTTGACCCAGCGGGTACTCTGCCGGGGCGGGGTGCATGGCTGCATCCCGTTCCACAGTGCGTCAAAGAAGCAATCCGGCGGCGAGCTTTTGCTCGAGCGTTGCGCATCGCCGGCGCACCCGATACGTCAGCGGTGATCGAGCACATCGAGCTTTCGATGCGCCCGACTATCCAGCCAACAGAACAGGCAGCAAAGAACATGAGCACACCGTGAAGTCCCGATGACCATGCGTCATAGCTAAACCCGAGGCGCGGCCTACTACCGCTGTCGCCTCATAGACAGGAGATGTAGTGGCAGGCAAGGCCCGCGTACACGAGTTGGCTAAGGAACTCGGTGTTACCAGCAAGGAAGTACTCGCCCGGCTGAGCGAACAGGGCGAATTCGTTAAATCCGCATCGTCGACGGTAGAAGCGCCCGTCGCGCGTCGACTGCGTGAGTCGTTCGGCGGCGCAAAACCCGCACCGGAAAAGGCGGCCGGCAACGGTGCCGGCTCCAAAGCCGCCGTCAAGGATGCGGCCCCGGCGCCGGCAAAAGCCGCCGCGCCTAAGCCGGCGGCGCCGGCACCTACTCCGCCGGAGCCGCCCGCACCGCCGGCGCCGGCTCCCGAACAGCCGCAGGCCGGCTCGACGGACGCTCCAGCTCGCCCGGGACCGACCCCGGGTCCGCGTCCGGCGGCCCCGAAGCCGGCGGCACGCACGCCGCGCGTCGGCAACAACCCCTTCTCCTCAGCGCAACCGGTGGACCGGCCGATACCGCGTCCGCCGGCGCCACGCCCGGGTGCTCCGCGCCCCGGTGGTGCGTCGCCCGGCAACATGCCGCCGCGTCCGGCCGGTGCCGGTGCCGGTGGGCCAGGTCGCCCGCCGCGTCCCGGTGGTCCGCCGCGTCCCGGTGGTGCGCGACCCGGCGGCCCCCCCGGCGGTCGGCCCGGAGCCCCGTCAGGCGGTCGCCCCGGCGGCGGTGGTGGCGGTAACTACCGCGGCGGTGGTGCCGGCGGTGGCGGCGTAGGTGCCCCACCCGGAGGTGGCGGCGGTGGCTTCCGTGGCCGCCCTGGCGGCGGCGGTGGCGGCGGTGGCGGCCGGCCGGGCCAGCGCGGCGGTGCTGCCGGTGCATTCGGACGTCCCGGCGGTGCGCCGCGACGTGGCCGCAAGTCGAAGCGGGCGAAACGCGCCGAATACGAGAACATGCAGGCGCCGGTCGTCGGTGGTGTGCGGTTGCCGCACGGCAACGGCGAGACGATCCGCCTGGCACGTGGTGCCTCGCTGTCCGACTTCGCCGAGAAGATCGACGCCAACCCGGCCTCGCTGGTGCAGGCGCTGTTCAACCTCGGCGAGATGGTGACAGCCACCCAGTCGGTCGGCGACGAGACGCTCGAGCTGCTGGGCGGCGAGATGAACTACGTCGTCCAGGTTGTCAGCCCCGAGGACGAGGATCGCGAGCTGCTGGAGTCCTTCGACCTGACCTACGGCGAGGACGAAGGCACCGAGGAAGATCTGCAGACCCGGCCGCCGGTGGTGACCGTGATGGGTCACGTCGACCACGGTAAAACCCGACTGCTGGACACCATTCGAAACGCCAGCGTGCGAGAGGGAGAGGCCGGCGGTATCACCCAGCACATCGGTGCTTACCAGGTGACCGTCGACCTCGACGGCGACGAACGGCCGATCACCTTCATCGACACCCCGGGCCACGAGGCGTTCACCGCCATGCGTGCCCGCGGCGCGAAGGCCACCGACATCGCGATTCTGGTGGTGGCCGCCGACGACGGCGTGATGCCGCAGACGGTGGAGGCCATCAACCACGCCCAGGCGGCCGACGTGCCAATCGTGGTGGCGGTCAACAAGATCGACAAAGAGGGCGCCGACCCGCAGAAGATCCGCTCCCAGCTCACCGAATACGGTTTGGTGGCAGAGGATTTCGGTGGCGAAACCATGTTCGTCGACATCTCGGCGAAGGCCGGCACCAACATCGAGGCGCTGGAAGAGGCGGTGCTGCTGACCGCGGACGCAGCGCTGGACCTGCGAGCCAACCCCGACATGGAGGCCCAGGGTGTGGCGATCGAGGCGCATCTGGACCGCGGCCGTGGTCCGGTGGCCACCGTGCTGATTCAGCGCGGCACGCTGCGGGTCGGCGACTCCATCGTTGCCGGTGACGCATACGGCCGGGTTCGCCGAATGGTCGACGAACACGGCGACGACATCGAAGAGGCGTTGCCGTCCCGGCCGGTGCAGGTCATCGGCTTCACCTCGGTGCCCGGAGCCGGCGACAACCTGCTGGTTGTCGACGAGGACCGGATCGCCCGTCAGATCGCCGACCGTCGCAGCGCGCGCAAGCGCAACGCACTGGCCGCGCGCTCGCGCAAGCGGATCAGCCTGGAGGATCTGGATGCGGCGTTGAAGGAGACGTCGCAGCTCAACTTGATCCTGAAGGGCGACAACTCCGGCACCGTCGAGGCGCTGGAGGAGGCCCTGCTGGGCATCGAGATCGATGACGAGGTGGAACTGCGCGTTATCGACCGCGGCGTCGGTGGCGTCACCGAGACCAACGTCAACCTGGCGTCGGCCTCGGACGCGATCATCATCGGGTTCAACGTGCGCGCCGAGGGCAAGGCCACCGAGCTGGCCAACCGCGAAGGCGTGGACATCCGGTACTACTCGGTGATCTACCAAGCCATCGACGAGATCCAGAGTGCGCTCAAGGGCATGCTCAAGCCGGTCTACGAGGAGAACCAGCTCGGTCGTGCCGAGATCCGCGCGCTGTTCCGGTCGTCGAAGGTCGGTCTCATCGCGGGATGTCTGGTTACCTCCGGCATCGTGCGGCGCAACGCCAAGGCCCGCTTGCTGCGGGACAACATCGTGGTGGCCGAAAACCTCACGGTGTCCTCGCTGCGACGGGAAAAGGACGACGTCACCGAGGTCCGCGACGGGTACGAATGCGGTCTGACGCTGACCTACTCCGACCTCAAAGAGGGCGACGTCATCGAGACCTACGAGCTCGTGGAAAAGGAGCGCGTCTGAGTATGAGCTCCGACAAGTTGACCTTGCGGTATGGCTGACCCGGCCCGGGCGCGCCGGCTGTCCAAACGGATCTCCGAAATCGTCGCCACGGCGATCGAGTACGAGATCAAAGATCCGGGACTGGCCGGCGTAACGATCGTCGACTCCAAGATGTCCGGCGATCTGCACGACGCGACGCTGTACTACACGGTGATGGGGTCGACGCTGGATGACGCGCCCGATTACGAAGGCGCCGCTGCGGCGCTGGAACGCGCCAAGGGCGTGTTGCGCAGCAAGGTCGGAGCAGGCACCGGCGTGCGATTCACTCCCACGCTGACCTTCACCCGCGACACGGTGTCCGACTCCGTGCAGCGGATGGAGGAATTGCTGGCCCGGGCGCGCGCCGCAGACGCCGATGTGGCCCGCGTGCGTGAGGGAGCCTCGCCGGCCGGAGACCCCGATCCGTACCGGGTGAACGGAGCGGAGCAGGACGACGAAAACATGGGTGCACCAACCGCTAACAGGGAAGGCGCCGGTGACGACGACGAACTCGAAGACTGATTCGATTACACAACGCGTCGACGCCGTCGGCGCCGCCAAGGTGCTGGAAGCCGCGGCCACGATCGCGGTCGTCTGCCACGTCCATCCCGATGCCGACACGATCGGCGCGGGGTTGGCGCTGGCCTTGGTACTGGACCGGTGCGGCAAGACCGTCGAAGTCAGCTTTGCGGCTCCGGCCGCGCTTCCGGAGTCGTTGCGGTCGCTGCCCGGCGGCCAACTTCTGGTTGCTCCCGACGCCATGCGTCGCGATGTCGATCTGGTTGTGACCGTGGATATTCCGAGCATCAACCGGCTCGGGGGCCTGGGGGAGATGACCGCCGACGGCCAGGACGTGCTGGTGATCGACCATCACGCGTCAAACCAGATGTTCGGCACCGCGAACTTCGTCGAGCCGTCGGCGGACTCCACCACGATGATGGTGGCCGACCTGCTCGATGCCTGGGACAAACCGATCGACACCGACGTGGCCTATTGCCTATATGCGGGGCTGACCACCGACACCGGATCGTTCCGGTGGGCCAGTGCCCGCGCCTATCGGCTGGCGGCACGGTTGGTTGAGCTCGGTATCGACAACGCGGCCATCACCCGGTCACTGATGGACACCCATCCCTTCGCCTGGATGGCGATGCTGTCGCGGGTGCTGGGCTCAGCGCAGCTGCTGCCCGACGCTGCCGGTGGCCGCGGCCTGGTGTACGCGATGGTCGAAAACCAGGAGTGGGACGGCGCACGCCCGGAAGAAGTCGAGAGCATCGTCGACATCGTCCGCACCACGCAGCAGGCCGAGGTGGCCGCGGTGTTCAAAGAGATTGAGCCGCAGCACTGGTCGGTGTCGATGCGGGCAAAGGCGGCCGTAGATCTCGCGGCCGTCGCCTCGACCTTCGGCGGCGGCGGTCACAAGCTGGCCGCGGGCTACTCGACCACCGGTTCGGCCGACGAGGTCATTGCTTCGCTGCGCGCCGCTTTAGAGTGAGCGAGCCGGGCCAGCCGCAGCCGGGTGGCCGCCAGATCGCGCAGCTGGCTCTGCCCGCGCTGGGTGTGCTGGCCGCCGAGCCGCTCTACTTGCTGTTCGACACCGCGGTCGTCGGCCGGCTGGGTGCACTGAACCTGGCCGGGCTGGCTATCGGGGGATTGGTCCTCGGCATGGTCGGTTCGCAGCTGACCTTTTTGTCGTACGGCACCACCGCCCGCTCGGCCCGTCATTTCGGCGCCGACGATCGGTCGGCGGCCGTGGCCGAGGGCGTGCAGGCGACCTGGTTGGCGCTGGGTCTGGGTGCGTTGATCATCGTCGTTGTGCAGGCCGTGGCGGTGCCGCTGGTGTCGGTCATCGCGGGTTCGCCCGACATCGCGAATACGGCGCTGCCCTGGCTGCGCATCGCGATCGTGGGCGCACCCGCAATCCTGGTGTCGCTGGCCGGTAATGGGTGGTTGCGCGGCGTACAGGACACCGCGCGTCCACTGCGCTATGTGCTTGTCGGCTTCGGTCTTTCGGCGCTGCTGTGTCCCGTGCTGGTATACGGGTGGCTGGGATTACCCCGCTGCGGATTGGCCGGGTCCGCCATCGCGAACCTGGCGGGTCAGTGGGTGGCTGCGCTGCTTTTTGGGCGCGCGCTGCTGGCCGAAGGCGTCCCTTTACGGCTCGACCGCCATGCGCTACGGGCCCAAATCGTTTTGGGCCGTGACCTGCTGGTGCGAACGCTGGCCTTTCAAGCGTGCTTCGTCTCTGCGGCTGCGGTGGCGGCCCGCTTCGGTGCCGCTGCGGTGGCCGCCCACCAGGTGGTCTTGCAGGTGTGGAGTTTCCTTGCGCTGGTTCTCGATTCGCTGGCTATCGCCGCGCAGGCGTTGGTCGGCGCCGCGCTGGGCGGTGGTGATGGTGCGCTCGCGACCGCGACGGCCCGGCGAGTGACGGCGTCGTCAGCGATCGCGGCCACCGCTTTGGCCGGCGTGTTCGCTGCCGGCGCCTCCGTGCTGCCGAAGCTTTTCACCGACGACCGGTCAGTGCTGGCCGCAATCGCGACACCGTGGTGGTTCCTCGTCGGCCAATTACCTTTGGCAGGAGTCGTTTTCGCGCTTGACGGCGTCCTGCTCGGCGCCGGCGACGCCGCGTTCATGCGCACTGCGACCGTGGTCAGCGCGTTGGCCGGCTTTCTCCCGCTGATCTGGCTGTCGCTGGTGTTCGATTGGGGGCTGGCCGGCATCTGGTCGGGGCTGAGCATGTTCATCGTGCTGCGTCTGATCTTCGTGGGCTGGCGGGCGCTATCGGGTCGTTGGGTGGTGATCGGGCAATGAGAAGTCAGCGCGAGCGGATGCTCAGCGGCGAACCGTACCGGGCAGACGATCCCGAATTGGTGGCCGATCGTCAGGCATGCCAGCGCCTGCTCGAGGTGTTCAACGTGAGTCCGGCGGGCGACGAGCGAAGCCAACACGTGTTGCACCAGTTGTTCGGATCGTTGGGCCAAGGCTCGGTCATCCTTCCCCGACTCCAGTGTGATTACGGTGCGCAGATAGCCGTCGGCGCAGGCTGCTTCATCAACTACGACGCGATTCTGCTGGACTGCGCGTCGATCACGATCGGCGATAACGTGTCGATCGGTCCACGCGCACAGCTTGTTACGGCGCTGCATCCCGTCGACGACTATGAGGCCCGACGGGCCGGCTGGGAGTCGGCAGCTCCGATTGTGCTCGGCGACAACGTATGGCTGGCGGCCGGTGTGATCGTGTGTCCGGGCGTGACGATCGGTGCCAACTCGGTGATCGGGGCGGGCAGCGTCGTCATCGGCGACATACCTGCAGGCATGCTGGCGGCCGGTAACCCGTGCCGAGTCATCCGAGAACTGAAGGGTGCGTAGGCCCCCGGAGTCAAAAAGCTGAATTAACAGCAGTGCTCGCTGAACCAACGACCGACAACTGAGACCTAGCAGCACCGTGCCGTAACGCCGCGGGGCAGCCAATCGAGGTCACAATGGTGGTCGGACACCCATGCGGACCCGGAAGGCTGTCGAGCGATGTCGAACGCAAGTCTCCAGTTCGGTGTTCTGGGGCCCTTGCAGCTGAGGGCCGGCGGCGCCCTGGTGCCGCTGGGCGCCCCCAAGCAGCGGGCGGTGCTGGCCACGCTGCTGATGAACCGCAACCGGGCGGTATCGGTCGACGCGCTGATCGATGCGGTCTGGGACCAGTCGCCGGTGCCGGCCGCGCGAACCAGCATCCACTCCTACGTGTCCAATCTGCGCCGACTGCTCGGTAGCGCATCGGCTGACCCAAGCAGGGTGCTGGCGAGCGTCTCCCCGGGATATCAGCTGAACGTCGCCGATGCCGATTGCGATCTCGGGCGCTTCGTCACCGAGAAGAACGCGGGCGTGCACGCCGCCGCCGCAGGACGCTTCGAAGACGCCAGCACCTACCTGTCGGCTGCCCTGGCCGAATGGCGCGGGCCGTTCCTCGATGACCTACGCGAATTCCCCTTCGTCGATACGTTCGCCACCGCGCTGTCGGAGGTCAAAGTGGCGGTCCACACCGCCCTCGCCGAAGCCGAGATCGCCTGCGGACGTGCCGACGGCATCATCCCGCGCCTGGAGGTGCTGACCGCCGAACACCCTTTCCGCGAACGGCTTTGGGCTCAATTGATCACCGCCTACTACGTCACCGAGCGGCAGTCCGAAGCCCTCAACGCCTATCAGCGACTGAAAACCAACCTCGCCGAGAACCTCGGCATCGACCCCGGTCCGACAGTGCGCAGCCTGCACGCGCGCATCCTGCGTCAAGAACCCTTGGACACCCACGAGACAGCGCAGACGACCGCGACGCACGCCGTCGTCGACCTCGGCCCGCACACCGGCACCCTGGCGGGACCCTCAGCCGTCGCCGAGCTGCGGGGAAGGGGCGGACAGCGCCACCGCTTGGAGGGGTCGACCCGGATCGGCCGCCGGCCTGACAACGACATCATTCTCGACGACGACGAAGTCAGCCGCTACCACGCTGTCGTCATCGACACCGCAGGCAATTTCGTCATCAGCGATCTGAGATCGACCAACGGCGTCCAGGTAGGAGGCCGACGCATCCGGGGCGCCGCCACCTTGGCCGACGGCGACCATATCCGCATCGGCGGCCACGAGTTCACCTTCGAAATTCGCGCTCTCTGAGCTGCGCGAACGCGGTAGGAGCCAACGCAAGAATTTCGCAAGAATCTCGCCAGGATCCACCAAGGCGGGCGGTGCATGCTCGTGATGTCGGGACATACCAACCGACCCCAGCGAAGGATCGACCTTCGGACCTGGGACAACTGCCAGGTAAGGAAACCACTATGAATGCCAAAACTCCCAAGTTGCGTGTCGCAGCCGCGGGCCTGCTGGCCGGCGTCGGTCTCTCCCTGCTCGGTTCACTGGCGGCGCCTGTCGCATCGGCTGCTCCGTGGGTGCCGTACAGCGGACCGCTGCACCCGGTGCGCCACTACGCGGCGGACGCCATACGCCCCGGTTGGGCGATCACGCACCCGCTCCGCGCGCTCCTGCCCTGATCGAGCGGATCGGTCAACAACGCATTCTGCCCCGTTTCCACCTCCGGAAACGGGGCAGAATGCTGTTACCGAACTTGAGCCCGGCCGCGCTTCAGGACGGCCTCACGGTTGGCGGCGATATCGTCGCCGGAGGTCCGGAACGCCCGCGCCGCAGTCGCTTCCAGCCACAAACCCTCGCTGGTGTTCGAATCGTCGATGCGGTGGTAGGACGACAACAGTGCCCGTACCGCGTCCTGGTTGTTGCCGACGATGCTGTCGGCCACCTTGCGTGCGGCGGGAAGTAACTGATCGTGCGGAACCACTTCGGTCACCAGGCCAGCGCGCAGCGCGTCCTGAGCGGATAGGTAGTCGCCGGTCAGGCTCATGCGCCGAGCCAGCCCGATGCCAACTTTCTGGGGGAGTCGCACACTGAGCCCCCAGGTCGGCAGCAGACCAACTCGAGCGTGCGTGTCGGCGAATCGCGCGTGTTCGGACGCGATCAAGATGTCGCAGTACAGCGTCACCTCGAGCCCGCCGGTGACGGCAGCGCCGTTGATCGCGCCGATGACGGGCTTGCTCAGCGACGGCCAGCGCGGCGAGATGTCCGGTAGCGCCGTTTGCCCACCCAGTTCTTTGAGGTCCAGTCCGGCGCAGAACACCGGGTCGGTGCCGGTGACGATGATGACGTCGACGTCGTCGTCGGTCTCGGCGTCGGCCAGGGCGCCGAAGAATTGGTCCCGCAGTGCAGCCGACAACGCGTTACGCGATTGCGGCCGGTTCAGGGTCAGGGTTCGCACCCGCTCGTCGGTGTGGATCAACAGAATGTCGTCAGCCATTAGCGCCGCTCCTCCTCATTGCTCCGCGCTGCATCGTCGTCGGCGCGGGTCATAGCGCCACCGTAGTCAGTCCCGCGTCAGCACGAGCCGACCCCACCTATCGTTGAAGGATGTGCCGGAACATTACTGAATTGCGCGGGCTCGAGCCGCCGGCGACCACCGAGGAGATCGAGGGGGCAGCCCGCCAATATGTGCGCAAGGTCAGCGGCTTCACCCGTCCCTCCTCGGCGAACGCCGTGGCTTTCGAAGCGGCCGTGGCCGAAGTCGCTGCGGCGACGACGCGGCTGCTGCACGCCCTGCCGGAGCGCCGTCAGCCGCCCAAGACCGATCCGCCGTTGCGCCGGCTCGCGACGAGGTGACGAACCGCGACGGTGCCCGCGCTCAAAGAGGTTGCGTGCTTACCGTTCACGGAGTCTGGTCGACGAGCACCGCGCCGGCGGGCCAATCGCCGACCGTGCCTAGTGCCGTGGGCTCGGCGGCCGCGGTGAGTCGCACGACGTCGGCCAGCTGGGCCGGAGCATCGCACTGCAGGTAGTGATCGGCGCTCGGCAGTATCCAGTAGCGGTTCAACCCCGGCTTGTTCCGGAGGTACTCCTCCCACACATAATTCGCGACTCGGATGGGTGCGACGTTGTCGTGCAGGCCCAACACCAGGGTGGTGTCGACGTCGCTGGTGGAAAGCGCTTGGAGCCAATTGGTTTCGTCGGCGGCGCGTTCGTTGAGGTATTGAATCGTGTCCGGCAGCACCGCGATACCGTCGTTGTGCGCGAAGCATTGCGCCAACGCGGCGATCTCGGGATCGCTCGCGTCTCGCCGCGGCATGAAGGTGGTCGCGCCCATGCCCGCGGCCAGCATCTCCGGCGTGGTCGCTCGCGCGGTGCTGCGCGCCACGGTGGGATCGAGCAGCGCTTTCTGGAATCCGGTCAAATTGGCCAGCGGCAGATAAATGTTCGCGTTAGTGAGGATGACGTTGGCCGGCGGGATCGCATCGTCAAGCTCGGCGAACATGGACAGTGCGATCATGCCGACGCTGGTGCCGCGGTCATGGGTCAGCAACGTGTAGTCCTCGAGCTGCCAGAGCTTGGTGATCGCGTAAATCAACAGGCGCGCATCGTCGTACAGCGAATACACGTATGGCGCGGCCGGCTTGTCGGACAGGCCGTAGCCGGGGAAGTCGAGCAGGTAGATGTCGAAATCGGCGTCGAGCTCGCGGGTCAGCGAAACGAAATCAATGCTCGCGGTGGGGAAGCCGTGCACGCAGACCAATGCCGGCGCCCCCGGTGTGCCGCAGCGGCGGGTGAAGACGGTGACGTCGGCTTCGGCGTTCGCGGCGGTTGTCGACCGCCACTGGATTTCTGTTCCGCCGCTTCGCCATTCGTCGAAGATGTCCATCAGGAGCCGACCGGGAACACGACCCGCGAGGTGCCGAAGTGCACCTCATGGGTGGACGGCTTGAGTTGGCTGCCCGTCGATGTCGGCTCGCCGGTGCCGAGGTTGCGGTCGAAGCGTGGATTGCTGCCACCGGCGATCAGCACACGGATGCGTGTCCCGGCCCGGAATCGGTGCGAGATCGCGTCCAGTTCGAGGCTGACGTGGTCGGTCGCGTCGGCCAGCCTCCGATAGCCATCGCTGACGTTTCGGGAGCGGCCCTTGGCGTCGACTTCGCTGATCCGGACGAACACGTCGACGTGCGGGTTGTCGGAGCTGTGCGCCAACTCGGCGACCGGGTTGCCGTGCACGTACAGGTCGTTGGTCAGCACGTCGCTGGTGAAGCTGAGCACATCGCGGCGAGCCGCCAGCTCGGTGTCGTCGCGGTAACCGCTGTCGGGGGACAGCAGTCGTCCCCCGATCGTGGGTGTCGGTTCGGCGGGGTCGTAGCGGAAGCTCGCCGAGGATCCCGCTGTCGGGGCCGTATCGGCCAGGCCGCCGCCGGGCTGCAGATAGACCGCACGCTTGGTGGTGGCCGGCGGCCAGTCGGGCAGCTCGCGCCAGCCTTCGCCGGAGACGAAGAACCGGACTCGGCCCGAACGTGGGGTGGCGGGGCGACCGGCCAGATGGGTGTCCAGCCATTCCTGGGTTTCCCGGACGATGGTGGCCAGACCCGCCACGAGCAACTGGGTATGACTCCACGGCCCCATGGTCAGCGCGACGTCGACGCCCCGCTCACGAAGGTGCCGGAACTGATGGAGCGTCTGACCCAGGAACAGGTCTTGCCAGCCGCTGAGCAACAGCACCGGCACCTGGACCTGTTCAAGGGCGGAGCCGACGTTCAGCGGCCCCCAGAACGGGTTGTCATCCGCCGGCGGCGTCAACCAGGACTCCCAAAACGGAGCCCCTTCGCCGAGCAGCGCCCGGCCGGACGCGCCCAACGGCGCCTCAGCGGCCGCCCGCACCACGCCCTTCTGAGCCCGCATTTGGCGGATGCCGGCGCGGATTCGGCCCGGATCTTCCTGGTGCGCAACCAGATGGCACCAGCCGAGGAAGTCGTTGACCGTGAACGAGCCGGTACCCCACGACGATGCGCCCAGATCATGGGGACCGGCGGTGATGACGGCCGTGACCAGTTCCGGCGGCGGATCCTGCAGCAGTGCGTACTGAGTGAACCCCAGGTACGAGACTCCGATCGTGGCGAAGCGGCCGGTGAACCACGGCTGCCGGCGCATCCATTCGACCGTGTCGGCGCCGTCGGCTGCTTCGTGGGCCATGGGCACGAAGTCTCCGGCCGATCCGAATGTCCCTCGCACACTCTGCAGCACCACGCGATACCCGCGGGCAGCGTGGAGATCGGCGAACACCAGCGAGAACGGAAATCCGCGGCCGTAGGGACCGCGAGCCAGCAGGGTGCCGACGGTTTCTCCCACGGGTTCGTACACGTCGGCGATCAGCTCGACACCGTCGCGCATCGGGATTTTCACGCTGCTGACGGTGTAGCTCGTCGTCGGCACCGGCAGCCGCAATGTCCGGGCGAGGGCGCGGCCGGCGAGCCGTCGGGGAAGGGTGCGCAGCGTCGCGCCTGCGGGTCGGTCGGAGGTGGTCGTCACGGCATCAGGTTATGGCCGCATCAGCGATAGCGGGCTCAGAATTTGTAGTACGGCGAAAGCTCGTTGGCGCGCTGCAGGTTGGTCGCCGGGCAATCGACCTCCGGGCTCGAGTAGATCGTCGAGTAGAACAGCGACTGCTGGATGACCCCGTAGCTGGTCTTGAACGCCACCATGCAGGAGAAGTAGAAGTAGCTGTTGTGATAAGTCGGCTTGAGGTTCCACCATTGCGCGGCGCGGTGGCCGTTGATCGTGGTCTCCACGGCGTCAGCCGGCAGCGACTGGTCGTACTTGCGCCAAATGATCGGCTCGACGGCCAGCTGGTAGTTGCCTGCGTCGTAGTGGCAGCGCAGCCCCTCTTCAGCCTCCGGCGGAGTGAAGGCCAGGCCTAACCGCTGGACCACGTCAAACGGGATATCCCGACACGGGTCGAACGGGCTCGGGTCGGTGGTCGCCACGATCGGGCTTTTCATCGTGGTGGGCGGGTCCATCGGAGCGGCGGTGGACCGTAGTTCCACCTTGGGCCCACCAACAGTGGACGGCGGCGCACTCTGCCACACCACTACCGCCGCCATGAACAGGGCACCGAACGCTGCAAGCAGACGCAGCTTGGCGACCATGACATCCCCTCCGATGGCTCGACTCCTGCCGGGAGCTTACAAGTCGCAGCCGCGCAGCCACAGAGTAAATGAGAACCTGTTCTAGTCCGTTGCGGCGCCACGGTGACGCTGCGCGCAGCGACCAGCCGTTAGGCTGGGGAGTCGTGGCTTGGCAGGAACATGGGCAGGTGCCCTCGACCGCTCGGCAGCCGACACTGTGGGCGGTATCGGATTTGCACACCGGCCACGTCGGCAATAAGCCCGTCACCGAATCGCTGTATCCATCGACGCCGGATGACTGGCTGATCGTCTGTGGCGACGTCGCCGAGCGCACCGACGAGATCCGCTGGGCGCTGGATTTGCTGCGCCGACGGTTCGCCAAGGTCATCTGGGTGCCGGGCAACCACGAGCTGTGGACCACCAACAGGGACCCGATGCAAATCTTCGGCCGGGACCGCTATGACTACCTGGTCAACATGTGCGACGAGCTGGGTGTCGTGAGCCCCGAGCACCCGTTTCCGGTGTGGACCGAGCGGGGTGGTCCGGCCACGATCGTGCCGTTGTTCCTGCTCTACGACTACTCGTTCCTGCCGCAGGGTGCGACCACCAAAGCCGAGGGGCTGGCGATCGCGCGGGAGCGCAACGTCGTCTGCACCGACGAGTTCCTGCTCTCACCGGAGCCGTACCCCACCCGCGAGGCGTGGTGTCACGAGCGCGTTGCAGCCACCCGAAAGCGGCTGGACGATCTGGACTGGATGAATCCGACCGTGCTGGTCAACCACTTCCCGATGGTGCGCCAGCCCTGCGACGCGCTGTTCCTTCCGGAATTCTCGCTGTGGTGCGGAACCACCGAGACCGCGGACTGGCACACCCGCTACAACGCGGTCTGCTCGGTTTACGGGCACCTGCACATTCCGCGCACCACCTGGTACGACGACGTGCGCTTCGAGGAGGTGTCGGTGGGCTACCCGCGCGAGTGGCGCCGCCGCAAGCCGTACAGCTGGCTGCGCCAGGTGCTGCCCGATCCGCAGTATGCGCCCGGCTATCTGAACGACTTCGGCGGTCACTTCGTGATCACGCCGGAAATGCGGGCGCAGGCCCAGCAGTTCCGTGACCGGTTGCGCCAGCGGTAGATCCGATGACCCTGACCACCTTGATGTCGGCAGTGCTGCCCGACGACGGGAACCTGGCGTGTGCCGAGCTGTATTCCGATCCGCCGGGACTTTCGCCGATGGCCGAAGAAGAGCCGTTGATCGAGCGGTCTGTGGCCAAGCGGCGCAACGAGTTCATCACCGTCCGTTACTGCGCCCGTATCGCGTTGGGCGAGCTCGGGTTTCCACCGGTGCCGATTCTCAAGGGGGAGAAGGGCGAACCATGCTGGCCTGACGGCGTGGTGGGCAGCCTGACGCACTGTGCGGGCTATCGCGGCGCGGTGGTCGGTCGCGACGGCGCGGTCCGTTCGGTGGGTGTGGACGCCGAACCGCATGACGTCTTGCCGGACGGCGTGCTCGACGCGATCAGCCTGCCGGCCGAACGCGCCGAGCTGGCGGCCTTACCCTCCGGTCTGCATTGGGATCGAATCCTGTTCTGCGCCAAAGAAGCAACGTACAAAGCCTGGTTTCCGCTGACCAAGCGCTGGCTTGGCTTCGAAGACGCGCACATCATTTTCGGCGTCGACGACTCCGGCTCGGCCGGGTCTTTCGAATCGACCATTCTGATCGACGGGGCCACGCTGTCCGGCCCGCCGTTGAGCACATTGGCTGGACGGTGGTCAGTGGACCGCGAGCTGGTGCTGACGGCGATCGCGCTGTGAACGCCGGCCTTGTCATCGTCGACAAGCCGGCCGGTATGACGAGCCACGACGTGGTCGGGCGTTGCCGACGGATCTTCGGCACCCGGCGGGTGGGGCATGCCGGGACACTGGATCCGATGGCCACCGGCGTCTTGGTGATCGGGATCGAGCGCGCCACGAAGATCCTGGGGCTGGTGACCGAGACGTCGAAGTCCTATGCAGCGACCGTCCGGCTGGGCCAGTCCACGTCCACGGAGGACGCGGAGGGGGAGTTGCTGCAGCAGGTTTCGGCGCAGAACGTGACCGATGAGGCGATCGAGGCGGCGGTCGCGGCGTTGCGTGGCGATATCGCGCAGGTCCCGTCGGCGGTCAGCGCGATCAAGGTCGACGGCCAGCGGGCCTACCGACTTGCCCGTGAGGGCCGCACCGTCGTACTGGCCGCACGGCCGGTGCGCATCGATCGGTTCGAAGTGCTGGCGGTGCGTCGCCACGGCGAACTCGTCGACGTCGACGTCGAGGTGGACTGTTCGTCCGGAACCTACATTCGCGCCCTGGCCCGCGATATCGGCGCCGCGCTGGAGGTGGGTGGTCACCTGACCGCGCTGCGGCGCACCCGGGTCGGCCGGTTCGGAGTCGATCTGGCACGTTCACTCGACGATCTGGCGGAGCAGCCCAGGCTGAGCATGACGCTCGACGACGCCTGCCTGCTGCTGTTTCCGCACCGGCAGCTCACCGACGAGGAGGCGGACGCGGTCGCCAACGGCCGGGCGCTGAGCCCGGCTTCGATGGACGGCGTCTACGCCGCGCACACCGCCGATGGGCGGGTCATCGGATTGCTGCGCGACGACGGTGCGAAGACCAAGTCGGTGGTGGTTATCCGGCCGGCAACACTGTAAGCGCACATCCGGCGCCGAAGTTCGGTAACATTCCGAATTGAATGTAAGTTAACTCCGAAGACGTGGGCGGTAGACAAAGGTGGCAGAAGTCAACGGACAACGTGTGCGGCGGACGCAAGCTGAGCGTAGCGCCGCCATGCGCACGCGTCTGCTTGACGCCACGATTGAGTGCCTGGTCACCTACGGCTACGCCGGGACGACGACGCCGCGAGTCGCCGAGCTCGCGGGCGTCACTCGAGGGGCGCAGATTCACCACTTCCGTTCCAAAGAAGACCTGGTGGTCGCAGCGATCGAGCACTTAGCGCAACAACGTGCACAGGGAGCGATCCGTGAGTTCGGGCGCGTGCAGGCCAGCAGCGACCCGGTCTCGACGGTGCTGGAGTTTCTATGGGAGGCCCACCAGGGCCCGATGTTCGTTGCCACCGTTGAACTTTGGGTCGCAGCACGCACCGATGACGTCTTGGCCGCGCACATCGAGCGGGTGGAGCCGCTGGTCAACAGCACGCTGATCTCAGCGATCGCCCAGTTAGTGCCGGACCACGCCCTGCAAAAAGAGCTGCGCAACTTCGTCTACACCGCGATGGACGCACTGCGGGGCATCTTGCTGAATAGCTTCGTCGACCGCGACTCCGGCCGCGTGCGACGACGGTGGGAGCGCGCCTGCGAGCACCTGCGGATCATCGCCGCCGGGCTGCTGGCAGCCGAATCGCTGGACTGACTAGCGGCACCGGCGGGGCCCCATCGCCTCTTCTGATCGCCCACACTGGGCGACCGCGAGCCCGTTGCAAAGATACAATCAGGTGTGTATGTTTTGATGCGAGGTCGAGCCATTTCAAGGGAGCGCTATGTCAAACAAGGTCTATGTCATCGGTGTGGGGATGACGAAGTTCGAGAAGCCGGGCCGCCGGGAGAACTGGGATTACCCGGACATGGCGCGCGAGTCGGGCACCAAGGCGCTTGAAGACGCCGGTATCGACTACGCCGCGATCGAGCAGGGCTACGTCGGCTACGTCTACGGCGAGTCCACGTCGGGCCAGCGGGCGCTGTACGAGCTGGGCCTGAGCGGAATCCCGATCGTCAACGTCAACAACAACTGCTCGACCGGGTCGACCGCGCTGTACCTTGCCGCGCAGGCGATTCGCGGCGGCCTCGCCGACTGCACGATCGCGCTCGGGTTCGAGAAGATGAAGCCCGGTTCGCTGGAATCCACCTACGACGACCGCGCGAACCCGATGGACAAGCACGTCATGGCGATGGCCGAGATCTCCGAAGTGCTGTTCCCGCCGGCGCCATGGATGTTCGGCGCGGCCGGCCGTGAGCACATGCAGCAATACGGCAGCACCGCAGAGCATTTCGCCAAGATCGGCTACAAGAACCACAAGCACTCGGTCAACAACCCGTACGCCCAGTTCCAGGAGTCATATTCGCTGGAGGACATCCTGGCGTCGCGGATGATCTACGACCCGCTGACCAAGCTGCAGTGCTCGCCGACATCTGACGGGTCCGGCGCGGCGATCCTGGCCTCGGAGGCGTTCGTCGACAAGCACGGCCTGGCCGGCCAGGCCGTGGAGATCGTCGGGCAAGCCATGACCACCGACTTCGCCGACAGCTTCGACGGCACCTGCAAGGGGCTGATCGGTTATCACATGAATGTGCAAGCTGGTCAACGGGTTTACGACCAGTCAGGTTTGGGGCCGTCGGACTTCCAGGTGATCGAGTTGCACGATTGCTTCTCGGCCAACGAGCTCTTGCTCTATGAAGCGTTGGGCCTGTGCGCCGAAGGCGAGGCGCCCAAGCTGATCGACAACGGCGACGTCACCTATGGCGGGCGCTGGGTGGTCAACCCGTCCGGCGGACTGATCTCCAAGGGGCATCCGTTGGGGGCCACCGGTTTGGCGCAATGCGCCGAGCTGACCTGGCAGCTGCGCGGGGTGGCCGACAAGCGGCAGGTCGACAACGTGACCGCAGCGCTTCAACACAACATCGGACTGGGCGGCGCGGCCGTCGTCACCGCATACCAGCGAGCCGAACGCTAACCACAGCCACGACTTACGAAAGGGACCAACCATGGGACACATCGAAGCAACCCGAGAACTGTCGGCCAGCCCGGAAGCGTTGTGGGGGACCGTCAGCGACTTGGCCAACTGGGACAAGTGGTTCACCGTGCACGAGAAGTGGCTCGAGGGACCGCCCGACACGCTGACCGAAGGCGCCAAGCTGACGGCCAAGATCGTCATGCTCGGGATGGCCAACAAGATCGAGTGGACGATCGAACAGGTGCAGGCACCGCGCTCGCTTGTTCTCGCGGGCACCGGAATGGCCGGCGTCAAGGCCAAGTTCACCTTCACCATCGACCCAGCCGACAAGGGTTCCAAATTCACGGTTTTCGGCGACTTCGAGGGCGCGATGATCAAGGGCGCGCTGGGCAAGGCTGTGGAGAAAGACGGCGTCAAGCAACTCGACAAGACGCTGGACCAGCTCGACGCGCTGGCGTCGGCATCCGCGTGAGTTTGTATCGATGACCGAGACATTGGTATTCGACGACACTGGCTTGGATCGCTGGACCGACGACGAGCGGTTCGACGTCACACAGGAGCGGTTGGCCGAGTACGCCGCGGCCACCAACGACCCCATCGAAGCGCACCGTAGAGGGGACGTTGCGCCACCGGTATTCGCGATCGTCCCCGTTTTCGAGGCGCTGCTCACCCCGGCGGTCGACGTGATGCCGGTCGAGGCCATCCCGCGAATCGTGCACGGCGAACAGGACTTCCACTTCCACCGCCCGATTCGCCCGGGGGACAAGCTGGTCTCGCGGGGGAAGATGATCGGATACCAGGGCCTGGAGAAAGGCACTCGTGCGGCGATCCTGCTCGAATGTCGCACCGAGGACGGCGAACTGGTCAACGAGCAGTACGTCACGACGTTTGTCCGGGGCATGACCGTCGACAAGACGGTCGGTGACCTGAGCCCCGAGCACAAATTCGATGACAAGCTCCGCGAACAGGCTCCGGTGGCCAAGGTCGTGCAGCACATCGACAACGACCAGACTTTCCGATACTCGCCCGCGGCCGGCGACCCGATGCCGATTCACCTCGACGAAGAGGTGGCCAGGGATGCCGGCCTGCCCGGGATCATCGCGCACGGGTTATGCACCATGGCGTTCACCTCGTGGGCCGTGCTCACCGAGCTTGCCGGCTCGGATGTAAACCGGCTCAAGCGCTTCGCGGTCCGGTTCTCCAAGCCGGTGCTGCCCGGTGACGACCTGGAAACCAGGATCTGGCGAGTAGGCAGCGCCAACGGAACGACAAGCTACGCATTCGAAACGGCACGCGGCGCCGATTTCGTCATCACCGACGGCCTGGCCGTACTAGCCGACTGACAACAAGGGAGTTCAATCAATGGGAGCACTGGAAGGCCGGGTGGCGGTCATCACCGGCGCGGGCCGCGGCATCGGGCGCGAACACGCACTGCTGTTCGCCAAAGAAGGGGCCAAGATCGTCGTCAACGACCTCGGCGGCAGCAACGAAGGCGAGGGTGCCGACACCGGGCCGGCTCACGAGGTAGCCGAAGAGATCACCGCGGCCGGCGGCACCGCCGTCGTCAACACCGAGAACGTCTCCACCTGGAGCGGTGCGGAAAGTGTTGTGCGACAGGCGATCGACGAGTTCGGTGGCCTCGACATCCTGGTCAACAACGCGGGGATCCTGCGCGATTCGTTTATCGCCGGCATGGAGGAAGCTCAGTGGGACGCAGTGATCGCGGTCCACTTGAAGGGTCACTTCGCGATGCTGCATCACGCGGCCGCCTACTGGAAGGCGCAGTCGAAGGCCGCTGATCAACCCAATGCCGCGGTGATCAACACCGCCTCGGGTTCCGGCGTGACGCTGCCGAATGCCGGCCAGGCCAACTACGGCTCGGCCAAAGCGGGCATCGCGGCGCTGACCTTGATCGCGGCCGAAGAATTGGAGCGGTACGGCGTGCGAGTCAACGCGATCGCACCGATCGCGCGCACCCGGCTGACGCTGGCCACGCCCGGCATGGGCTCGCTGATGTCGGAACCCGAGGAGGGCGAGCTCGACCTGTTCAGTCCGGCCAACATCTCGCCTCTGGTGGCGTACCTGGCCACCGAGAAGTGCCCGATCACCGGCAAGGTGTATGCGGTTCAGGGCGGCGCGATTTCGGCCCTGTCCGGTTGGCACGACGTCGACACCATCGAGACCGACGGTGTGTGGGTGATCGACGACATCGCCGCCCGGCTGCCGCAGTAATCAAGGAGCAGAGCATGTTCGAATGGTCCGACACCGACCTGATCATGCGGGACACCATCCGCGGATTCATCGACAAGGAGATCCGGCCGAATCTTGACGCGCTGGAGACCGGCGAGATTTCGCCATACCCGATTGCGCGCAAGCTGTTCAGCGAGTTCGGCCTCGATGTTCTTGCGGCCGAAGCGGTCAAGACGATGCTGGACAAGGAGCGGGCCAAGCAGGAGAAGCCGGAGACCGAGAAGAAGTCATCCGGCGGGTTCGGTGGTCTGGGCGCGCAGGCGTCGATGGCCGCCGTGCTGGTGTCCGAAATCGCCGGGGTCAGCCTGGGGTTGCTCAGCACGGTCGGTGTCAGCCTGGGTCTGGGCGCGGCGACGATCATGAGCCGCGGCACGCTCGCCCAAAAAGAACGCTGGCTTCCTGAACTCATGACGCTGGAGAAGATCGCGGCGTGGGCGATCACCGAGCCCGACGCGGGATCGGATGCCTTCGGCGGGATGAAGACCTATGTCAAACGTGATGGCGACGACTACATCCTCAACGGACAGAAGACGTTCATCACCAACGGCCCCTTCGCCGATGTCCTGGTCGTTTACGCCAAACTCGACGACGGCCAATCCGACCGGCGGGCCCGGCCGGTGCTGACCTTCGTTCTTGACTCCGGGATGCCAGGACTGACGCAGGGCAAGCCGTTCAAGAAGATGGGCATGATGTCATCGCCGACCGGCGAGTTGTTCTTCGACAATGTTCGGCTGACCCCAGATCGGCTGCTCGGCGAGACCGAGCACCACACCGGCGGCGACGGCCGGATGAGTGCCCGTGCCAATTTTGCGGGCGAGCGCGTCGGTGTGGCGCTGATGTCGCTGGGAATCATCAACGAATGTCACCGGCTCTGCATCGACTACGCCAAGACCCGCACGCTGTGGGGCAAGAACATCGGTCAGTTCCAGCTGATTCAGCTCAAGCTGGCCAAGATGGAAGTGGCCCGGATTAATGTGCAGAACATGGTGTTCCAGACCCTGGAGAAGGTGCAGGCCGGCAAGATGCCGTCGCTGGCCGAGGCGTCGGCGATCAAGCTGTACTCCTCGGAGGCCGCCACCGACGTTGCGATGGACGCGGTGCAGCTGTTCGGCGGCAACGGCTATATGGCCGAGTACCGGGTGGAGCAGTTGGCCCGCGACGCCAAGTCGTTGATGATCTATGCCGGCAGCAATGAGGTCCAGGTGACTCACATCGCCAAGGGCCTGCTCGCCGGATGATCATCCGGACGGCAAAAGGCCTGCGGCGCAGCTCGATGGCTGCCGTCGACGGGCTGAGCTACATTCCGATCTCGCGGCTCGGCTTCAACGTGATGCTCAATGTGCTGTTGTCACAACAGTGGCTGCTGGCCGCGCTGCGGCCGGCGGCCGACTACGTGATTTCCCGCACCGCCCCAGTGGTTCCCGGCATCCGGGTCAAGCGTGTTGCCGCGCCGGTAGCAGGAGAGTGGGTGTGGGCTCCGGAGGCCGACGACGCAGCGGGCGTGGTGCTGGTGCTGCATGGCAGCGGCTACCTGATCTGCTCGGCTCGCACCCATCGCGGCTTCGCCTCTCATCTGTCCGAGTACTCCGGCATGCCGGCCTTCGCGATCGACTACCGGCTCGCACCGGAGCATCCGTTCCCGGCGGCTGAGGACGATGCGCTGGCCGCGTACCGCTGGCTGCTGTCGCAAGGGCACGATCCGGCGAGGATTGTCGTCGCCGGGGATTCGGCCGGTGGGCACCTGGCGGTCGGGCTTGCCCTGCGCCTGCGCAGCGAGGGGTTGCCCGCCCCGGCGGCGCTGGCGCTGTTCGGCCCGCTGATCGATCCGTCCTACCGGTTATGCATCGCCGACGCACGTACCCGGCGTCAGCCGCTGGATCCACGTGCGGCAGCCCGGGCCGTCGCGCTGTATGTCGGCGATCATGACCCCGCGGACCCCCGGCTGTGCCTGCTGAATGCTGAGCTTTCGGACTTACCGCCGATCCAAATTCATTACGGTTCAAGGGAAGTGATGCGCGCCGACGCTGAGGCGTTCGCTGCGCTGGTGGTCGAAGCGGGTGGCCGCTGCGACGAGCACATGTGGCCCGGCCTGATGCACGGCTATTGGCTCTGGCCGCGCGACGGAGGCCTGACCAGCTTGCAGGTGGCCGGGCACTTCTTGCGCACGTCGGTCGCCGAAGCCAACACCGCATCGTGAACCTGCCCGACTTCGCCCAGGTACGCGACCGACTGGCGTCGGCGCGAGTGCTGATACACCGTGGCATGGTCGACCTACGCCGACCCGACGAGGCGGTGCGGGCGTTCTTGGCCATCCGCCGCTATGGAGCGTTCGGTGGGCTGGTCAGCCACACCGCAGCAAGTTACGGGGACGCGCCGGCGATCACCGACGAACGTGGCACCATCAGCTTTCGCGAACTTGACGAGACGTCCAACGCATTGGCACGTGGTCTGGCGGCCAAAGGAATTCGGGCCGGCGCAGTGATTGCAACACTGCACCGCAACAGCGGCGACGTCATGGTGACTGTGAGCGCGGCGAACAAAATCGGCGTTCGGACTGTGTTGATGAACACCGGCTTCGCCGGCCCACAGTTGGCGGATGTGTGCGCGCGAGAACACGTCAGCTGCATTCTGGTCGACGATGAGTTCGAGGACATTGTGAACACGCTGCCGCCGGAGACCTTGCGGTTTACCAGCGGCCGACAGGGCGAGCTGATCGGCAATCAGTCGACTTCGTCGCTGCCTGTGCCGCAACAGCCGGGCGGTATGGCGCTGCTCACCAGCGGAACCACCGGAACCCCGAAAGGTGTGCCGCGCAACCGGATTGACCCGTCGCAATCCGCGCAGCTTCTCGACCGAATTCCCTGGCCGCGTGACGGCGCCTACTACATCGCCGCGCCGCTGTTCCATGCGACGGGTCTGGCGACCTGCGCTCTGGGTCTGGTCCTGGGCAATCGTGTCGTGATGGCACGTCGTTTCGACCCGGAGGCGACGTTGAAGGCGATCGCTGAGTATCGAGTGGGTGCCGTGGTGCTGGTACCGACGATGCTGCAACGCATCCTCGATCTGGGTCCTGACGTGCTGGCGAAATATGACATCTCATCGCTGAAAGTGCTTTTCGCCGCGGGGTCTTCGCTGTCGCCCGACCTTTGTCGCCGCACCCACGATGCGTTCGGCGCCGTGCTGTACAACTTGTACGGGTCCACCGAGGTCGCGGTAGCCGCCGTCGCCACCCCAGACGAACTGCGTCGCGCGCCGGGCACCGTCGGCCGCCCACCCGTCGGTTGCACGGTGGCCATTTACGACGAGAATCGCCGCAAGGTCACCGAACCCGGTCGCGTCGGAACCCTTTTCGTCTCCAGCGGTCTGAGCTTCTCCGGTTACACCGACGGCGGAAACAAAGAGATCGTCGACGGTCTGCTGTCAACCGGCGACACCGGCCACTTCGACGAAACCGGCCTGTGGTTCATCGATGGCCGCGACGACGACATGATCGTCTCGGGCGGCGAGAATGTCTTCCCGCTTGAAGTCGAGCATCTTCTTGCCGACCATGCCGAGATCGTCGAGGCCGCCGTAGTCGGTGTCGACGACGCCGACTTCGG
>DATDLZ010000032.1:0-7660 GCA_036519055.1 Mycobacterium sp.
TCCTTTCCCGAAGGTGATGTGTCCTTTTCCGCTGGCGCGGTCCAGCCGGAACTCGTCGGGTGCGTGAAAATGAGCGGGATCCCGGTTGGCCGCACCCCACAACAGCAGCAGACGCGATCCTGCGCGCAGCTCGGTGCCGCAGAGGGCGGTATCGACAGCGACATGCCGGTAATGGCCACGAAACGGCGGCTCATACCGCAGCGTCTCGTCGATGAAAGCTCCTAGCAATTCGGGGTTTTCGCGGACCTGCTGCTGAATATCTGGCCGCGTGGCCAAAATCCACGCCGCGCTGCCGAGCAATGAAGCGGTGGACTCACCACCAGCGGCGAACAGCGTGATCATGATCCCCAGAGCAACGACGTCGTCCAATTCGCCTGCGGCACATGCGGCGGCGAGGTCGCCGAGCAAGTTGTCCCGTGGATTGGCGGCAGCCCGCGCGAAATGGTCGGTGATGTAGCCGCCCAGCTCCATTACGGACGCGGCTGCGGTGGCGAGCTGGTCGGCCGAGACCAGCCCCTCGAGCAGCTGGGTGCTCGCATATCCCCACTCGATAAGTTTGTCGACATCCGTTTCGGGCACACCAATGAGCCGGGCAACCACCATCATTGGCAGCCGGTTGGCCACGGCACCCATCCATTCGATGCGCCCGTCGCGCAGGCTATCGGTCCACAATCGCTCGGCAGTCTCGGAGACGAATCCCTCAAGGGTGCCGATCTTTTTGGCTGCCAGGTGAGGAAGCAGCAGCTTGCGATGCGCCGTGTGGGCCGGGTCGTCGGCGGTGGCAAGTGCATGGGATGGATCCCCAAACGGAGCCATGGTGAACGGAGTGACTGTGCCGTCGGGCTGATACACCATGGTTGCGGTCAGGTTCGACGAGAACTCATCGACGCGGGCCACGGCTTCGACGACCGCGTCCCAACTGGTCACCGCGTAGAACTCCGAAGCGCTGATTCGACGAACAGCTCCAGCGGCGCGCAGCCGCTTATAGAGCGGGTAGGGATCCTGTAGGGATTCGGCATCGAACAAATCGATGGCATCGTCGACCGTCATTTGTCCAGGTTGAGCGGCCAACGGCGGCAGCGTCAACGGTGCCGGACGATGTCGAAAACCGGGTCCGGAGTGGCGTGGCCGCTGGCCGTCTCACTCAGCCGCCCGACCTGCGCCTACGATGAGAAAAATATCCCGCTTGTCTCAAATCTGAGGATAGGCACTTCGGTAATCTCTGGCGCCAGGAGGCTCACATAATGCCCCGTGACGACTGGCTCGTGGGCGGCGACCGCAGCAAGGCCGCGGCCGAGCGCATTTACGATGCGGCCACCGACCTCATCGCCCGAGAAGGGCCGGACGGCTTCGACATCGACACATTGGCGGCGCGTGTCCACTGTTCTCGAGCCACCATCTATCGCTACGCCGGCGGCAAGGCAGAGATTCGCGACGCGGTGGTAGCCCGCTCGGCGGCCCGCATTGTCGAAACCGTGCGTGAAACTGTCGAGAATCTGCGCGGGCCGGAGCGGGTTGTCACCGCGATCACGGTGGCGCTCAGACTGATCCGATCAGATCCTCTGGGCCAGCTGATGTTCAGCTCGATCCGGGCCAACGACGTCGTATGGCTCACCGGATCGCCACTGCTGGCCGGCTTCGCCACCGAGCTCACTGGACTGACCGACCGCGACCCGCAGGCCGCGCCGTGGGTGGTCCGTGTTTTGCTGTCGCTCCTGTACTGGCCCGCGGGCGATACCGCCACGGAGCGCGAGATAGTGCAACGATTCGTCGCGCCGGCATTCGCGGAGGACTAGCGTCGAGGGCGGTTTGTCGCTCGCATCCATTGACGGAGGACATCTATGGCGATCCGGGTCGCCCACGTCGGCACTGGAAACGTCGGTCGTCTAGCGTTGCTTCAACTCGTCACCAGTCCACAGTTCGAACTGACCGGGGTGTGCGTCTCGACACCAGAGAAGGTCGGCAAGGACGCCGGCGAACTCGCCGGTCTGGACGTCTCTACCGGCATCACGGCGCTCGATGATCTCGACGCCTTGCTCGCGACCCGACCGGAATGCGTCGTGTACTGCGCAATGGGTGATACCCGGCTGCCGGAAGCGATGGCGGATGTCATGCGCATTCTCGCCGCCGGCATCAACGTCGTCGGGTCGTCACCAGGGCTGCTGCAGTATCCGTGGGGCGTGATGCCGGACAAGTACATCGCTCGCGTGGAAGATGCTGCTCAGCAAGGTAATTCGAGCCTATTCATCAGCGGTGTCGACCCGGGATTCGCCAACGACCTGATCCCGTTCGCCCTCGCGAGTACCTGCCAGCGGATCGAGCAGGTGCGTTGCATGGAGATCCACGATTACGCCAGCTACGACGGCGCGGAGGTCATGCACTACATGGGATTCGCGCAGCCTCTGGACGAGATTCCGATGCTGCTGCAGCCGGGCGTGCTCAGCATCGCCTGGGGCACGGCGATTAGACAGCTGGCGGCCGGTCTGGGTATCGAGGTCGACGAGATCACCGAGTCCTACCAACGCGAGCCGGCGCCGGAGGATTTCGACATCGCCGTGGGCCACGTCGCCAAGGGCACGTTGGCCGCGCTGCAGTTCGAGATTCGCGGCATGGTCAAGGGGCATCCGGCGATCGTCATCGAGCACATCACCCGGCTCCGGCCCGACTTACGACCCGACTGGCAGCAACCCGCTTCGGGCGGCGGTTCCTATCGCGTCGAGATCACCGGCGAGCCGTCATACGCGGTCGACATCGTTCCGAGCAGCCGCTACGGCGACCACAACCAGGCGGCGATCGCAGGTGCGGCCGGCCGGATCGTCAACGCCATTCCGGCCGTGCTTGCCGCGCCGCCCGGAATCCGGACCACGATGGATCTGCCATTTATCACGGGGAGCGGGCTGTACGCGCGCGAAGGCGTCGTCGCGGTCTAGCTGAAAGTTACTGTGAAGCAGGATCGTTCGGGGCACACCCGGGGACTTGCCGGGCCGGACCGTTCCAACTGAAGCGGGCTACTAGTCCTTCTTAAACCAGCTGACTGACGGCGGACCACGTCACCGTGGGATACCGTTGCCGTTACCTAGAGTAAGGAGCACGGTGCAATGAGGATCCCCCAGACGGTGATGGCCACGGCAGCCGTCGTGACGACGCTGGTGGGGATGTCGGTCACCGGCTGCAGCAGCCACCCGAAGTCGTCGACGCCGACCTCGGGATCTGGCGCCCCTTCCCACGCTCCGATCGTCGACTACACCCAGCTGCTGATCAAGGCGAGTGACATCAATGCACCCGATACGTTTACTGCCGGCCCGGCGACCAAAGATCCAAATGGCCAAAAAGGCGCATTGATCACGTTCACTGACCAAGACCACAGCCACACGATCATCGACACCATTCAGATCCTGCCGGACGCCGAGGCGACCGCCACTGCGCTGGATTCGGCAAAGGCGCTGCATCGCGAAACTCTCCGCACCAAGGCATTGAACGCTGAAGTCGGAGTTGGCGGCGTGACGATTTCGGGATTGCCGCAGGACCACTCCAAGGGAGTGACGGTGTTGCTGTTCACCGAGGGCAACGCACTGGTCACCCTGGAGTTCGAGGGCCCGTCCTTTGCACTGGCACCGCCGGAATTCGTCACCGAGGTCGGCCAGAAGCAAGATGACGCGGTCAAAAAAGGCTTAGGTGGCTGAAACTCAACGGGTTTCGCGAGCACCAGCCAGCAGTGCCCGGGCGCTGTTGACGCATGGCAGCAACCTGTCGTAAGCGCTGACGCCGGCCTCGGCGCGAGAACGCATCGGCACCTCCAAGCCGACGACGCGATCATCCGGCAAGGCCGCGATCATGTCGGCCAGCGGCAACTCCCCTTCACCGGGCGTCATCCGTTCGTACATGGCTTCCTCGGCGTAAATCTTCATCCTGGGCTGCAGCGTGGTATCGCTCAACTGGATGTAACCGATGCGCTGAGCAGGCACCGACCGAAGATCGTCGGCGGTAGCGCCGAAGCGTGCCGCGTGCATCGTGTCGACGAGCAGACTGATCTCGTCTCTGTCTACGTACTCGACGGCGGCCAGGGCCGACGGTAGGTCTGCGATGCTAAGGCCGACAACGGGTTCGACGCATGTCGCGATACCCCGTTCGGCGGCCAGTGCGGTCAGCGCGGCCAACTCGTCGAAGGTGCGCGCTCGATCCGGTTCCAAGCTGACGGTGTTGATCCGTGGGATCCGCAGCTCGGCCATGATGTCGAGATCATCGGCGTAGGAGCGAACGTCGAGGCCCGGTACGATGAGCAGACCCTCCCCCAGCGAGATCGACACGCCGTGGTCGTCCATCGCCGCGAGCAGGTCCTGACGGAGTCGAGGATCGTCGCGCAGCGAATACGGTTGGTAATCCAAAGCTTTCAGGGGCGCAAAACCGACCATCCCGGTTGTGATGTAACGGCAACCCAGATCGGCGACAAGCTGGACGAATTCGATTGGGTGCATGCCAAAGACGCTGAGCATCTCGATGCCGAGGCGGTCCATCCCGGCGCGCCCGCTCAGCCGCCCACCATGGCGAGGCCGCCATCGACCGGGATGAGCTGGCCGGTGATGAATCCGGCCCCCTCGCTGGCAAGGAACACCAACACCGGCCCCAAGTCGCTGGCGGGATCGCCGAGCTTGCCGCCCAACGGGATGGACAACTTCATCTGCTGGTCGATGAATGCGGCGGCGTCCGGGCCCAGGAAGTTCCGCAGCCGGTCCGCGCCTGGTGTTTGAACCGCAGGCGCGAGCGCATTGACGGTGACCCGGTCGGCGCCCCACGCTTTGGCCGCCGAGCGGGTCCAGGCTTGAACAGCGCCCTTGGTGGCGGCATACACCGCTGCGATGGGACTACCCATCACCGCCTCAGCGGACCCGAAATTGATGATGTGTCCGCCGTTTTCGCGCATTACCGCGTGCGCGGCCTGATTAGTCAGAATCGTTGCTTTGACGTTGGTTGCCAGCAGAAAGTCGATCTCATCGCTGGTGATACTGCCGGGCACGCCCGATTGCCACAGGCCGGCGGCGTTGACGAGCACATCCACGCCGCCGAGTTCCCGCACGGCGCTGCCGAACGCGGCATCGACCGAGTCGGCGTCTCGAACATCGCACTGCACCCACGTCACCGCCGGTGCGTCGTCGGCCGGGGCAGTGTTGTGATACGTCGCGGCCAGCCGCGCTCCCGCGGTGTGCAGAACGCGTACCGCGGCGGCGCCGATTCCGGTGGCACCGCCGGTAACCAGAATGCGGCGTCCAGCCAGCGATGGTTGCGGTACCGTCATGGCCGCGGAGTCTATCGGTCTGTAGACAACGAAGTCAGGTAACCGACCATGTATTCGATGCGTTTTGACATGCGCGCCCCCGACTTTGGCGCGTCACCGGTCGAGCTGTATGAGGCCGCCGTCGATATGTGCGAGTGGGCGGAGACGCGGGGCTGCCTGGCGGCGGTCATCTGCGAGCATCACAGTTCGCCCGACGGTTATCTGCCTACGCCGTTGATTCTTGGTAGCGCCGTCGCCGCACGCACGAAACAGTTGATGATGACGCTCATCGTCATCCTGCCGTTCTATGACCCGGTTCGGCTTGCCGAAGAGATCGCCGTGCTTGACCTGATCAGCAAGGGACGGGCGAGCTACGTCTTCGGGCTTGGTTACCGGCCCGAGGAATACCAGCATTTCGGGCTCGACCGGAAGGCTCGTGGACGAATCGCCGACGAGAAGCTTGGTCTGCTTCGCCGTCTGCTGGCCGGCGAGGTGGTGGAACAGGACGGTCGGCGAATCAAGTTGACGCCGCTGCCGTTCTCTCCGCAAGGACCGTTAATGATGTGGGGCGGAGGCAGTTTGGCGGCTGCCCGGCGGGCCGGTCGCTACGGGCTGGGCTATCTCGCGCAGGGCGACGCGCCCGGTTCGCAGCAGGCCTACGAAGAGGCTTGTCGTGCGCACGGTCATGAGCCGGGCATGACCCTGTTGCCCAATCGCGACACACCGAGCGTGTGTTTCGTAGCCCCGGACGTCGACGTAGCCTGGCAGGAACTCGGCGAGCACCTGCTGCACGACGCGCGCATGTATGCCGAGTGGAATCCCGACGACCAAACATCTGCCGGTATCGCCGATGTCAGCGATGTCGAGGAACTACGGGCAACATCGCGCACACACCGAATCTTCACCGCCGGCGAGGCCATCACGTATGTTCGCGGCGGCGGCATGCTCACGCTTGCACCATTGTGCGGTGGCATCCCACCCGACATTGCCTGGAAGTACCTACGTTACGTCGACGAAGCGGTGATGCCCGCGCTGCGGACCAATGACGACTAACGCTGAGCAGCGCTTGACGCTCACCCTCTGGAATTTCTGCTGACATAGATGATCAAGCCCACGGCAGGCAATGTGCCGAGCGCGAAGATTGCGAATTGCCACACCCAGACCTTGGCTTTGCCTCCGAGGTCTATGTTGTGGACGACCTCGTCGCCGCCGGGTGTTTTCGCCACACAACCGCCGGTCTTGGCCCACCAGTCGAAATGCTCGAGCTGATAGCCGTGGCTATTCACCCAGGTGTGACAATCCTGGCCGACGCCCCAGAATCCATAAATAAGCGCTCCACAGGCGCCGATCAATAAGGTGACGAGCGCAATCCCCCACTGCACCATCCACCATCGACTGGCCACCTCAGAACGACTCTGGATCCCGCTGAACTTCGGCAGGCACCGGATGTTGGTACAAGCGCGAAGCGTTCTCCCAGGTGAATTTGCGGATCAGCTCGGGTGACAGGTCGCCGATTTGTTCGTGCACCGTCTCCTGGGTGTGCGGCCAGGTCGAATCACAGTGCGGGTAATCGGCTTCCAGCATGATGTTGTCGGTACCGATGCGGTCGTGCTGCACGAAAGAAGACTTATCTTCCACTGCGCAGAACCAGAAGTTGCGGGTGAACACCTCCGCCGGAGTCAGGCTCTCTCCCAAGGCCGCCCAGGTGCCATACATCGCGTGGTAGCTCAGCATGTGGTCGAGGCGATCCAATAGTCCGGCCACCCAACCGATTCCGCCCTCGGACAGACAGATCTTGAGATCAGGGAATCTGCTTGGTAATCCGGAGTACAGCCAGTCGACCGCCGCCGAGATGGCGTAGGCGAAGAACAGCACGCCCTGCACATCCGGTGGTGCATCGTCGGTGGTCGACGGCGACGAACCCGACGATCCGATGTGCAGGTTCACCACCGTGCCGGTTTCGGCGCATGCGGCCATCATCGGATCCCAATGACCGGTGTGGATGCTCGGCAACCCCAGCATCGACGGGTTCTCGCTGAAGGTGACGGCATGAAAGCCACGCGCGGCGTTTTCCCGGATCATCTCTGCGCCGAGTTCAGGGTCCAGCAGCCAGGGCAGCTGGCACGGAATGATCCGACCGGGGTGCGAACCGGCCCACACGTCGTGGTGCCAGTCGTTCCATGCACGTACCGAGGCCAACGCGAGGTCGAGATCGTTGGTCACCTGCTGCAGTCGCTGGCCGGCGAAACCTGGCAGGAACGAGGGAAAGTTCAGCGAGGCGTAGATCCCGTTCAGGTCCATGTCCCTGACACGCTCGTCGATATCCCATGCACCCCTGCGCATCTCATCGAAGCGGACCGGCTCGAAGCCGTACTCCGACACCGGCCG
>DATDLZ010000033.1:0-5012 GCA_036519055.1 Mycobacterium sp.
TCTCGATCTACCGGGCCGTGCGCCGATAGTCGCTACGGTCAGTACTGCTCAGCGCCCGCGCCAGCGGCCGCATACGTCTGAGAAATCGCCGGACCTTCGTAGCCCGCCGAGCGCACCGCTGACCGCACCGCCGCGCCCACCGCGTCCACCCGGTCGGCCGGCACCAATGCGATCACACAGCCGCCGAATCCGCCGCCGGTCATCCGAGCGCCCAGGGCGCCCGCATCCACGGCGGTGTCGGCGATCAGATCGATGTTCCGAGTGGTGATGGCGAAGTCGTCACGCATGGACGCTTGTGACGCGGTGAGGATGCGGGCGGCCGAGCCATAGTCCGAATCACCCAACGCCGCAACGAAATCAAACACCCGCTGGTTCTCGGTCAGCACATGGCGGGCTCGACGCGCATCGACCGGATCTTTGACGCCATCCAGCACGGCGATCCCGCGATCTTGGATTTCCCGCAACGACACCACACCCACATCGGCCGCCGCCCGCTCGCACGACAGCCGGCGCGCCGCATACTCGCCGCCGACGTGGCCGTGCCGCTCCCGCGAGTCGATCAGCAGCAACTCGACTCCTGACGATGACGGCTCGAAGCCGACCGGCGATACGGTCAGCACACGAAAGTCGATCAGCAGGGCCTTCGACGTTTCGCCGAACAACGACGACAGTTGGTCGAGCAAACCGGTTGGCGCACCGACATACTCGTTCTCCGCGCGCTGGGCAAGACGCGCCTGATCGAGACGGTCGATATGCAGACCCGTCGTCAGGGCGCCCAGCGCGGCGCACTCCAGCGCCGCCGACGACGACAGGCCCGACCCCATCTCGACCTCGCTGCTGATCGACATCGCCCCGCCACAAACCGGATGCCCGGCATAGCGAAGCGCCCACACCACCCCGGCCACATAAGCCGCCCACCCGGTCACCTCACCGGGCTTGGTGGTCAACGGAATTCGTACCGAACCATCGACACGGTCGCTGCGCACGGTCAGCGCGTCGGCGTCCGACAGTTCGAAAGTCACTACGGTGCGCCGCGGTAGCGCGATCGGCAACGACCAGCCGAGGTTGTAGTCGGTGTGCTCGCCGATCAGGTTGATCCGGCCCGGCGCCGAATAGCGGATCGTCACGCTAGGTCTCGCAGGCGCTCGGCCACGGCCTCGGGCACCACGTCAGTGATGAACGCATCCATCGCCGATTCGGACGCCGCCAGGTATTTCAACGCAGCAACGCTGCGCCGGATCGACATCAGCTCGACATGGAAGTATCCCTCCCGCAGCGCGTCGGTGTCGGCGTACTGGTGCAACGCCGAAATATACGGCAGCGGTCCGGAATACATCCGATCGAAGCGGCGCAACACATCAAGGTAGATCCGTGCAAAATCCTCCAGCTCGTCATCGGACAGGTCAATGAGATTGTGCACGAACCGATTCGGGTAGATGTGCACCTCGACCGGCCACCGCGCGGCGAAGGGTACGAAGGCGGTGAACAGGTCGGTGCGCGCTACGATCCGGCTGCCGTCGGCGATTTCCGACGCCAGCAGATCGACAAACAAGTTGCCGCCCCGGTGTTTACGCGCCTGCTCCATCATCGCCGCCGTCCGCGGTGTCAAAAAAGAGTACCCGTAGATCTGGCCGTGTGGATGGGCCAGCGTGACGCCGATTTCCTCGCCCCGGTTCTCGAAGCAGAACACCTGCTCCACACCGGGCGTCGCCAGCAGAGCCGCGGTCCGGTCTCGCCACGCGTCGACAACCAGACGGGCATGCGGCTGCGACAGTTCACAGAAGGACCCGGTGTGATTGCTGGAGAAGCAGATAACCTCACACCGCCCGACACCCGGCACCGGCACGAAGCCGTCCGGCACCGAGGCCACCGCCCCTGCACCGGACAAACTCGGGAAGCGGTTCTCGAAGACGACCACGTCGTAGTCGGGCGCGGGCACCTCGCTGGTCAACCCCGTCGGCCCGGGGCACAGCGGACACTGGTCCGGCGGTGGCTTGTAGGTCCGGTCCTGTCGCCGCGCGGCGATGATCACCCACTGCCCCGTCGTCCGGTCGAACCGCAACTGCGACTGCCCCGGCTCCCACGGCGGCAACGGCCGGCGATCCTCGACCGGCGCGGGTGCGTGGCCGGGGAGTGAGAAGAACAACAACTCGCGGCCGTCGGCCAGGGTCGTTCGCGTGCTCATTGGGTCTCATCTTGGCCGCTGTGCCAGAGTCAAGTCACGATAGACATGCAATCCGCCAAAGAGAGGCTGGTCACGAGTGCCCAGTGACGCCACCGCGCTGTACGAGCGGGCGCGGAACTGGGCGGTCGGATCGGATCCCGGGCTGCTGCGGTTGCGGATGGCCACCCGGACCACCGGCGCCCTGGTGACCGCTCTGCTGGCCCTGTTTCTGCTGACCAAGGCCACCGGACAGCCGCTCACGGTCGCGCTGCTCGGGGTGCTGATCACGATGATCTCGGCGCGGTCGGTGAACGATTCCGATCCGCGCCGGCAGCGAATCACCATGGCGCTGCTGCCGCTGCCGACCGCGCTGGCCATCACCGCGGCCGCGTTGCTCTCGCCGCACCCGGTGATCGCCGACGTCGGGTTCGTGTTGGTGGTGTTCACCGCGGTCTATGTGCGCCGGTTCGGCCCACGCGGAACCGCGCTGGGCATGGTCACGTTCATGTCCTACTTCTTCTCGCTGTATCTGCGCGCGAAGTTCTCCGAGCTGCCGTGGCTGATCGGCGCCACCCTGGTGGGCAGCCTGTGCAGCTTCGTCTGGAGCGCATTTATCTTGCCCGATCGGCCGGAAAGCGTTCTGCGGGAGAGCATTCGGGCGCTGCGAGCGCGGATGGCGATCGTCGTCGACACCACGGCTGACATCGTGCGGGACGGCCAGTTCGACGAGCGCCGGGGGCGCCGGCTGCGGATCCGCACCGGCCGGCTCAACGCGACCGCGTTGATGGTCCAGGCCCAGATCGAAGACCGAGTCAACCCCGGTGCACTGTGGCCGGGGGTCAGCGGCGAGGACCTCGCCCTCTGGTTGTTCGACGCCGAGCTCACCGTCGAGCGGCTCGCCACGGCCGGCAGCCGGGCCGCGATGGCGGACATCCCCGCCGCCACCCGAGCCGAGCTGGCCGACACGGTGGCCATGCTGTCGCGGGCCATCCGGATACCGCACAGCCACGGGCTTCTGCAGACGGCGGAGCGGGCCCAGCAATTGATCGACCGGTCACCGGACCCCGATGAATTGCCGGTCCGGCGCTTGGCGCTGGCCATCGTCGACACGGCCAAAGCGACCGCCGAAGTACGCGCCCAGATCGAGCGCGTCGCAACCGAAGCAACGGTCCACGCGGATATCCCTGCGGCGGTCGAGCAACAACTCCGGGCGGGCCTGCTGCCGTCCACCCGGCAAGCCGTTCAGGTGGCCGTCGCCGCGGCGCTGGCCATCGTCGTCGGTGAGGCGATCTCGCCATCGCGCTGGTATTGGGCGGTGATCGCCGCCTTCGTGATTTTCGCCGGCACCAACTCATGGGCCGAGACGGTCAACAAGGGCTGGCAGCGTCTGCTGGGCACGATGCTCGGTGTGCCCAGCGGCGTGCTGGTCGCCACGTTGGTGTCGGGCAACACCGTCGCCTCGCTGGTGATGATCGTCGTATGTCTGTTCTGCGCTTTCTATTTCATGAAGGTCACCTATAGCCTGATGACCTTCTGGATCAGCACCATGCTGGCCTTGATGTACGGCCTGCTCGGCGAGTTCACCTTCAGCCTGCTGCTGTTGCGGATCGAGGAGACCGCGGTCGGGGCGGTGCTCGGGATCGCCGCCGCCATGCTGGTGTTGCCGATCAACACCCGGGCCCACATCCGCCACGACGCCCACACGTTCTTCCTGACCCTGTCGGACCTTGTCGACGATTCGGTCACCACCCTGCTCGGTGGCGAGACGGCCGTGCCGTTGACCGAGACGGCGCGTCAACTCGGCCGCGACCTGCTGCAGTTCCGGGTCAGCGCCAAGCCGCTGAGCGCCGGAGTGGCCGGCCTGGCCGGGCGCCGCAGCATGCGGCACGGCCTGAGGATGCTCAGCGCGTGCGACCGCTACGCGCGAATCCTGGTCCGCAGCAGCGAGACACGGATCGATGCCCCCACGGAACTCGCTGACGCGATCATGGCGACCACCACGCAGATTCGCCGCAACATCGATGTGCTGATCACCTCGCTGGAGTTCAACCAGCCCGCGACGGTCTTTCCGTCCACCGATTTCATCGACGCCGCGGAGAGTCTCGCCAGACAGCACCACGATCAGCCGATGGCGCCCGAACGCCGGCGACTGCTGGCCGCGCTGCACTCACTGCGCCAGATCGACCGCGTCATCATCAACGCCGCCATCGACCTCGGTGCAGACAATGGCGTGCTACTCAAAGACCAAAGCTACTGGCCGCCCAACGACAGGGTGTAGCATATTGGGCTGTGCATCCCATTTTGTCCACACCCACCGTCGTTCTCGTCCACGGGGCGTGGGCGGACGGGTCGAGCTGGAGCCGCGTCCTCACCGGTCTGCAGCACGCCGGGATCAACGTGACCGCCGCTCCCATCCCGCTCACCACGCTCGACGACGACATCAACGCAGTCATGCGAGCCATCGATCGAACCGAAGGACCGGTCGTGCTGGCCGGCCACGCGTACGCCGGCGGCGTTGTCGGCGCTGTCAGCCACCCACGCATCAAAGCGCTGGTCTACGTGGTCGCCCTGGCGCCCGACGAGGGCGAAACCGTCGCCGACGTTTTCTACCGGGATCCCCCGCACCCGCAGGCACCAGAGCTCAAGCCCGATGACGACGGATGGATTTGGTTGCCCGAGAGCGCCTTTGCTACCGCATTCGCACAGCACGCCACTGCCGAAGAACAAGCCCTGCTCGCCGCGGTCCAGCGACCGATCGCCGCTCCGTGCATTCAGCAGCCGGTCCCAAGACCGGGCTGGAAAGACCTGCCGAGCTGGTTTCTCGTCGCGGAAGAAGACCGCATGATCA
>DATDLZ010000034.1:0-10213 GCA_036519055.1 Mycobacterium sp.
GTGTTCGGGTAGGCGATCATGACGTCGTTCATGATCTGCTCGAGGGTGAACTTCTTCTGGTAGGCGGCCAGCGGATTCAGCGTCGAGTGGGCGTGGTTCTTCTCGCTGATCTTGGCGAACAGCTCGAAGCTCGTGCCGCCGTACTTGTGGCCGTATTCGGTGCCGATCTGGGCAAACACACCCGGCATGGCCTCGGTGCCGATTCGCCCGTCGACCGGCGCAACGGCCCCGTAACGGCCGCGCGGCGTCCAGACGTCAGCGTCCTTTTTCTTTGTGCCGCCGCCGCCGAGTAACCCGGCCCCGGACAGCTTCTCGACGCCGACCGCCAATCCGTACTTCACCTCACCGGCTTTCACGGCCATGATCGCGGTCCGAAGCGCGGTGGCTCCCGTGGCGCAGGCGTTGGCGACGTTGTAGACCGGGATGCCGGTCTGACCGATCTGCTTTTGCAGCTGCTGTCCGATTCCGGCGTTCGCGGCCATCAGGTTTCCGGCGGCAATGACGCCGATGTCGGCCATCGTCACGCCGGCGTCGGCGAGCGCGCCGGTCGCGGCCTCGGCCGCCAGATCAACGGTGTCCTTGTCGGGGTGCTTGCCGAATTTGGTCATCCGGATTCCGAGAATCCAGATGTCGTCGCTGGCGCTCATAGTGACTACTCCTTCGTGAAGTGGATCGTCAGGTCGCGGGTTCGAAGCCGAAGCCGATCGCCTCGGTGCCTGCCGAGTCGGTGCCGATCGAATAAGTGGCCAGCCGCACTTTCATCCCGTCGCGGACGTGCTCAGGATCGGGCTCGACATTGACCAAATTGGCGCGCACCTGGGTGCCGTCGCAGTCGACCACCGACGCGACGAACGGGGTCGGAATGCCCGGTGCGGCAAACGTGACGATGGTGAACGCTCGCAGCGTGCCCTCGGTCGCAACTGCAACGGGTGAGAATTCGGACGCGAAACAACTGGCGCAGGCATTGCGCCGATCGAAGAATCGGGCGCTGCAGTTTGTGCATTCCTGCGCGACGAGGTGCGGATCGCCGTCATCGAGCACCAAGTAGTCGACCAATGGGATCTGGCCCGTCATAACACCTCCGTCGTATGTACTCTTGACCGTAGCGAGTGCGGCCCGATTACAGATCCGGAATATCAAGATCGGGGCGTAGCAAAACTGAGACTTCCGCCGCGGCAAGCGATATGCGTAAACTCCTCGCCAACGATAGTTAAGTAAGCCCGACAATTTTTTAGGTCGATTTGGTATGCACGATGCGGCTCCGGTTCGGGTTGAGACCGACCATCAGTCGCTGTGGACCTACGTCGCCTGCCCCACTCTTGTTGTTGATCAGACCGGAGCCATCCAGGCTCTGAGTGCGTCAGCGCAGTCGCTATTACCCGAGGCAGAGCTGGGAACTCAGCTGGAGACCGCCGTCGGATGGCTGTCGGCCGTGCATCTCCGACTCGTCGAACCAGCGTCGGTCCCGGACAGTCGGGAGTCGGTCAGCGCAGCGGGCCCCGTGGCCGGCCGCAAGTTCGACGCCCACCACGCGATGCTTCCCAGCGGAGAGGTGGCGTGGTCGCTGGTCGAGGACACCGGCCAGGTGCTGCGCGAGGCCCAACACGCACTGACGCGCGAGCGCGAACGCGCCGAATTCCTACTCGAAGCGTCGTCGGTGTTGATGGCCTCGATGAATATCGACCGGTGCCGGGAAGCGACCGCGCAGCTTGCAGCTCGGGATCTCGCCGACGCTGCCGTCGTCGTCGCTCCCGCCAGCCCGGGCCGGCGGATGCCGATCTTCTACGGCGACTCGACCGGCGCCGTGGAGCAGCGCAGTGTCGATGCCGATCCGACGTCGGTGGCCGGTTTGAGCGAGGCATTGCGGGAATTCCCGCCGGCTCCCTCTCGCTTGATCGACGTCGCGACGCTGCCGGATTGGCTGATTCCATCGGGTTTTCCCCGGCCAGTGGGTTCGGTGATGATCACCGCACTGCCTGGTCACGGTGTGTCGGCAGGTGCGCTGGTGCTGCTGCGGCACGCCGAGGAGGGCATATTCAGCGAAAGCGAAGAGGAACTTGCGCGGTTGTTCGCGGCCCGGGCCGGTGCGGCGCTGTCGGCCGCCCGACTGTATGCCGAGCAAGCCTCGGTCACCCGCACACTGATGCGCGACTTGCTGCCGCCGCAGCTGCAGCCGGTGCACGGGATCGAGTTCGCCGGCGGGTACCGGGCTTCGGAAGACTACGAAGTCGTCGGCGGCGACTTCTACGACGTGCACCCCGCGGCGACCGCCGACGGCGAGACGCTGGTCGTTCTCGGCGACGTCTGCGGCAAGGGCCTCGAGGCCGCCATGCTCACCGGCAAGATCCGCAACACCGTGCAGGCGCTGACGCCCCTGGCCGCCGATCATCAAGCAGTCCTCGAATTGCTCAACGGCGCGATGCTGTCCACCGAGCACTGCCGCTTCGCCACCTTGGTACTGGCGTCGGTCGCCAACCGGGACGGCGGGGTTCTCCTGCGGCTGACCAGCGCCGGCCACCTGCCCCCACTGATCGTGCGCGACGGCGGGCAGGTCGAGCAAGCCGATACCTGCGGCACGCTTATCGGCGCGTTGCCGAACATCGAAGCGCAGTCGTTCGAGACATACTTGGCGCCAGGCGAGACCTGCGTGCTCTACACCGATGGAGTCACCGAGGCGCGGGGTGGCCCGCTGGATGACTACATGTTCGGCGAGGAGCGCCTGGCGGCCGCGCTGGCCGAGTGCTCCGGAATGCCCGCCGAGGCGGTGGTCGAGCGTGTCATGATGCTGGCCACCCAGTGGATCGGCCAGCAGGTGCACGACGACATCGCCGTCGTGGCCATCACCGCTCCACCCCGCGCACACCTGAGTGCCGTCGACGGCCATACCCGGGGAAGGTTCACGGCTTGAGCCCTCACGCCTCACCGCCCGATGTGTGCCCGCGGCCACATTTGGTTCCGGCACTCGATCTTTTGGGTAGACAAGCGCATCACCTGCCCCGGAGCCGGCGTTTGTTGGCTACGGCCACCTCCGCTCTCGCCGACAGGAAGTGTTCGGCGACCGACCCCCAATTGATGACATGAACTTTTCCGTGACAATCACCAAGACTGGACGGTCGGCCTGCGTGCGAGTCACCGGCGACCTCGACTACGAGACTGCCGATGAGGTCGTCGAGGCCGCATCGCAATTACTCGCGCAGCAGGTCGAACTGATCGACCTGCGCCTCGACTTCAGCGGGCTGACATTTCTGGACTCGGCGGCCCTATCCGGCCTGCTTCTGCTCCAGCGCCGCGCCACCCAGTCGGGCGTTCAATTGCATCTCGACCACCGCCCGGCATTTCTCGACCGGGTGCTGCAGGTGACCGGGCTGTACGACCATTTCGCCGCCTCGCATTCCGATGCAGCCGACGATGAGCGAACCCTGGCCGGCCAAACTAGCTCGAGTGAATCAAGCGTTCGCTGAGCTCAGTGTTCGACTAACGGGTCTAGTTTCCGCTGTCTGTATCCAAAACGTGACCCATGCTTTACCGAATCGCTAACGCGCCCTTAAACTTCCAACATTCCGGACACCACTAGGATCGCTATTGCAAACCTCTCTACTAAAGGAATGGGTGCATGCGCGCGGTCTTTAGATCTGCTCTGGTGGTGGCTGGCACCGCCGCATCCGTGGTCGCCGGCCCCTCGGGCGTAAGCCTGGCCGCATCCGACCAGTCGTACCGATTCCCGGTGGCCTCAGTGGGGCCCGCAGCAGGTCAGGTTGTTGGTGTCGCACACCCCGTCGTCATCAACTTCCGCTCACCCGTAGTCAACCGGATGGCTGCGGAGCGCGCCGTCCACGTCACCTCCTCGCCGTCGATGACCGGCAAGTTCGAGTGGATCAACAGTGATGTCGCGCAATGGGTTCCTGACCGATTCTGGCCGGCACACAGCACGATTGCCTTGTCTGTCGGCGGCGCGTCGGCAGAGATCAAGACGGGGCCCGCAGTGCTCGGTGTCGCCGATATCTCTGACCACACGTTCACCGTCAGTGTCGACGGGGTTCCGAGCACACCTTCGCAACAGCTGCCGGCACCGCACCACCAACCGCACTTGGGCGAACCAGGCGTGATGCCGGCCTCGATGGGCCGGCCGCACTTCCCTACACCGGTCGGCGTCTACACAGTGCTGTCGAAAGAGCGCACGGTGATTATGGATTCGAGCAGCGTCGGTGTTCCGATCACCGACCCAGAGGGCTACAAGACCAAGGTCGAGTACGCCACCCGCTTCACTAACCGCGGGCTCTTCGTGCACGCGGCCCCGTGGGCCGTCCAGTCCCTGGGTCGCGAAAACGTCAGCCACGGCTGTATCAGCCTTAGCCCCGCCGATGCGGAATGGTACTTCAACACGGTCAATATCGGCGACCCAGTAGTGGTCAAGGAGTAAGGCGTGCAGCGCTTTTCATCCTGACAAGGAAAAGCCCCCCGGCTTGGCTCGGGGGGCTTTTTCAATGGGCTTCACTCGGGGGGACCCGGCGGCAGCGGCTGGCCGGGCAGCGGCCCAGTCGTCGGCGCCGAACCGGTGGGCGCACCTTTGCCGCCCGCAACACCGGCCATGTCCACGATTGGCGCGCCCGGAAGGCCACCCAACGCGATCAGCGGAGCACCAGCCGGAACGGCAACCGGCAGTGGAGCGCCCGCGCCTGCAGGTACCGGCGCTCCAGCGGGAAACGGAAGTCCGCCGGGAATCGGAGCACCGGCCGGGATAGGAGCACCGACGGGGAGCGGGGCTGCCACCGGCGCACCCGCCATGTCCGCGATTGCGGCACCCGCGGGCGCACACGCTGCACCGGCTGCACCGGCCGCACCGGCTGCTCCGGCAGCTGCTGGCGCAGCGGCTTCGCCTGCTGACCCGTACATGCATGCGCCGCCGCCCGTTTTCAGCGGAGCCGCTGTTGCGCCCGGGCTCAGCGCTATCGCGGCACCGCATAGTCCAATACCCGCAACAACTTTGATGCTGAATCGGTCGAAGGTTGTCATCGACGCCAACTTTCTTTCACGCCCAGGCAGATCAACACGATGCAGTCGCACCGGACCGAGCTTCTTTCGGCCAACTCATTTTTAATGGACCGGTGCTCAACACGCACTACGCCACACGCGACCGTTTCCAAATAGAGACTTTTCGTCCGGTTTATTGGACTGCGAACACAACTACCGGCGGCGAGCTTTCGAACGAAGCGCGCCCGATCATCATACTGACCAGGCGAAACCTGCACCAGCCCTTGATGTTTGATTCGAAACATCACAATTCGGCATCGAAGGCCTTGCGGGCCTGGGCTTTACCGCTTTCGTCAGCGGATGTAGACCTCGTTGCCGGTGGGGTATCCCCCGCCGTGAGTGGTGATGTGCACGTGGTCATAGTGGCCGTAGCCGTGTCCGGACGGACCGCTGGGCGTGTAGTAGGTACCGCGCCAGATGCAATCCTGCAGAGAGAACTTGTCGGCGTTCTTGAGTGCGAACGCGACAATCTCGTTGCCGAGTGCGATGCCGGCAGCACTGGACGGGTTGGGGATCATCACGTCGAGGGCCAAGCCCCGAGGGTGCCACGGCAGAGAGTCCGGCCGGACGCCGCCGATGTTCTTGATCTCCGGGAAAATCGCGCTGATGGTGCGGGCCACCAGGATCGTCTTGACCTGAAGGCCATGTTCCGGAGCGATGTCCGCGATCAGCATCTGCGGGGCGTTCTTCGAGGCGACGTGCCAGCGCGACGCACGCGACGCGGCGGCCGGATCGGCAGGAGCGCTGTTTGGCTGCACGGTGGAGGCGGCCCACGACGACGCCATCGGTGTGGCGGCGGTCATCTGCAGGTGACAACACGCCGTAGAGGCGTCAGCTACCGAATCTGCCTTGCCGTGGCGGCTCTCAGCGTGGGCGCTGCCGCCAAGGGCAAATATGACAGCGGCGGGCGCGACGACCGCAGCCATCACTACCGGCGACTTTCGCCCACCGCTGGCTAATTTGTGACGGGGCACGGCAGCAGCTTACGAGCAAATCGCGAATAAGTCACGATCAGGTAACGACGCTGCAGGTGAGGCGCATTGCAACGCCGCTCAAACGCCGCCCTCCATCGGCCAGTCGCCCGACTCGGGCGCAAATCGAAGGGTGGCCGCCGGAGGCAGCGTTCGCCGGTCGCCGGCCGATATCGCGTCGAGCATCAGGGCAACGTAGCGACGCCAACCGTCACTGCCGGAGTCCATCGTCCACAGCACGCTGTGCAGCATCGCGATCATCCGCGGCAGGTCAACCGGGGCCAGGTCGGCCCGCACGACGCCGGCCCGCTGGCCGCGGTCAGCGAGCTCCCTGAGCGCCTCGTGCAGCCCGGTCGAGACGTCGGACGTCAAGGACCCGGCTCGGCGCGCGGCCGTCAACAGATTGTGTTCGCGCGCGCCCAGCGATATCGCCGCATCGAACAGCTCGGCCAGACCCGCCATGGGGTCAGCGGCGCTACGGACTGCCTCGATCGTCGGCGTGAGGTCTTCGGCGATGCACTGGTCCAGCGCCGCCCGAACCAGTTCTGCCTTGGTCGGAAACCTCCGGTAGAGAGTGCGCTCACCGACGCCGGCGCGACGGGCGATCGCCTCGATGGGCGCGTCGGGCCCGAGTTCGCCGTAGACCTCCCGCGCGGCTTTCAGGATCCGCTCGGCGTTGCGCGCGGCGTCCGCGCGTAACGGCCGGTCAGTCACCGCAGTCATCGCGCCAGCATAACTGACTGTTGACTGCCACTTAACCGCCCTTTAGGCTCGTGCAATTGACAGCCATCTGACACTTAGCGAGAAACGCCGATGACGTCGACAACTTCCGATTCGCGTCCCGAGACCGATCTTCCGGTCATACCGGCCCAACGGGCCGCACACTGTCCCCTTCATCCGCCACCTGAATTCGCCGACTGGCGAAACGAGGCCGGCCTGCAGCGGGCGGTGTGGAACGGGCAACAAGTCTGGTCGGTGAGCCGCTACCAGGACATCCGAGCTGCATTGGTCGATCCGCGGTTGTCCGCCGACACCCTCCCGGACATCGTCGGGCCGTCGAGCGACGAAAACACGCCGGTCATATTCGCGCGCATTGACGATCCCGAACATCACCGGTTACGGCGCATGATGACCAGCCAATTCACGTTCAGACGGACCGAAGCCATGCGGCCTGAGATTCAGGAACTGGTCGACCACTACCTGAGCAAGATGATCGACGCGGGGCCGCCAGCCGACATCGTGCGCGACTTCGCACTACCGGTGCCGTCATTGGTGATCGCGCTGCTTCTCGGCGTCCCTCCCGAAGACCTCGAACTCTTCCAACACAACAGCAGCGCCGGATTGGACGTGAATTCCACCGAAGAGCAACGGGTCCAGGGCTTCGCGGAGATGTATAGCTACATCCAGGAGTTGGTGGCGCGCAAAGCGCGCGAACCCGGCGACGACCTGATCAGCCGCCTGGTCACCGACTACGTCGCAACCGGCCAACTCGACCACAACACCGTCGCCGTCAACGGCGTGATCATGATGCTAGCCGGCCACGAAACCACCGCCAACATGATTTCGTTGGGAACCGTTGCGCTGCTTGAGCATCCCGACGTGTTCGAGCGACTCGGCCAGACCGATGACCCAGTGGTCATCGCCCAGGCCGTTGAGGAGCTCCTGCGCTACCTCACTATCGTGCATGCCCAGGTGGATCGGATAGCGATCGAAGACCTGACGATCGGCGGCCAGCAAATCCGCACCGGGGACAGATTGTTGATGAACCTGCCTGCCGGGAACTGGGATCCCGAATTCGTCGACAGCCCAGACGCTCTCGACGTCACCCGAAATGCCCGCGGGCACTTGGCTTTCGGCTACGGCACGCACCAATGCATCGGAGCCAACCTGGCGAGAGTCGAGATGCAGGTGGCGTTCGCCACGTTGGCGCGACGGCTTCCCGGGCTTCGACTGGCGGTGTCGCCGGATGATCTGAAGTTCAAGGACGCCGACATCTACGGTATGAAAGAACTGCCGGTCACCTGGTGAGCAACGACTTGCGCTTCGACGACCAAGTCGCGGTGATCACCGGCGCCGGCGGCGGTTTGGGTCTGCAGTACGCGTTGCTGTTGGCCTCTCGCGGCGCCTGCGTCGTGGTCAACGACATCGGCGGCTCGGTGACGGGATCGGGCTCGAACATCGACGCGGCCACCGAGGCCGCCGAGGAGATCCGCCGCCACGGCGGCGAGGCGGTCGCCGACACCCACAGCGTGGCCACACCAGAAGGTGGACAGGCGATTATCGACACGGCGCTGCAAGCCTGGGGGCGCGTCGACATCGTGATCAACAATGCCGGGATCGTGCGCGACGCACCCTTCGAGGACATCACCGCCGATCGGCTCGACCCGCTGATAGATGTACATCTCAAGGGTGCGTTCTACGTGACGAGGCCCGCATGGAAGATCATGCGCGAGCAGCGCTACGGACGAATCCTCAACACCTGCTCGGCTGCGGGACTCCTTGGCGCTGAACGGATGAGCAATTACGGTTCGGCGAAGACCGGGTTGGTCGGCCTGACCCGAGTCCTGGCCGCCGAAGGCGCCGACCACGACATCAAAGTCAACGCGGTCGCGCCGATCGCCTACACCCGGATGCTGGCGCATTCGGTCGAGAGTGCCGGCCGGCCGGACGACCCGTCAGCTCAGGTCGTGCTGGATGACCTTGTCGCCCAATACCTTCAGAAGCTCGATCCAGCGCTGGTGGCCCCGGTGGTGGCGTTCCTGACGCACCGAGATTGCCCGGTGTCCGGTGAGATCTACACCGTTGGCGCCGGACACGCCGCCCGGTTCTTCATCGGCAGAACGAAAGGTTTCTACAGTCCCGCGCTGTCCATCGAGCAGGTGCGTGATCACCTTGATGAGATCCGCGACGAGGCAGACTACTCCGTACCCGCTGGCCCCGCCGACGAGATGAGCGAGCTGTTCGCCACCATCATGGCGAACCAGCCCGACTGACGGCTACAGGTGGCTGGCGGCGAACCCCGCCGCTTGCGCCGTCATGCCGTTCACCGGGTACGAGGAGTGAGCGAAGCTCGGCAGCCCGCCGGGATCGCCGTTGCAGATGGTGTCGCCGTCGGCGCATAGGTCGTCGGTCTTCGGCGCATACAGCGGGCCGATCACAACCGCCGGCGCACCGTAATTCTGCAGCCACTGAGCCGACGGCTTCCCGAAGAGCGTGACCGCGGCGACGTGATTAGCGATCTCGGGCGGCATCGGCTTGGGCAGATTCGTCAAGTATTCCGCGGGTATCCCGGCGGGGATTGACGCCGTGGTGACGGCGCCGGCCACGGCCGCCCCCTGCGAGTACCCGCCGAGCACAATCCTGGTTTTGGGGCAGTTCGCCGCGGTTGCCTCGATATGACTGCTGGCGTCTTTGATCCCGTCGACGACGCTTCGGGCGAACTCGACGCGGTCGGAGAAGTTGCTGCTGGCTTCGTAATTCACCGGGTACACGTCGAGAGACTTGGGACCGATCGCTGTGCGCAGCTCGTCGACGAACGGCTCCCCGATCCCGCCGACGCCGACTGGCTCTCCAGTGCCGCGGGCGAACACCGCCTCGACGTCCGGGCATGGTTGTGCAGAACTGATTGCCATCGGGGCGCTGAACAACCCGCCGACAATCACCAATGCTGCAATGAGGACACGACCGATGTGGCGTAGACGCATGATTTCCATTGTGGCGTACGGAACGCGAACGTGCCGCAGCGAGGTGACCAACGCCGCTTTCTCGCGCAACGGCTTACGGTGTCTCGGGTGAATCGTCGAGGACGCTGACGGCGATGCCGTACGGCAGGAATCGGACTTTGCGGGTCGTGTCGGTGTTGTTCTTATTTGCCCGCAGCGCATCGAGTTCGGACGCGTACACCTCCTCGACGCGGGCGCCGCCGTCGGCGCTCACCGTATGAATCGCCCAGACCCCGTCACCCGTTTCGCCGGTGGTTTCCGGCCTGGTCGGGCGTCGCCCCGCCAAATCCTCAAAGACTGACGCCCACCCGGCCCGACCACTGGGCACCGTGAAGAACCTGCTGACTCCCTCTATCGCGTCGCGAAGTCCCTCGGTCGCGTCGCGGATCACGTGCTCGAAGTCTTCCGGATCGAATCCGAACCGACCGTTGTCATCCATTGCGGCCTCCTGGCAGCTCACACCGATACACCCAGTGTGCGCATTTCAGC
>DATDLZ010000035.1:0-9592 GCA_036519055.1 Mycobacterium sp.
CTCGGTGCGATAACGCGCAATCTGGCGCGGCGCCAAGTCGTGGTTGCGGTCGGTCTCGTAGCTTACGGCTCCAAGGCGACTGCCTCTCAGGACACGATCAGCCATTGGTCAGCTCTCCTCTTAAAGTTTTCTTAGCACCTAGCGCCCTAAACAACGTCGCAGCCGGCGGCTTGGTTCCCGAGGTCGCCGGGCCCGCCGGGCGACCCAACTGTCCATGATACCGGGATTCGGACGGCACCCCGACTAAAGTCGGCCCCGTGACACGCCGCGTCCGCCCGCAGCCATGCCGTTGGTGTGGCCGCGACGTTGCCGACAGCGGGATGGGCCGTCGCCGTCAAGACTGTAGGCAATCGTGTCGGCAGCGCGCCTACGAGCAGAGGGCCTCGATCAACGGTGTCCAGGGTGCGTTGTTGCCCGCTGATGCGGTGGTGCTGTCCGCGGTGGAGGCCGCTGACCTCTCGGACCGCGTCTACCAGGTGCGATGCGCAGCGGAAGACGTCGCTACCGCACTGGACGAAGGTGCGGGCGCGCCGGAACTGCGGGAGCTGTGCGCGACCCTGATGCGCGCCGCCGAGGCCGCCGACGGGTGGCGCTGACCGGGCTTTAGCTTCGGCTGACTGGTGGCGGGTACAGTCTCGCCATGGATCGCTGGGCAACGCCGGAATCAGTTGCGGAGCCAGGCCATGGATGGGGTGGGCGAGTCGGCGCCCGCCGACGATGTTTGCCGGTCGAAGAGCAGGTTCGACGTCAGCCGTACGGCGAGTGACTCTGCTCCTCATCCAGGGCCGCATTCCGGATTGAGCGACGACCGACGTTAGGCGAGGGGTAACACATGGCTGACCAACTTCAGCATGCAACCGAGGCGTTGCGGAAAGCTCTGGTCCAGGTCGAGCGCCTGAAGAGCAAGAACCGGGCGCTGCTGGAACGCTCCGGCGAGCCGATCGCGATCGTCGGTATGTCGTGCCGATTCCCGGGCGGGGTCGACTCACCGGACAGCCTATGGGACATGGTCGCCCACGAGCGCGATGTGATGTCGGAATTCCCGACCGACCGCGGCTGGGATCTGGCCGGGCTGTTCGACGACGACCCCGATGCGCCGCACAAGTGCTACGCGCGCGCCGGCGGATTCGTGGACGACGTGGCGGGTTTCGATGCGGCGTTCTTCGGCGTGGCACCGAGTGAGGCACTGGCCACCGACCCGCAGCACCGCATGTTGCTGGAGTTGTCGTGGGAAGCGTTGGAGCGGGGCGGAATTGACCCGACCACGTTGCGGGGCAGCGCCACCGGAGTGTTCGCCGGAATCATCGCGCAGGGCTACGGGATGCTCGCCGAAGAGATCGAGGGCTACCGGCTGACGGGTATGACGTCCAGCGTTGCGACCGGCCGGGTGGCCTACGTGCTTGGGCTGGAAGGCCCGGCGGTGTCGGTCGACACCGCGTGCTCGTCGTCGTTGGTTGCTTTGCACATGGCGGTGCAGTCGTTGCGGTCGGGGGAGTGCGATCTGGCACTGGCCGGCGGCGCGACCGTCAACGCCACCCCAACGGTTTTCGTCGAATTCAGCCGGCACCGGGGCCTGTCTCCGGATGGCCGGTGCAAGCCTTTCGCTGGGGCGGCCGACGGCGTCGGCTGGTCCGAGGGCGGCGGAATGCTGGTGGTGGAACGGCTTTCGGATGCCCAGCGGTTGGGTCATCGGGTGCTCGCGATGGTGCGCGGTACTGCGGTCAACCAGGACGGCGCTTCCAATGGGCTCACCGCCCCCAACGGTCCTTCCCAGCAGCGAGTGGTGCGCACGGCGTTGGCCAACGCCGGGCTGAGCGCCGGAGAAGTGGACGTGGTCGAGGCCCATGGCACCGGAACGACATTGGGCGACCCGATCGAGGCTCAGGCGTTGCTCGCCACCTACGGTCAAGATCGCGCCGAGCCCGGAAAACCCTTGTGGCTGGGGTCGATCAAATCGAACATGGGTCACACGCAGGCCGCCGCCGGCGTGGCCGGTGTGATCAAGATGGTCCAGGCGATGCGCCACGAGCTGCTGCCGGCGACGTTGCACGTCGATGCGCCCAGCCCGCATGTGGATTGGTCGGCGGGTGCGGTGTCGCTGTTGACCGAAGCCCAGTCGTGGCCCGCCAATGGTCGTGCCCGTCGAGCCGGGGTGTCATCGTTTGGGATCAGCGGCACCAACGCGCACGTGATCATCGAGGAGTGCCCGCCGGCTGAGCCCGCCGAGCGTGCTCCGCAACCGCCGGTGGTGCCGTGGGTGATGTCGGCCAAGAGTGCAGCGGCGCTGGCGGCACAGGCCTCTCGACTGGCCGAATCCATCGGTGCCCGTGAGCAATTAGGCATCGCCGATGTTGGCTGGTCGTTGGCGGGGCGGTCGACCTTTGAGCATCGCGCGGTCGTGCTTGGTCACGATCGAAGCCAGTTGCTGGCCGGGCTGGGCGAGCTGGGCGAGGAAATGCCCGGCGGTTCGGTGATCACCGGCCACGCCGCACCCACGGGCAAGACCGCTTTCGTCTTCCCCGGCCAAGGCTCGCAGTGGATCGGGATGGGCGTCGAATTATTAGGTACCGCGCCAGTTTTCGCCGCCGAGATGAACGCCTGCGCGGAGGCGTTCGCCGAGTTCGTCGACTGGTCGTTGATCGACGTACTGCGCGGCGTGCCGGGCGCGCCGAGCCTGGACCGCGTCGACGTCGTCCAGCCTGCGCTGTTCGCGGTGATGGTCTCGTTGGCCGAATTGTGGCGGTCGATCGGGGTACGCCCGGACGCCGTCATCGGTCACTCCCAGGGCGAGATCGCCGCGGCCTACGTCGCCGGTGCCTTGTCGCTGCGCGACGCCGCACGCGTGGTCACCCTGCGCAGCAAACTGCTGTTGGCGCTGTCCGGCCGCGGCGGGATGGCCTCGCTGGCATGTGGAACCGATCAAGCGCGAGAGCTGTTGGCGCCGTACGGCGATCGGGTCAGCATCGCCGCGATCAACGGGCGATCGGCGGTCGTGCTCTCCGGTGAGGTTGCCGCCCTCGACGAGATCGTCGCTCAGTGCACCGAGCGTGAACTTCGGGCCCGCCGCATCGACGTCGACTACGCATCGCACTCCGTCGCCGTCGACGCGATCCGCGAGCAGCTCGCCGAGGCGCTGTCGGATATCGAACCTCAGTCGGCGCGCACCGTGTTCTTCTCCACGGTCACCGGCGGCATCCTGGACACCGCCGAACTCACCGCCGACTACTGGTTCCGCAACATCCGCCAGACCGTCGAATTCGCCTCTGCGGTGCGTACCGCATCGGCGAGCGGCTACCGGACATTCATCGAATCCAGCCCGCACCCCGCCCTGATCGCGGGCATCGAGGACACCGCCACCGAGGGCGGGGCCGACGCGGTCGTGGTGCCCACTCTTGGCCGCGAAGACGGCGGCCTGACCCGATTCCTCAGTTCAGCCGCCCAGGCGTTCGTGTCGGGTGTCAAGGTGGATTGGCGCGCCGCAGTGCCGGGTGCCGGGTTCGTCGAGTTGCCGACATATGCCTTTGAGCGACGGCGCTTTTGGCTCTCCGGTGACGGTGCTGCGATCGACGCCGCCGGCTTAGGGCTGGGAGCCAGCGAGCACGCGCTGTTGGGAGCCGTGGTGGAACTACCGGACTCGGGCGGGGTGGTGCTGACGGGTCGGTTGACGCCGGCCACCCAGAGTTGGTTGACCGATCACGCTGTCGACGGGCTGGCCGTGTTCCCTGGTGCAGGCTTCGTCGAGTTGGCCATCCGGGCCGGGGACGAGGTCGGCTGTCCGGTGGTCGACGAGTTGACATTGCAGGCGCCGTTGCTGCTGCCGTCCTCAGGGTCGGTCGCCGTACAGCTGGTGGTGGGCCCAGCCGTGGGGGCACCTCCCGCTTGCGGGGGCGAATCCGGCCAACGCAGTGTGTCCGTATTCTCCAGGGAGCCCTCAGATTCCGCATGGGTCTGCCATGCGACGGGGCAGTTGTCAGCGGGGCCGGTTGAGCCGGGCGCCGACCTGTCGGTGTGGCCGCCTGAAGGCGCGACTCCCGTCGATGTGACCGACGGCTACCAGCGGCTGGCGGCGCGCGGCTACCAGTACGGCCCGGCGTTCCAGGGGTTGACCGCGGTGTGGCGTCGCGGCGAAGAGTTCTTCGCCGAAGTAACGCTGCCGCAAGCGGCCGGCGGTGTCGGCGGATTCGGCGTGCATCCGGTGCTGTTGGATGCGGCCCTGCACGCGGTGGCGTTGACGTTCGACGGCGATGGCGTAGCCCTGCCGTTCTCGTGGCAGGGCGTGTCGCTGCATGCGGCGGGCGCGTCGTCGGTGCGGGCGCGGATTGCGCCGTCGGGTCCGTCGGCGGTCTCGGTCGAACTGGCCGACGGGCTGGGGCTGCCGGTGCTGACGGTGACCTCGATGATCGCGCGTCCGATTTCCCAGCAGCAGTTGATGGCTGCGGTTTCCGGCGTAGGCGGAGATCGGCTCTTCGAGCTTGCGTGGTCGCCCACATCGGCCGCCTCACACACCGAGACGCCGGCGCACGAGGTGTTCGAGTCCGTATCGGCGGCCGGGGATCCGGTGTCGGCCAGCTACGAATGCGTCCACGAAGCTCTGGCGGCGCTGCAATCGTGGTTGACCGAACATGATTCCGGCGTGTTGGTGGTGTCGACGCGCGGGGCGGTGGGGTTGCCGGGCGAGGACGTCACCGATCTGGCCGGTGCCGCGGTGTGGGGGTTGGTGCGTTCGGCCCAGACCGAACACCCAGGCCGGATCGTTCTGGTGGATTCCGATGCGCCGCTGAGTGATACGACCGTGGCACGGCTGCTGGCGGTTGGTGAGCCGCAGCTGGTGCTGCGGGGCGAGACGATTCACACCGCGCGAGTCCTCGTCAGCCGCGCGGTGGATGGCGTGCTGGTGCCGCCCACCGACGGGCCGTGGCGGCTGGGTCTGTCGACCGCGGGCACCTTCGAGAACCTGCAACTGGAGCCGGTTCCCAACGCCGACGCGCCATTGGAACCCGGCCACGTTCGGGTGGCGATGCGCTCCATCGCCACCAACTTCCGCGACGTCATGATCACGCTGGGCATGTTCACCCACGATGCGCTGATCGGTGGTGAAGGCGCCGGTGTCGTCGTCGAGGTCGGCCCCGGGGTTACCGAATTCGCCGTCGGGGACGACGTTTACGGATTCTTCCCGGACGGCAGCGGCACCCTGGTCGCCGGCGATATCCGGCTGTTGCTCCCAATGCCATCGGACTGGTCGTACGCCGAAGCCGCTGCGATATCAGCCGTTTTCACCACCGCCTACTTCGCCTTCGTTCACCTCGCCGACGTCAAACCGGGCCAGCGGGTGTTGGTGCACGCCGGTGCCGGTGGCGTGGGAATGGCCGCAGTGCAGTTGGCGCGGCACCTCGGACTGGAGGTGTTTGCCACCGCCAGCCGTGGCAAGTGGGACACATTGCGGGCGATGGGCTTTGACGACGACCACATCGGCGATTCGCGCACGCTGGAGTTTGAAGACAAGTTCCGTGCGATCGTCGGCGAGCGGGGCATGGACGTCGTGTTGGACTCGCTGGCCGGTGAGTTCGTCGACGCCTCCCTGCGACTGGTCGCTGCGGGCGGGGTCTTCCTGGAGATGGGCAAAACCGACATCCGCGACCCGGGAAAGATCGCCGAGGACTATCCCGGTGTGCGCTACCGCGCCTTCGACCTCTTCGAGCCCGGCCGCAACCGCATGCACCAGTACATGCTGGACCTTGCCGAGCTCTTCGACGCCGGCGTGCTGCGGCCGCTGCCGGTCACAGCCTTCGACGTGCGGCGTGCGCCTGCGGCGCTGCGGTATCTGAGTCAGGCTCGTCATACCGGCAAGGTCGTGTTGTCGATGCCGGACGCCTGGACGCAGGGCACCGTGGTGATCACCGGCGGTACCGGCATGGCGGGTTCCGCGCTGGCGCGCCACTTGGTGGCCAATCATGATGCGCGGCATCTGTTGTTGATCAGTCGACGCGGCGCCGATTCGGCCGGTGCTGCGGAGTTGGCCGCGGAGCTGTCGGCTGCCGGCGCCGAGGTGTCGGTGGTCGCCTGCGACGCGGCGGATCGTGCGGCGCTAGCCAAGGTGATCGCGGACATTCCGGTGCAGCATCCGTTGTCGGCGGTCATTCATGCCGCGGGTGTGCTCGACGATGCGGTGGTGACGTCGTTGACGCCGGAGCGGGTCGACGCGGTGTTGCGGGCCAAGGTGGACGCGGCCTGGAATCTGCATGAGCTGACTCAAGATTCGAACGTGTCGGCGTTTGTGCTGTTCTCGTCGATGGCCGGCCTGGTGGGATCGTCGGGCCAAGCCAACTACGCGGCGGCCAACAGCTTCCTCGATGCGCTGGCCGCTCACCGTCGCGCACATGGTCTGCCGGCGATGTCGCTGGGCTGGGGTCTGTGGGACCAGGCCAGCGAGATGACCGGCGGGCTCGACGACGCCGGTCGGGCCCGGCTGGCGCGCACCGGCGTGAAGGCGCTCTCGTCGGTGGACGCCCTACAGCTGTTCGACACCGCGATGGTCGTCGACGAGCCGTTCCTGCTGCCCGCCCACATCGACACGGCCGCCCTGCGGGCCAACGCCGCCGTGGTCCCACCGATGTTCGTCGATCTGATCAATGCGCCGGCTCGTCGGCGGGTCGACGACTCGCTGGCCGCCAGCAAGTCCAAGTCGGCCCTGGCGCAACGCATCCACGGCCTGCCCGAAGCCGAGCAGGACGCGGTGCTGCTGGATCTGGTGCGCTCGCATATCGCGACCGTGCTGGGCAATACCACTCCGGAGGCGATCGATCCGGACAAGGCGTTCCAGGAGTTGGGCTTTGACTCGCTGACCGCAGTCGAAATGCGCAACCGGCTCAAAGCAGCCACCGGGCTGGCGCTTTCGCCGACGTTGATCTTCGACTACCCGACGCCGAGCCGGCTGGCTTCGTATTTCCGGACCGAACTCGCGGGTGTTCCGCAGGAAGTCAAGCACGTCCCCGCGGTGCGGATCACCGGAGACGATCAGATCGCGATCGTCGGTATGGCCTGCCGTTATCCGGGCGGAGTCAACTCTCCGGAAGACCTGTGGGACATGGTGATCGAAGGCCGCGACGTCGTCACCGAATTCCCCGGTGACCGCGGCTGGGATCTGGCCAACCTGTACAACCCCGACCCTGACGTTACCGGTTCTTGCTACACGCGCACCGGCGGCTTCGTCGAAGGCGTCGGGGACTTCGACCCGGCATTCTTCGGAATCGGCCCCTCAGAGGCGCTGGCGATGGACCCCCAGCAGCGGATGTTCCTCGAGCTGACCTGGGAAGCGTTGGAGCGGACCGGTATTGACCCGACCATGCTGCGAGGCAGCGCCACCGGCGTGTTCGCCGGGGTCTATGCCCAGGGCTACGGCATGGGTGCCGCGCAAGCTGCGGAGGGCTTCCGGCTCACCGGACAGTCGTCGAGTGTGGCGTCCGGACGGGTGTCTTACGTGTTGGGGCTGGAGGGTCCGGCGGTGTCGGTGGACACCGCGTGCTCGTCGTCGTTGGTCGCGCTGCACATGGCCGCTCAGTCGTTGCGGTCGGGGGAGTGCGATCTGGCGCTGGCCGGTGGCGTCACCGTCAACGCCACACCCGACATCTTCGTGGAATTCAGCCGCATGCGCGGGTTGTCCACCGACGGGCGCTGCAAAGCGTTCGCGGGTGCCGCCGACGGCACCGGATTCTCCGAGGGCGGCGGGATGCTGGTGGTGGAGCGGCTTTCCGACGCGCGACGCTTGGGGCACCCGGTATTGGCGGTCGTAAGCGGTTCGGCGATCAACCAGGACGGCGCGTCCAATGGGCTGACCGCACCCAACGGTCCTTCCCAACAGCGAGTGGTCCGCTCGGCTTTGGCGAGCGCGGGACTGACCGGGGCTGACGTTGAGGTGGTCGAAGGCCACGGCACGGGCACAACGCTGGGCGATCCGATTGAAGCCCAGGCGATTTTGGCGACCTACGGTCAGGATCGGCAGTCGCCACTGTGGTTGGGGTCGATCAAATCGAACATGGGCCACACCCAGGCCGCCGCAGGCGTCGCGGGTGTGATGAAGATGATCCTGGCGATGCGCCACGAGGTGCTGCCGGTGACGTTGCACGTCGATGCGCCCAGCCCGCACGTGGATTGGTCGATGGGCTCCGTGCAATTGCTGACCGATCAGCAACCTTGGCCGGCGAATGGTCGGGCGCGTCGGGCGGGGGTGTCGTCGTTCGGCATCAGCGGGACCAACGCGCACGTGATCATCGAAGCGGTCCCGCCGGTCGAGCCGACCGTCGAAAGCCCGGCGACAGCGCCAGCAGTCGTTCCGTGGGTGGTGTCGGCGAAGTCGAGGGCCGCACTGGAATCTCAGGCCGCGCGGTTGGCCGGATTCATCGGCGTACGTGACGAATTGCCCGCCGCAGACGTCGGTTGGTCGCTGGCAGGTCGCGCCGCGTTTGAGCATCGCGCGGTGGTGCTGGGCGCTGACCGCGGCCAGTTGCTCACCGGATTGGGCGAGCTGGCCGACGGCCGGCCGGGTGCGTCGGTGATCACCGGGACGGGGCTGACCGGCAAAACCGTGTTCGTCTTCCCCGGCCAGGGCTCGCAATGGCTCGGCATGGGCATGGGCTTACACGCCACCTATCCCGTCTTCGCCGAAGCGTTCAACACCGCGGTCGGCGAGCTGGACCGGCACCTGTTGCGCCCGCTGCGCGAAGTGATGTGGGGCCACGACGAAAGCCTGTTGAATACAACAGAATTCGCTCAGCCGGCATTGTTCGCCGTCGAGGTTGCGCTGTACCGCCTGCTGGAGTCCTGGGGAGTGCGGCCCGACTTCGTGATGGGCCACTCGGTCGGCGAGTTGACCGCGGCGCACATCGCCGGCGCCCTGTCGCTGGAGAACGCCGCGCTGCTGGTGGTCGCGCGTGGCCGTTTCATGCAGGCGTTGCCGTCCGGCGGCGCCATGGTCGCGCTGCAGGCCACCGAGGACGAAGTGCGCCCGCTGCTGACCGACAACGTCGGTATCGCCGCGGTCAACGGTCCGTCGTCAGTGGTGGTCTCCGGCGACGAGCACGCGGTGACCGCCATCGCGGACCAACTGCGCGCCCAAGGCCGGCGAGTCCATCAACTGACGGTTTCGCACGCCTTCCACTCGCCGTTGATGGAACCCATGATCGGCGAATTCAAAGCGGCGGCACGCGAACTGGCCGTCCATCCGGTCACCATTCCGGTCATCTCGAATGTGACCGGAGAGTTGGCCGGAGATGACTTCGCGACGGCCGACCACTGGACCCGCCACGTCCGGGCGGCGGTCCGGTTTGCCGACAGCATCCGGCACGCGAATGCGGCCGGCGCCACCCGATTCGTCGAAGTGGGGCCCGGCGGCGGCCTGACCTCGTCCATCGAGGAATCTCTGGCCGAGGCCGACGTGGTGTCCGTGCCGTTGTTGCGCGGGGACCGGCCCGAACCGAACAGCCTGATCGCCGGTGTGGCCCAGGCTTTTGTATCCGGCGTCGGGGTGGATTGGCGTGCCATGCTGCCCGGCGCCTCGTTTGTCGAGCTGCCGACGTATGCCTTTGAGCGGCGCCGC
>DATDLZ010000036.1:0-3224 GCA_036519055.1 Mycobacterium sp.
TGGCCCGGCTGTGCACGACCGCGATGTGGATCGACCACGGCGTCATCAAGCTCACCGGCGGCATCGAGGACGTCGTGCGAGCGTATGAGGGCGACGACGCGGCCCGGCATGTGCGTGAGGTGCTCTCCGAAACGAACCGCGCATGACCACCGTGTGCGCCGTCGTCGTCACCCACCGGCGACCCGACGAGCTGGCCAAGTCGCTCGACGCGTTGAGCACCCAGAGCCGGCTACTCGACCAGCTGATCGTGGTCGACAACGACGCCGACGAACACATCCGCGATCTGGTGGCCGGCCAACCCATCCCGACGACGTATCTGCCGTCGCACCGAAACCTTGGCGGCGCAGGCGGTTTCGCGCTCGGCATCCTGCACGCGCTGGCGCTCGGTGCCGACTGGGTGTGGCTGGCCGACGACGACGGCCATCCGCAGGACAGCCAGGTGCTGGCCACGCTGCTGGCATGCGCGGACAAGCACCGGCTAGCCGAGGTATCGCCGATGGTGTGCAACGCCGACGACCCGCAACGGCGGGCCTTCCCGTTGCGCCGCGGCCTGGTCTGGCGCCGACTGGTCAGCGAATTGCGCACCGAGGCCGGTCAGGAACTGCTGCCGGGCATCGCCTCGCTGTTCAACGGAGCACTGTTTGCCGCGTCGACGTTCGAGTCGATCGGCGTTCCCGATCTGCGGCTGTTCGTCCGCGGCGACGAGGTGGAGATGCATCGTCGGCTGGTCCGGTCCGGGCTGGCGTTCGGAACCTGCCTGAATGCGGCTTACCTGCATCCGTGCGGATCGGCCGAGTTCAAGCCGATCCTCGGCGGCCGGATGCACACGCAGTATCCCGACGACGCCACCAAGCGCTACTTCACCTACCGCAATCGCGGCTACCTGATGGCGCAGCCGGGTCTGCGCAAACTGCTCGTCCAGGAGTGGCTGCGGTTCGGCTGGTTTTTCCTGATATCCCGTCGCGACCCGAAAGGTCTGCTGGAGTGGCTGCGGCTGCGCCGGCTGGGCCGGCGGGAACTGTTCAGGAGGCCTGATGACGATCGTTGATGTTGCCGCACAGTCCAAGACGATGACCCGGGCCTGGGGTGATCTTGTCGACGGATACCGTCGACGCGAGCTGTGGCTGCACCTCGGCTGGCAGGACATCAAACAGCGCTACCGCCGCTCGGTGCTCGGGCCGTTCTGGATCACCATCGCCACCGGGACCACTGCCGTCGCGATGGGCGGGCTGTACTCCAAGCTGTTCCACCTTCAGCTGTCGGTGCATCTGCCCTACGTCACCCTCGGCCTGATCATCTGGAATCTGATCAACGCCTCGATCCTGGAAGGCGCGGAAGTCTTCGTCGCCAACGAGGGATTGATCAAACAGCTGCCGACGCCGCTGAGCGTGCACGTCTACCGGCTGGTGTGGCGGCAGATGATTCTGTTCGCGCACAACATCGTCATCTACGTCGTCATCGCGATCATCTTCCCCAAGCCGTGGTCGTGGGCCGACCTGTCGGTGATCCCGGCGCTGGGCCTGATCGTGCTCAACTGCGTATGGGTGTCGCTGTGTTTCGGCATCCTCGCGACGCGTTTCCGCGACATCGGCCCACTGCTGTTCTCCGTCGTGCAGTTGCTGTTCTTCATGACGCCGATCATCTGGAACGACGACACGTTGCGGCAGCAGGGCGCCGGACAGTGGTCGAAGATCGTCGAGCTCAACCCGCTACTGCACTACCTGGACATCGTGCGCGCCCCGCTGCTCGGCTCGCATCAAGAACTGCGGCACTGGGCGGTCGTGGTGGGGCTCACTGTATTGGGTTGGCTGTGTGCCGCATTCGCGATGCGCCAGTACCGGGCCCGAGTGGCGTACTGGGTGTAGGCCGGGCCGGTTGCCTTGATCCCACAGCGGGTATTCAAGCGCACGACCTAAGGAGGACGTGCCATGAGTGCGACCAACAAGCTCAGAAACAAGCTGCAGCGAGTCACTGGCAGAGCAAAGGAATCCATCGGCCGCGTGACCGGCGACCGCCGGCTCGAAAGTCGCGGTGTGGGTGATCAGTTCAAGGCCGACGTGAAAGACACCGGCGAAACGGTCAAGGACGCTTTCCGTGGACGGCGCGGGCGGCGTGGGCGTCGAGTCTGACGGCGCCGCATGACTTGAGCAGCGTGGTCGGAGCGTCGGCGCGCCAACGGCTGCCCTTCAGGCGAACGGCGCCCAAACGTAAACTGCGGCCCTGGGTTTCCCCTGGGCCGCAGTCCCCCGACCCGTTTTACGGAGCGCTAGGCGTGCCGGCTGCACCGACGGTGCCGATCCCGTCGCCGCCGTTGCCGCCGTTGGCACCCGGAGTGGTGGTACCGGCGAAACCGTTCCCGCCGTTGCCGCCGGTGCCAGAGGTGTTGCCTGCGACGCCACCGTTCTGGCCCAGGCCGCCGTTGCCGCCGGTGCCGCCGGTGCCAGCCGCGACGGTGCCGCCATTACCGCCTGCCCCGCCGTCGCCGCCGGTGCCGCTAACTGGTCCGGTGACAGTGCCGGAAGTCGCGCTGACGTTGCCGAAGCCGCCCGATCCGCCATCGCCGCCAGCAGCAGCTCCGCCGTTGCCGCCTGCTCCGCCGTCGCCGCCGGTCGCGGTAGCCCCGGTGATGTGAGCGGTGCCGGTGGCTTGGATCCAGCCCTGACCGGCATGACCAGTGGCACTGCTGAGGGAGTTACTACCGCCATCGCCTGCGTTAGCTCCGGTGCCGCTGTCGCCGCCATCCCCGCCCACGGCGGTGCCGCTCGCGGACGGAACGTCACCGGTAGAGGTCGGGTCCTCGGCGATGACCGCGCCCGAGCCGCCATTACCGCCGGTAGCGCCGGCGGCGAGGCCATCGCCGCCATCCCCGCCGGTGGCGCTGCCCGAGGCGACGCCGGTAGTGGCGCCCTGGTCGCCGAAGCCAGCGTCAATGAAGCCGTTGGCGCCGTCACCACCGATGCCGCCATTCTCGCCGGCACCACCAGCACCGCCAACGCCCGTGCCGGTAGCGACACTGTTGGGCCCGATGGCTTCGACGTAACCGTTGCCGCCGGCCCCACCAGCCCCACCGTTGGTGCCCGCACCGCCCGCTCCACCGACAGCGCCGGCACCAGTGGTGCTGGCGACGCCGCTGTTAGCCGTGCCATCGCCGGCAAGGATCTGGCCGCTGCCGCCGTCCCCACCAGTCGCACCAGCTGTTCCGCCGGCCCCGCCGATCCCGCCAT
>DATDLZ010000037.1:0-6327 GCA_036519055.1 Mycobacterium sp.
CAGTTCGCGGGTCCGGGCGGCACGCCGGGTGGATGTGTTGCTGGCGTTGGCTGCGGCCACGGCTGAACCGCGCAACAGCAATTGACTCCATGCGGCCTGGTGCTCTAGGCCGCATGGATCGTCATTCGCCCTTCAAGCTGCCGATACCGAGCGAGAAGTCCGTGCGCGGCGACGGCGTCGCGCCTTCTTGTTCCTCTACGTAGCTCTCCGGGTCGCGGTCGACGATCGACAGTCCCTTGGTGGTCGGATGCTGCGTCATGAACTCGCGGTATTGACGCCCGAGCGCTTCGCGCAGACCGATCGGTGCGTGACGACGAAAGTCGGCCAACCCTTCCCGCTCTTCTTCGCCCATGTGGTCGTCGTTGGCCAGGCGGGTTCGCCCGACCGCCGCCCACCACTCGTCGGTGGCTATCGCTGCGGCGTTGGCGTCGCGCACGCCGTCGCGAATGTCGTTGTGGTCACCGATCGCATCGAGCGTCTCGCCTTCGGCGTCGTCGGTGCCGCGCTTGAGTAGTTGCGGGTAGAAGATCTGCTCTTCGATGTACGCGTGTACGTCCAGCTTGTCGGCGAGTGGACGCCACACGCGTTCCAGTGCTCGCTGGTCGACCGGTGTTTGGGCTTGCAGATCGTCCAGCTTGGCGAACTGTTCACGGAACCAGTCGTGGTCGGTGAGGATCAGCATGGTGATGTCAGCCATCCCGACTAGTTAATCAGCAAGCCCGCCAACGCATTGGACTTCGGTCGGCTTGCGTGACTCCTCGGCGACAGCCTTCCACCGGAGCGCCAGTACGGCCGCGATGAGTGCGGCGCTGCCCGCGGCTATGGCGACGAACGCCCATCCGCGCCGGACCGCGGCGAGATCGATGCCGGGTTGGTAAATCATGGTCAGGGCCGTCGTGCCCAGCACCATGCCGAGCTGCCGCGCGGTATTCGTCACCGCCGAGCCGGCCCCCCACCGGTATGCCGGCAGCGCCACGCCGGTGACGGCGGAAAGGCTCGGCATCACCAATCCCACGCCGGCGCCGGTAAACAGTTGCGCCGGTAGATAGTCGGTGAAGTAATCAGGCACGGGACCGATGGTGCAGAGCCAGATCGCGATCCCGACGACATAAAGGGCAGCACCGGTCGCAGCGACGACGGCGATGCCGAGCTTGTCGATCAGCCGGCCGGCCAGCGTCAGCGACACAACGACAACCACGATCGGCCCCGGGGCCAGGCACAAGCCGGCGACGGCCGGCGGCATGCCCCACACTGTGGTGAGAAGCATGACACCGCCCAGCAGCATCGCGCCGTGGGCCGCGGAAAACATCAACAGTGCAAGGCAACTCGACCACATCGGCAACACCCGTATCGCGGCCAGGTCCACGGCAGGCGATGGATGACGCAGCGAACGCCACACCGCCAGGGCCATCGCACCACCGGCACCGATCGTGGCCAGCAGCACCGTCGGCGCGTGCCAACCGGTGACCGGTAGCTCGATCAGCGCCCACACCAGCGCCCCGACGCCGGCAATCAGGCTCAGCGCGCCGAACAGATCGGGAATGCCGCTACCGGTGCCGCGGGTCTTCGCGAGCACCCGCAGACCGGCGACCAGCGCCAGCAGCCCGACCGGCACGTTGACGAAAAAGATCCAGCGCCAGGATAATTCGACCAGAAATCCGCCAACCGGAGGTCCGAGCGCAGCGGCCATTGCCGCCACCGCCGACCAGGTGCTGACCGCAACGGCACGCCGGGCGGCCGGAACGGCGGCCAGCAGCAGCGCGAGCGAACTCGGCATCAGCATCGCGGCGCCCAAGGCTTGAACGGCACGGGCGGCGACCAGCGCGACAAACGATCCGGACAGCCCGCACGCGGCTGAGCCCAACGTGAACACCACTAGGCCGGACAGGAAGATTCGGCGGTGGCCGTATCGGTCGCCGAGCCGGCCCGCCGGATTCATGAACGCCGCGAAGACGAGCGTGTAGGCGTTCAGGATCCACGACATCGCTCCGAAGTCGGCTGCGCCGAAGGACTGACGAATTTCGGGGAAGGCGATGTTGACGATGAACAGGTCCAGGCTGGCCAAGAATCCCGCGGTGGACACCACGACAACCGTCGCCGCTGGGCGCGTTGCCGCTGCCTGCGTCGTTGGTGTCACATCCGCCTCGCGGTTGCATTCGCTGACCGATCGGCAAGGACATGGTGCCCGCACGACCGCTGGATATAGCCAACTGTACCTAGCCGGCCAGGTGCGGGATACCACCGCAGGAGTTGAGTACGTCACGTTGCCGCGCCCAGCGCTCGGCTTAGGCTCGGGTGATGACCATCCCCTATGACGAGGCGCTGCGCGAGAGGATCCGGGACCATCTGGCCGGGCATGATCGTCGCGTTGTAGCCGACCCGACGAAGCGGCACGCGGCCGTGGCGGTGTTGCTCGTCGAGTCGGAGGTCGGGGAGGACCGGATCGATCCGGCGCCGGTCGACGACTGGATAGCGGGACGCCCGATGCCGGAGGCCGGGCTCGACGGCCGCATGGTCGACGTATCCGGCGGGGCCGCATTCCTGTTGTGCCGCAGGACGTCCCGCCTCAACTCGCATCCGGCGCAGTGGGCGCTTCCGGGTGGTCGACTGGACCCGGGGGAGGATGCGGTCGATGCGGCACTTCGAGAGCTGGACGAGGAGGTCGGCATCAAACTTGACGCCGCAGCGGTGTTGGGTCTGCTCGACGACTACCCGACCCGGTCCGGATACGTCATCACCCCGGTGGTGCTCTGGGGTGGCGGACGACTCGACCCTCAACCCGCGCCCGACGAGGTCGTGGCGGTCTACCGGGTGGGGCTGCACCAACTGCTGCGCGCGGACTCGCCGCGGTTCATCACCATCCCGGAAAGCCCACGGCCGGTTGTGCAAATACCGTTGGGAAACGACCTCAACCACGCGCCGACCGGTGCTGTGCTCCTGCAGCTGCGCTGGCTTGGCCTGGAGGGGCGCCACGACCCGGTCGACGAACTCGAGCAACCGGTTTTCGCGTGGAAATAGGAGCAACAATCGCATGACAACCAAACCGATATGTGGTGCTCAGCCTTTGGCCGTGGTCGTTACCGCCGCCGAAGTCTCTTCCGCGGGGATCAACTGTGAGATAAGCGGTCGGCTCGGGATGCGTTCCCGCAGAACAGGTGCGACGTCGGACTGAAACAGTTCAAAACTTCGACGTTGTTGGCCGGCCGTCACACCGTCGGCATCGGCACTCAGGTGTATCACTTCGTGCCCGAGCTGCTCGTGATAGCGGCCCACCTTGTCGATCACCTGCTCCGGACTACCGACCAGCGCCGAGCTGCGCTCGATGAAATCCTCGATCGATTCGAACACCGCCGGAATCCCGGCGCGGCGCGTGAACGCCAGACGTGCCTCGAACATCGGACGATAGGTGGCCACCGCTTCCTGCGACGTCGGCGTCACGTAGAACCCCGCGGTTCCGGCACCGACCAGCGCGTCCTCGGGCCGGTGGCCGTAGAACTCCCATCGCTCCCGGTAGTGCCGGACCAATTCGGCGTACGGCTCGACGGGATTGCTGACGTTCGCGGAGAAGATCGGGTCACCGTGACGAGCGGCGAGGTCAACCGAATCCGTGCTTGTTGCGCTGCCGTGCCAGATGCGGATTCGGCTCTGCAGCGGGCGGGGAAGCGCCTTGGCGTTGACCAGCGACGGCCGGAACCGGCCGGACCACGTCACGCTTTCACCCTCCCATAGCAGTCGGAACAGCTCGTAGCCTTCGCGATTGCGGTCCCATTGATCGGCGGTTGTCACGTGGAACAGCTCGGCCTGGGCCGCGCCGTTCCCCTTGCCGATGATCAGCTCGAGCCGCCCACCGGAGAGGTTGTCGAGCGTCGAGTAGTCCTCGAATGCGCGGACCGGATCGAGCAGGCTCAACGTCGTCACACCGGTGAACAGCGCGATCCGCGACGTGCGGGCCGCGATGTTACTCAGTACCACCGGCGGTGATGACGAGATGAACGGATCCTCGTGACGCTCGCCGACCGCGAAGCCGTCGAAACCCAATTCTTCGGCCAGCACCGCCTTATCGAGGACATCGCGCAGCCGATCGGCAGGACTCTTCTTCTCACCTGACACCGGATCCGGCGCATGCGTGATGAGGGTGATCAGCAAAAACTTCATTCAACGACCAGCAACGGCAACGAAATCGAGCACATCGAGACGGGCGTCAGTCGTCACGCCGGATCTCCATCAATTCTCGCAGGCAGCACCTACGCAGGAACTCAGTTATCCGCTTGCTCATTCCCGAGGGGAATCATGCTTCCCGGCGTCTACGTCCGCTGATCAGGTAGACCGCGGCGCGTAGTTCCAGCAGAGGGTCGTCGGATGGCTCGATGCCCGCCAGACGTGGGATGGGGTCGAAGATGACGTGCTTCTGCTGTGCGGCGTCGTCGGTCACCGGGGAGGTCAGCTCGACGGTGCCCAGTTCCCTGATCTCGCGGTCCGACGGCCAGTGAATAGTGGCGTCGTCGACCACATCCGCTTCGTCGGCGAGTTGCACCGCCAACGTGAAGCGCACCGGTTCGGCCGCAACGCGCTCGGCGATCTCGGTGAACAGATAGTTACCGTCTCTCGACTGCACGTCCGAATCGTCGAGGTAGGCCGTCCCGACTTCCGGGATGATGCGGTAGCGCCCGAATCTGCCGGTTCCCGAGGCGCTGGTGAACTTGAACGCGTTCACGCCGAAAAACGATTCCTGCGCGAAGCTGGCCGGAAAGGGCTTGGGGGTCTGCACGAAACGCAACGCCGCCGGGTGCGAACCGAGGAAGGCCTCCAGCGGCGAGCCCGCCAGGTTGGCCGGGTCACTGGTTGCCTGCGCGCCCAGGAGTTCGAGGAATTCCTCGCCGGTGCGGGTCGGGAAGCCATCGATTGAATGAGCGATGACGTCGGTGTGCAGGTGCTCGCCCAGGATGAAGCGGATGGCAATGCCTTTGGGGAGAGCGTTCGGGTCGGTGTCCGAAATGTCGGGCAACCCTGTCGAGTCTGAGAACCGCACCAGGACGGGTGTCGAGGCCTGTTGGAAATGCGCAGCGATCGACAAGTCGGCCGCTGCGGCAGTGGGCGTGAAGGTGCCGCTTAGCAAAGTGCCCTTGCCGTGCGCCGGACGAATCCCGGGGTGCTCGCCGAAGATTTGAGCGAAGGTCGCCAGGATCTTGTCGCTGACGTCGAGAAGATTCTGATCTGTCGGCAATGGCATTGGATTCTCCTGTCCGACGTTTCGGTTTGGGCTGAATCACTCTAAACCGGTCGGCCGCTTCGATCAGACCGGTCGGCTCAGCCGAGATCGCACGGTGCCGTCACCGGCGAGCCGAAATACCAAGTCTTCCTTGAGATATGCGGCTGGCTCGCAGTCGGAGGCGCATCGGCGCATCCGGATCCAAACCATGCCGAGTCAAGGGAGCCACCCGGACACCTGTCTAGTGGACGGCGGCTGCCCTGAGCTACACTCATGTTCCATCTCTACAGAGATAGAGTCGCGACGAAGCGAAGGGACCCACCCCCCATGACGGTGCAGGACGTACTGGACGACATCCGTAAGCGACCCGGCACTGGCGAGGTGATTCCGATCATCGACCCCGCCACCGAAGAGCAGATCACCGAATTCACCGACTGCGGTCCCGAAGCCATCAACGACGCGGTCGCCCGCGCCAAGGAAACCGCCGAGTCCGGCGCGTGGTCCGGCATGCCCGACTACGACCGGGCCAAGGTGCTGTGGAGGGTCGCCGATCTCATCGACGAGAACGCCGCGATCCTCGCCGAGCTCGAATCGCTCAACGCCGGTATCCCGCCGGCGCAGGCGCAGATCATCACCAAGGTCGGGTCGGAGTGGTTCCGCTATTACGCCGGCTGGTGCACCAAGATCGACGGCATCGCGCGCGACGTCAACACCGGTGGCCTGACCGGGGTCGACTCGCACATGCACACCTACACGCTGCGCGAGCCCTACGGCGTGGTCGGGCTGATCTTCCCGTGGAACGGGCCCGTCTTCAATTACTGCGCCAAGCTCGCCCCGTCGCTCGCGGCCGGCTGCAGTAGCGTCGTCAAACCCGCCGAGGAAACACCACTTTCGGCACTGGTGCTGGACCGCATCCTTGCTGAGGCCGGAGTGCCCGAGGGCGTCGTCAACTTGGTGAACGGCTACGGCCACACCGCCGGTGCGGCGATCACCGCGCACCCCGATGTGGAGAAGGTCGCCTTCACCGGTTCGACGGAGGTCGGTCGGGCGATCGTGCACGCCGCCGCCGACAGCAACCTCAACAAGGTCACCCTCGAGCTCGGCGGCAAGTCACCGGT
>DATDLZ010000038.1:0-6071 GCA_036519055.1 Mycobacterium sp.
CGGCGGGCGCTGTTGCTGGCCGCTCTGGGTGGTCTGCTGATCGCCGGGCTCGTCACCGCGCTGCCGATCGGCGGCGGCCCCGGGCGGCTCGCCGGCTACATCGACCCGGTGCCCCCGACCGGCGCCAAAGGCAACGACGCGTTCAACCGCGCGGCCAGTGGCAACTGCCTGATGTGGCCGGATCGGATGCCCGAAGCCGCCAACGTCGTCGACTGCAAAGACGAGCACCGGTTCGAGGTCGCCGAGTCCATCGACATGCGCACCTTCCCCGGTTCGGAATACGGCCCGTCGGCCCCGCCGCCGACGGCCGCCCGCATCGAGCAGATCAGCCAGGAGCAGTGCGAGTCCGCAGTACGCCGCTACCTGGGCGCCAAGTTCGATCCCAACAGCAAGTTCGTCATCAGCATGCTGTGGTCGGGCGACAAGGCATGGCGGCAGTTCGGCGAGCGACGGATGCTGTGCGGCCTGCAGCTGCCGGGGGCCGGCAACGAACAGCTCGGCTTCAAGGGCAAGGTCGCCGACGTCGAGCAGTCCAAGGTCTGGCCGGACGGCACCTGCCTGGGCATCGAACCGGCGACGAACCAGCCCACCGACATTCCGGTCGACTGCGCGGCGCCGCACGCGATGGAGGTCACCGGCACGGTCAACCTGCTGGCCAGGTTCCCGGAGGGGTTGCCGCCAGAACCCGAGCAGGACGGCTTCATCAAGGACTCCTGCACCAAGCTGACCGACGCCTACCTCGCGCCGGTGCAGTTGCGCAGCACCACGCTGACGCTGATCTACAGCACGCTGTCGCTGCCCAGCTGGTCATCCGGTAGCCGCCAGGTGGCCTGCAGCATCGGTGCAACGCTGGGCAACGGCGCCTGGGCGACGTTACTCAACAGCGCCAAGGGCCCGCTGAAGATCAACGGCCAGCCCCCGGTTCCGCCGCCGGACATCCCGCAGGAACGGCTCAACCTGCCGCCGATTCCGACCGGCCCGACCCCGGGTGGAGGCGGCGCCTCGTCGACCGGATCGAACGGTTCGTCGAGCTCGTCCGGTTCGTCGAGCGCCTCCGGATCGAGCGGCTCGTCCGGATCGTCCAGCCAGCGGCAGGGCAACCAGCACCTGCCGGGCGCCCAGCCGGCTCCGGCCCCGCAGGCCCCTGCGCCGGCTCCCCCCGCGCAGGCTCCAGAGGCCCAGCCACCGCCGCCCGAGGGGCCGCCGGGACTGCCGGGACTGCCGCCGCCACCTGGCCCGGCCGAACCGCCGCCGCCGCCCGCACCGGGGCAGTAGCCGGGTGGCCGTGCGGATGGATCCGCAACGGTTCGACGAGCTGGTCGCCGATGCGCTCGACCTGATTCCGCCACAGCTGGCCGCGGAAATGGACAACGTGGTGGTGCTCGTCGCCGATCGTCATCCCGACGAGGACGACCTGCTCGGGCTGTACGAGGGGGTGGCGCTGACCGAACGCGATTCTCACTACGCCGGGTCGCTGCCGGACACCATCACGATCTACCGCGACGCCCTGCTGGACATCTGCGACAACGACGGGCAGGTCGTCGAGGAAGTGAAGATCACCGTCGTGCACGAGATCGCCCACCACTTCGGCATCGACGACGACCGGTTGCACGAACTGGGCTGGGCCTAGCCCGGCGACGAGGCGGCGCGGCATCGCGGATCTGTCGGCGATCGGTGCTAAGACTGCGGCATGGAATGTCGCGAATGCCAAGCGGGCTTAGAGCACTGCCACGGCACGCTCATTCGCCATTGGCTGCACCGCTCCGAATGCACCGACGAGGACTGCACCGGCCCCGAGTTGCTGCCGCACACGTTCGCCGTCGACTGTGACGCCGTCGGCTGCGACTGCACGCACATAGCCACCGCCGACGCTTCGGCGGCCCTGGCGATCTGAGCCGTCAGCCCATCGGATCGGAGCTTGAGTCCACCGCGTCGGCATCGTCGGGCCCCGGATAGAACGGCGGCGTCAGGGTTCCCCACTGCACGCAATCCCACCGCCCGTCGACTGTCGGCGTCAGGACCACCGCCTCGGTGTTGGCCAGATGATGGTCGAGCGCGAAACTGCTTTCCACGTCGGCCAATACGGCTGCCGACAGCCGGATCGCCGCACCGTGACTGACGACGACGATGTCGCTGGTCCAGTCGTCCTCGTCGAGGTACCGGGTCCGCAGCTCGGTCAACACCGGCAGATAGCGGTCCAGCACCTGGTTGGCGTTTTCGCCGCCCGGCATCGCCACGTCCCGCTCGCCCTTGAGCCAGCGTTCGTAGACGGCGTTGAATCCGGCGACGGCGTCGTCGTCGTTGCGATCCTCCAGATCGCCGACTTGGACCTCATGAATGCCGGTCACTTCGCGGGCCGGCACGTCGACCACGGCGCTGATCTCCGCCGCGGTCTGCACCGCGCGGGTGGCTACCGAATGCAGCAACAGCCCGGGCTGCGACGTCGCGGCCTGAGCGAAAGCCCGCGCCTGCTCACGGCCCAACGGCGTCAACTCGGCCCCTGGCGGCCGGGTGTCCAGCCGCTTGTCGACGTTGCCGACGGACTGCCCATGTCGCACCAGGACCAGCCGGCCGCTCATCGCGCCGACCCGTCGGCCGAGCCACCGCGCAGCCCCGCCAGCCAGCGTGCGGCGTCGTCCGACGACGGCGGCGGCGCACCGGCGACCGTTCCCGTCGGCCATGAACCCAGATAGCGCACATCGGTACAACGCTGGTGCAGCGCTTTGAGTGCCTCGGCGACCGCGTCGTCGTCGATGTGGCCCACACAGTCCAGGAAGAACACGTAGGTCCCCAGTTCGGTTCGGGTGGGCCGGGATTCGATACGAGTCAGGTCGATGCCGCGCATCCCGAACTCGGCGAGCGTCGACACCAGCGCGCCCGGTGCATTGTCGATCCGTAGCACCACCGACGTCCGGTCGGCGCCGGTCCGGGCCGGCGGCGGGCCAGGCCGGCCGACCAGCACGAAACGGGTGCGCGCGTTGGCTTCGTCGACGACGCCCTCGGCCAGCGTCGACAAACCCCGATGCGTGGCGGCCAGCGGGGAGCTCACCGCGGCGTCGACAACTCCGTCCGCGACCTGTTGCGCCGCATCGGCATTGGAGATGGCCGGGCGGAGTTCGGCGGCGGGCAGATGAGCGGCCAGCCACTGCCGCACCTGTGCGGCGGCCACCGGAAAGGCGGCCAGCGTGCGCACCTCGGCGGCCGTGCGACCGGGCTTGACGGCAATGCTGAACGCCACGTCGAGCGTCAGCTCCGCGAACACCTGCAGCGGCGTCCCGATCGCCAGGCTGTCCAGCGTGGGCATGATCGAGCCGTCGATCGAGTTCTCGATCGGCACGCAGGCGAATTCGGCCGCACCGTCGCGGACGGCGTCCAGCGCGGCGGTCGTGCTGTCGACCGGCAGCGGCTGCCAGTCGCCCGCGCCACGCTGGGGAACCATGCCGGCGTCGGTCATCTGCAACAGCGCGCCTTCGGTGAACGTCCCCGCGGGACCGAGATACGCGATGCTGGCCACGATCAAAACCCTATCGGGTCGTAGGTCTTGCGCCCTCCGGTCGCTCCTAGTTAAGTTAGGCTTACCTCACTTGCTAGGACGGTCGACGATGACACTCGCTCATTGCCCGGCTCCGACGACGGCCGAGCGGATCCGCAGCACCTGCGTTAGAGCCGGTGGTGCGCTGCTCGCGGTCGACAGCGCCGAGCCGCTCACCACCCCGCTGCACCACCTGCTCGCCGACGGTTCATTCGCCGTCGGAGTGCCGATCGGCGGCCCGGTGGCCGAGCAGGTCGTCGACTGCGGCACCGCGGGAGCCCCGACCGTGCTGGAGCTGGCCGACTACGCACCGCTGCCGCTGCGCGAACCGGTCCGCTCGCTGGTGTGGATCCGCGGGCGACTGCATCAAGTGTCGCCGTCGGGGGTGTCCGGGCTGCTCGACCTGATCGCCGCCGAGCACCCACACCCCGCGCTGCTGCAGGTGCAGACCCCCAGATCGCGGCCGGCCGCCGCGGAAGGGTCCCGCCCCGTCGCCGATGGGGACACTCAGTACCTGCTGGCGCGGCTGGAGATCGAGTCGGTGGTGGTGACCGACGCGACCGGCGCCGAGGCCGTCGACGCCGCCGCGCTACTGGCCGCGCGCCCAGACCCGTTCTCCGCGTTGGAATCGAGCTGGATCAAGCACCTGGACACCGCTCACCGCGACGTGGTGGCACGGCTGGCCGCCCGGCTGCCGGCACGGCTGCGGCGCGGCGATGTCCGCCCGCTCGGCATCGACCGCTACGGGATGCGACTACGGGTGGAAAGCGCCGAGGGTGACAGCGACGTCCGGTTGCCGTTCCACAAGCCGGTTGACGACATTGTCGGACTGGGCCAGGCCATTCGGGTGTTGATGGGCTGCCCGTTCGTTAACGGCTTGCGAGCGCGCCAGGACTGAGCGGCCCCGCAGGGCGGTTACCGTGTCGGGGTGATTTCGCCCCGCAGTGACGCCGACGGTCAGCCGGTCGAACGCCGGCCGCTGCGCGTCGAGCTCGCGATCGTGCTGAGCGTGACGTTCGGCCTCAGCGCCGTCACCGCGACCCTGCAGCTCGCCGACGGGGTATTGCGGGGCTTGAGCGGGCAGCGGATCCCGCTCAACCCGAAGCGGTCCTACTTCGACCTGATCGACCTCGGACTGAATGCGACCGTCGTCGTGCAGCTGGTCGCCTGGGGCGCACTTGGCCTCTACCTGTTGTGGCGCACGGGATTGCGGCCAGCCGATGTCGGGTTGGCCCATTTCCGGTGGCGTCCCGATCTGCTCGGCGGCGTCGGGCTGGCCGCCTTGATCGGGCTGCCCGGGCTGGCGCTCTACCTCGCGGCGCGGGCCCTGCACATCAACGCCTCGGTCATCCCGTCCGGCCTGGGCGACACCTGGTGGCGGGTCCCGATGCTGGCACTCACCGCCTTCGCCGATGGCTGGGCCGAAGAGATCATCGTCGTCGGCTATCTGCTCACCCGGTTGGGCCAGCTGGGCGTCGGCCCTCGCGCGGCGCTGGTGTGGTCGAGCCTGCTGCGCGGCGCGTATCACCTCTACCAGGGCTTCGGCGCCGGGCTGGGCAACATCGCGATGGGCCTGGTGTTCGGCTACGCCTGGCAGCGCACCGGACGGCTCTGGCCGCTAGTGATCGCGCACGGGCTGATCGACACCGTGGCATTCGTCGGGTATGCCCTGCTGGCCGGTCACCTGGGGTGGCTGCATTGACCGTGCCTTCTGATCCCGCGTCGGGCAACCGCCGGCGCCGGCGGCCACCACCGCCGGGCACACCGCCGCCCAGGCCGGTGGCGCCCAATCGGCTCAGCACGCGCCAACGTCGCGCACGAGACCGCGTGCCGCGCCGCAAACGGGCTTGGGCGCAAGTGGTTTCGCTGAGCCTCGTCATCGCCGCGCTGCTGAGCTGCGCCGCGGCCCTAGGTGGCGCGCTGTGGCTGGAGACCGCTCTGCACCGCCAGACGGTGCTGACGGACTACCCGGGCCGCCCGTCCACCGGGCAGGGCAGCACCTGGTTGATGGTCGGCTCGGACAGCCGCCAAGGCCTCACCACCGAGCAGCAGGAGGCGCTGGCGACCGGCGGCGACACCGGCAACGGCCGAACCGACACCATTCTGGTGGTGCACGTGCCCGCGCTCGGGTCCGGCACCCCGACGACGATGGTGTCCATCCCACGCGACTCCTACGTGCCGATTCCCGGCTATGGCCGGGACAAGATCAACGCGGCGTTCTCGATGGGCGGTGCGCCGTTGCTGGCCCAGACGGTCGAGCAGGCCACCGGTCTGCGGATCGACCACTACGCCGAGATCGGGTTCGGCGGCTTCGCCGGGCTGGTCGACGGCCTGGGCGGGGTCACCGTCTGCCCGACCGCGCCGATCGACGACCCGCTGGCCGGCATCAACCTGCCCGCCGGGTGTCAGAAGCTGGCGGGCCGCGACGCGCTCGGTTACGTCCGCAGCCGGGCCACCCCGCGCGCCGACCTGGACCGGATGGTCGATCAGCGGCGGTTCATGGCGGCGCTGCTGCATCGGGCCGCCAGCCCGGCGGTCT
>DATDLZ010000039.1:0-12324 GCA_036519055.1 Mycobacterium sp.
ACGATGCCGTCGGCCACGTCCTCGGCCGGCACCTTGGGCCCTTGATAGAGCGGTTCCTCGCTGCCGGGCTGGTCCCAGATCTCGGTGTCGACGGGTCCCGGCTGAATCAACTTTACCGAGACGCCGGTGCCGTGCAAGTCGCCGGCCATCGACTCACTCCACCCGCAGAGTGCGAATTTGCTTGCACAGTATGCGGTTTCGTGAACGATGCCGAGTCGACCACCAACGCTGGACACGTTGACGATGACGCCGTGCCCTCGCTGGAGCATCCGGGGCAGAATCGCCAGCGTCAACCGCATCGGGGCGAAGAAGTTGACCCGCATGATCGCCTCGACGTCGGCCGGATCCAGCGCCTCGACCACACGCCGTTTCGGCGTCGCGGCGTTGTTGACCAGAACGTCGATGCCGCCCAGGTCGTCCCAGACGCGCAAGCCGAACCGGTCGACCGCGGCGGTATCGCCCAGATCGGCCACCCACATCGTCGACTCCGGCGAGGTTCGACGGCAGTCAGCCAGCACCTCCGCCAGACGCTCCGAGCGGCGGGCGACCAACCCCACCACCGCGCCGTGGCCGGCCAGCCGCCGGGCCAGCGCGGCCCCGATACCCGACGATGCCCCGGTGATCAGCACCCGCTTGCCCGCCGCCTCGAACGCCATGGCCAAAGCGTTGCGCTAAAGGCTCCGCATGACACGGGTTTCGGCAATATGCCTGCATAAAGGGCCATTCGGCGACATGGTACGCTCGTTATATTGGCTAAGTAATCACTCAGTTTGCTGCAGGGGGTAGCGATGGCACGCACCGACGACGACACCTGGGACCTCGCATCGAGCGTCGGCGCAACGGCCACGATGGTCGCCGCAGCCCGCGCTATGGCCAGCAAGGCCGAACAGCCACTGATCAACGACCCCTATGCGGAGCCGTTGGTTCGGGCGGTGGGATTGGACCTCTTCACGCGGCTGGCCACCGGTGAGCTGAACCCCGCCGACCTCGAGGACGACAGCGACGGCGCCCCGGCGGGCGTGCAGCGGATGACCGACAACATGGCGGTCCGCACTAAGTTCTTCGACGAGTTCTTCCTCGACGCGACCAACGCGGGCATCAGGCAGGCGGTAATCCTGGCGTCGGGGCTGGATGCACGCGCGTACCGGCTGCCCTGGCCCGACGGCACCACGGTGTACGAGATCGACCAACAGCAGGTCATCGAATTCAAATCCCGCACGCTGGCCGAGCTTGGCGCCCAGCCCACCGCCCTCCGGCGCGCGGTCGCCATCGACCTGCGCGACGACTGGCCGGCCGCGCTGAAGGCGGCGGGCTTCGACCCGGAGCAGCCCAGCGCGTGGAGCGCAGAGGGCCTGCTGGGCTACCTGCCGCCCGACGCGCAGGATCGCTTGCTGGACACCATCACTGAGCTCAGCGCACCGGGCAGCCGGATCGCCACCGAGAGCGGGCCCACCCGCGAACCGGGGCACGAGGAGCGGATCAAAGAACGCATGCGGAAGGTCTCGGAGCGCTGGAGTAAACACGGGCTCGACCTCGACATGACCGAGCTGGTCTACTTCGGCGACCGCAACGAAGCAGCGGTATACCTGTCCGATCACGGATGGCAGATGGGCGGCAGCACCATCCGGGAGATGTTCGCAGCCAACGGACTTCCGCCGATCGAAGAGGACGACCTGCCGTTCGCCGACCGTCGCTACGTCAGCGGAACGCTTACCGACAAGAAATAGGAGCCATTCGAATGCCACGTACCCACGACGACAGCTGGGATCTGGCCTCCAGTGTGGGCGCCACCGCGACCATGGTGGCGACTTCGCGCGCGTTGGCCTCGCGGGGACCGGAGCCGCTGCTCGACGATCCCTTCGCCGAGCCACTGGTGCGCGCGGTTGGTCTTGCGCCATTCGTCCGAATCCTGGACGGGGAGGTCAGCCTCGAGGACGACCCGATACTGAATCGCAAGACGCGCACGGAGCAAATGGCTGTGCGCACAAGATTTTTCGACGACTTCTTCACCACCGCCGCCCAGACGGGCGTGCGACAGGCGGTGATCCTGGCGTCGGGTTTGGACACTCGGGCCTACCGGCTGCCCTGGCCCGACGGCACCACGGTGTACGAGATCGATCAGCCTGAGGTGATCGAGTTCAAAACCAGCACACTGGCCGGCCTCGGCGCCACACCGACCGCGGAACTCCGCACGATCGCCATCGACCTGCGCGACGACTGGCCGGCCGCGTTGCGAGCCGGCGGTTTCGACGTCGATCAGCCGACCGCGTGGAGCGCCGAGGGACTGTTGCCCTATCTGCCGCCCGACGCCCAGGACCGATTGTTCGACAACATCACCGCGCTCAGCGCACCGGGCAGCCAGCTGGCCACCGAGCACATCTCCGATCCAGACGCCTTCTCCGAGGAGAGCGTGCAGCGCATCAGTGAGCGGTGGCGCCGCGCCGGTTTCGACCTCGACGCGGCTGATCTGTTCTATCAAGGCGAACGCAGTATCGTGACCGACTACCTCACCGGTCACGACTGGCAGGTAACCGCCCATCCTGCCCCAGAGCTGTACCAGCGCAATGGATTTATCTTCCCGGACGACGAGGCGATGGCTATGTTCCGGAAGATGAGCTACGTCGCCGCGACGCTGAAGAAATAGGGCAGAAAATGGCGCGCACTGATGACGACAGTTGGGACCTGGCCTCCAGCGTGGGCGCCACCGCGACCATGGTCGCGGCGGGCCGCGCGATGGCGACCAGGGATCCCAAGGGGCTGATCAACGATCCGTACGCCGACCCACTGGTTCGTGCCGTCGGGCTGGACTTCTTCACGAAGATGATGGACGGCGAACTCGACTTCTCGCTGCTCCCGAACTCGTCGCCGGACCGGACGCAGGCAATCGTCGACGGGATGGGCATTCGTACCAAGTACTTTGACGAGTATCTGCTCGCCGCCGTGCAGGCGGGCGTACGGCAAGTGGTGATCCTGGCGTCGGGCCTGGACTCCCGCGCCTACCGGCTGCCCTGGCCCGACGGCACCACGGTGTACGAGATCGATCAGCCTGCGGTGATCGAGTTCAAAACGCGCACACTGGCTGATCTGGGCGCCGAGCCGACCGCGAACAGACGCACTGTCCCGATCGACTTGCGTGCCGACTGGCCGGCCGCGTTGGGTGCCGCCGGCCTGGATACCGGCGCACCGACAGCCTGGCTCGCCGAGGGTCTGCTGATCTACCTGCCGTCCGAAGCCCAGGACCGGTTGTTCGACAACATCACCGCACTGAGCGCACCGGACAGCGCGATCGCCACCGAATACGTGCCCGGCTTGAAGGACATAGACTTCGAACGGGTTCGCGAGCAGAGCGCCCAGCTTCGCCAGCACGGTCTCGACATCGACATGCCGTCGCTGGTCTACGCCGGCGAGCGCAGCCACGTCATCGATTACCTGCGCGGCAAAGGCTGGGACGTTGCCGGTACCTCGCGGACGGATCTGTTCGTCAGCAACGGGCTTCAGATCCCCTCTCCGGACAACGACGATCCGCTCGGCGAGATCATCTACGTCAGCGGGCCGCTCGGAAGTTAGAAGCGCGACTGCCCCACCCAGAGCGCGCTGGCACCGGTCAACGACCGCTCGGCCTGTTCGATGATCCCGACCACCGACTGGGTGATCAACGCGCCCAACGCATCCGGCAACGAGGCCGCCGCGGGCTGCGAAGAAGGTTGTGGCCGTAGCAAGTCCCACACCGACGAACCCGGATAGCCGATCAAGCGGACCTTAGCGTCTTCGTCCAAGCCGGCCAGCACCTTAGCCCGGCGCACAGCGGCCCGCAGACCGCCGAGTTCGTCGACCAAGCCATGGTCGAGGGCGTCCGCACCAGTCCAGATCCGGCCGCGGGCCACCGCCTCGACCGCTTCGACGCTCAGGTGGCGACCCTGGGCGACCCGCTGCACGAAGTCGTCGTAGACCAGGTCCGCCTCGGCCTCGACCTGGGCATGCTGCTCGGGCGTGAACGGCGCGTTGACCGACCAGGCGTCGGCGTTGGCGTTGGTACGCACCGCATCTGACCCGACACCGAGCCGGTCTTTGAGATCCCGGGCGACCAACTTGCCCGTCAGCACACCGATCGAACCCGTGATGGTGCCGGGGTTGGCCACGATCGCGTCAGCGCCCATCGAAACGTAGTAGCCGCCGGAGGCGGCGACCGCACCCATCGACGCCACCACCGGCTTGCCGCGCTCGCGGGCCTTCTTCACCTCCCGCCAGATGGTTTCCGACGCGCTGACCGAACCGCCCGGCGAGTCGACCCGCAGCACGATCGCCGACACCGAATCATCGTGCGCCGCTTCGCGAAGCCCTGCGGCGATGGTGTCAGCGCCGGCGTTGGACGAGCCGAACGGCAATCGCGAACCGCCGCGGCCGCTGACGATCGAGCCGGCGACGGTGACGACGGCGATCGTCGACTTGGGCCCGCGCCCGGGTATCGACGGACGAGCCGGTCCGCCGGGACCGGTGGCCCGCGCGTAGCGGCTCAGATACAGCCGCGGCGGGCCGTCGTCACCGTCGGCGTCACCGGACTCCGGTGAAATGCCCTTGGCACCAACCAGTTCCGCGATCCGCGCATACGCCTCGTCGCGGAAGCCGACGCGATCGATCAGACCTGATTCGACAGCGATGTCGCGCAGCAGCGGCGCATGATCGGCCAGCCCGTCGAGGGCGTCCTGGCCGATGTTGCGCGAGTCGGCGATCGACAGCCACACCTGCGCACGCAGGCTCTCCAGCAGCCGGGTGTCGGCTTCGCGATGAGCATCGGTGTAGCGGTCCTGTGTGAAAAGGTTTACCGCCGACTTGTATTCACCGCGCGCGACGAACTGCGCCTCGATACCGGCCTTGTCCAACGCGTCGCGCAGGAACAGAGCGTTGGTGGCGAAGCCGATCAGCCCGACGGTGCCCGCCGGCTGCATCCACACCTCGCCGAACGCCGACGCCAAGTAGTACGAAAGCGTTCCGGGATAGGTCTCCGCCCAGGCCAGCGACGGCTTGACCGCGGCGAATGCGGCGACGGCTTCCCGTAGCTCCTGAACCGGCCCGGCCGCGGCGGCGGGGAGCTCGACGCGGGCGATCAGGCCGGCGACGCGGGGATCGTCGGCCGCCCGGTGCAGCGCGGACACGGCCTCACGCAGCACCAGCGGACGGCCGCCGCCGGTGATGATCGTCAGCGGATCCAAGCTGCTGGTTTCGGGCGGCGCGACCCGCAGGTCGAGTTCGAGCACACAGCCGTTGGGAACACCGTGGTGGCGGGCGGTATCCACCCGGCGGGCCAAGGCACGTACGTCGTCGATACCCGGCGGGTCGGGCAGGAATGAAAACATGTGACGAGCCTACCGATGACCAGCGAGGGGCCGGATCGTACGGTGATGGGGTGCGGTTCTCCATCGCGATCCATCAATTCGACGAGACCGGCTTCGACTCGGCCGGCTTACGCGATTACCTGAAGCGGGCCGAAGAACTGGGGTTCGAAGGCGGCTGGGTGCTCGAACAGACCATCGGCGAGGCTCGGCTGCTTGCGCCGCTCGAGCTGCTCGCCTGGGCTGCGGGCTGCACCGAACGGCTGCGGCTCGGCGTGGCCGTCCTGGTCTCGTCGTTGCACGATCCGCTGCAGCTCGCGTCGGCGATCACCGCGGTCGATCGGCTCAGCCACGGCAGGCTGGATGTCGGCGTGGCACCGGGCGGCGGCCGCCGCCAGTTCGCTGCCTTCGGGGTGGACGACGCCACCTTCATCAGTAGTTTCACCGAGGGCCTGCAGCTGATGAAGGCGGCCTGGTCCGACGAACCGCGGGTGACGTTCGACGGCCGGTTCCGCCAGGTCGATGATCTGCCGATCCAGCCGAAACCCGTGCAGCGGCCGCATCCGCCGATCTGGTTCGGCGGGCAGGCCCCCAAGGCGCTGGCCCGCGCGGTGCGGCACGGCGATGCGTTCCTCGGTGCGGGTTCGTCGACCACCGCGAAGTTCGCCGAGGCGGTGCCGATCGTGCGGCGCGAGCTTGCCGAGCAGGGCAAGGATCCCGCGCATTTCCCGATCGGCAAGCGGGTCTATCTGATGATCGACGACGACCCGGCCAAGGCACGCCAACGCGCGCTCGACGGGCTGCATCGGATCTACGGCGGGATGCCCGGCATCGACGACGTCCCGGTGTCCGGCACCGTCGACGATGTCGTCGGCGGTCTGCGCGAAGTCATCGACGCGGGTGCCCAGACCATCCTGCTCAATCCGGTCGGTCGCGACGTCGCCGAGGACCGTGAGCAGATGGAACGCCTTGCCGCAGAAGTGATTCCGCAGCTGGGCTGAGTCACACCGAGCAACCGCGATCCGTCACCGACAATCGAGTTCAACCAAGACGCCGGTTTTGACCGGCCGATCGCGATATAACCACTCAATGGTCCTGAAAGTCACCGTGTCGCCGGACCTGGTCGGTGGAGACGTCGACGAGGGTTACGGCAAGGTCGCAGATGCATTCCGCGCCAACTTCGCGGCCGGTCGTGAGGTCGGCGCCGCGATCGCCGTATATCGCAACGGCGTCAAAGTGGTCGACCTGTGGGGCGGCTACCGCGACGGAATCGCCAAGGCGCCATGGCAGCACGACACCATGGTCAACATGTTCTCGACCACCAAAGGTGTTGCCGGCCTTGCCGTTGCGGTGGCTGTGTCGCGCGGATTGTTCGGCTACGACGACAAGATAGTCGACCACTGGCCGGAGTTCGGACAGGCAGGCAAGGCCGATGTGACGGTCCGGCAACTGCTGGGCCACCAGGCCGGATTGTGTGTGCTCAAACCGGCGCCGACCGTGCGGGACATCGCCGATCCGGCGCGGCTCTCGGCGATACTCGCGGTGCAGAAGCCGGTGTGGCCCCCGGGTACCCGGCACGGATACCACGCGATCACGCTGGGCTGGTACGAATCCGAGCTGATCCGTCGCACCGACCCGGCCGGCCGTACGCTGGGCCGCTTTTTCGCCGACGAGATTGCCGGGCCGCTGGGGGGACTGGACCTGCATATCGGACTTCCGGATGCAGTGAGCCGCGAACGGGTGGCGCACTTACACAGCTTCTCGCGCGCGGAAGCCTTGCTGCACCTCAACGTGATGCCGGCCGCACTGCTGGCCGCGTCGTTCAACCCAGCCGGCCTGCTCTCCCGTGCTACTTGCCTTCCGAGTGACGTGAACCCCTGGGCCGGTGACTACAACCGCGACGACGTGCGCGCCATCGAGATCCCGTCGGCCAACGGGATCGGAACAGCCGGTGCCGTCGCGCAGCTCTACGGGGCCGCTGCGAGCGGGGATGCTGCGCTGGGCCTGACGCCAACCGTGCTGGACGAGCTGATGGCCGAGCCCGCCGCACCGAGCCGCGGACGGCGGGACAAGGTGCTGGGGGTGGACGTCGTCTATTCGCTGGGACTGTCAAAGCCGGTGCCGTTGTGCGTGTTCGGTTCGTCCAACAAGGCTTTCGGCACACCGGGTTTCGGCGGCTCGTTTGGCTTCGCCGACCCCGACACCGGAATCGGGTTCGGCTATGTGATGAACCGGCTGGGTTTTCACCTGGTCAGCGATCCGCGGGAACTCGCGGTGCGCCAAGCGCTGTTCCGCGACGTGCTGGGCGCACGACCGCAGAAGTAGCAGGCCTTACAGCTCGGTGGCTGAGCCACCCGCCGCGGTGATCTTCTCCCGCGCGCTGCCGCTGAACTTGTGAGCGGTGACGTTGACCTTGACGGCCAGCTTCCCGTCACCGAGAACCTTGACGAGCGTGTTCTTGCGAACCGCTCCCTTGGCCACCAGCTCGTCGAGTCCGACCGAACCGCCCTTCGGGAAGAGACGATTGATGTCGCCGACGTTGACGACCTCGTATTCGGTGCGGAAGCGGTTACGGAACCCCTTCAGCTTGGGGAGCCGCATGTGAATCGGCATCTGCCCACCCTCGAAGGTGGACGGCACGTTCTTGCGGGCCTTGGTGCCCTTGGTACCGCGACCGGCGGTCTTACCTTTGGAGCCCTCACCGCGACCGACGCGGGTGCGCTTGGTTTTCGAACCCGGCGCGGGACGCAGGTCGTGCAGTTTGATGGTCATTTGGTGCTACCTCCCTCAGCCGGCTCGACCTCGATGAGGTGACGAACGGTCGCGATCAGACCGCGGGTCTGAGCGTTGTCTTCGCGGACCACGGACTGACGGATCTTCCGAAGTCCCAGTGTGCGAAGGCTTTCCCGCTGCTTCCAGCGGGTGCCGATTGTGCCGCGCACCTGGGTGATCTTCAGCTGCGTCGGTTGTGTTGCTTTTCCTGCGGCCATAGTTATGCCGTTCCTTCACGAGCGGTGTTGGCACTGGCGGCCAGCGCCTGACTTTCGCGGCGGGCGCGCAGCATGCCGGCCGGGGCAACGTCCTCCAGCGGCAGTCCACGTCGCGCGGCCACCTCTTCGGGGCGCTGCAGAAGCTTGAGCGCGGCAACCGTCGCGTGCACGACGTTGATCGCGTTGTCGCTACCCAGCGATTTGGACAGAATGTCGCGCACGCCGGCACATTCCAGTACCGCGCGCACCGCACCACCGGCGATCACACCGGTACCGGGGCTGGCCGGTCGCAACAGCACCACGCCGGCAGCGGCTTCGCCCTGCACCGGGTGGACGATGGTCCCACCGATCATCGGCACGCGGAAGAAACCCTTACGAGCTTCCTCGACGCCCTTGGCGATCGCAGCCGGAACTTCCTTGGCCTTGCCGTAGCCGACACCGACCATCCCGTAGCCGTCGCCGACGATGACCAGCGCGGTGAAGCTGAATCGCCGACCACCCTTGACCACCTTGGAGACCCGGTTGATCGTGACGACCCGCTCCAGGTAGTTGCTCTTGTCCCCGTCGCGGTCACGACCGCCACGGCCACCACCGTCGCGGCGGCCCCGGTTATCGCGCGAGTCGCGGCCATCGGACCGAGAGTCGCGTCCTTCCGCGCTGCCGGCTGTCTGGCCGGCCGTTCCAGCCGGTTGCTCCGCCATTATGCGGTCCTTCCAAAGTTGTTGCTTGCCATCAGAATTTCAACCCACCTTCACGGGCAGCGTCGGCCAGTGCCGCGATCCGCCCGCCGTAGGTGTAGCCGCCACGGTCGAACACCACTGCGTCGACTCCGGCAGCCTTGGCCCGCTCGGCGATCAGTTGACCGACTCGCACGCTGTGGGCCTTCTTGTCGCCGTCCACGCCGCGGACATCCGCCTCGATCGACGAGGCGGCGGCCACGGTCGTGCCGGTGAGGTCATCGACCAACTGCACGTGGATGTGCCGCGACGAGCGGTGCACCACCAGGCGCGGACGCTCCGCGGTGCCCGCGATCTTCTTCCGCAGCCGCGCGTGGCGACGCAGCCGCTGCTTGCGCCGAACGGCTGAAACACTCTGCCCCGGCGGCTTTTGCGCGGTGCTACCAGCTTGTGATTGCGCCATGACTACTTACCTGTCTTTCCGACCTTGCGGCGGATCTGCTCGCCTTCGTAGCGAATGCCCTTGCCTTTGTAAGGGTCGTTCTTGCGAAGACGGCGGATATTGGCCGCGATCTGGCCGACCTTCTGCTTGTCGATACCCGTAATCGAGAACTTGGTGGGTGTCTCGACCGCGAACGTCACACCCTCGGGCGCGGTGATCAGCACCGGGTGGCTGTAACCCAGGGCGAACTCGAGGTTGCTGCCCTTGGCCTGCACGCGATAGCCGACCCCGAAGATCTCCATCTTGATGGTGTAGCCCTGCGTCACACCGGTCACCAGGTTGGACACCAGGGTGCGCGACAGCCCGTGCAGCGAACGGTTTTGCCGCTCGTCGTCCGGACGGGTGACCACGATGGCGCCATCCTCGTTGCGCGCCACCGTGATCGGCTCGGCGACCTGCAAATCCAAGGTGCCCTTGGGCCCCTTCACCGAGACCTGCTGGCCATCGATGGAAACCTCGACCCCCGATGGAATCTGGATCGGCTGCTTACCAATACGCGACATGTCAGTCCCCTCTCACCACACGTACGCGAGGACTTCGCCGCCCACGCCCTGCCTGGCTGCCTGACGGTCAGTGAGCAGGCCCGAGGAGGTCGAGATGATCGCTACGCCCAAACCGCCGAGCACGCGCGGAAGGCCGGTCGACTTGGCGTACACCCGCAACCCGGGCTTGGACACCCGGCGCAGACCGGCGATGCTGCGTTCCCGGCTGGGCCCGTACTTGAGCTGAACGGTCAGCGCCTTACCGACGCGCGCATCTTCGGTGCGGTAGTCGGTGATGTAACCCTCCCGCTTGAGGATCTCGGCGATGTTGGCCTTGATCTTCGAATGCGGCAGCGTCACCTCATCGTGGTATGCCGAATTGGCGTTGCGCAGACGTGTCAAAAAGTCTGCGATCGGATCCGTCATCGTCATGACAGCGGTGTCGCCTTCCTCGCAGTGGTTCCCGGTCCGGGCCTGCTGCGCACCTGTTCTCTGAGTTGGTCTGGTGGTTGCAAAACTGTCTTGTGGTTAGCCGGGTTACCAGCTGCTCTTCTGCACGCCGGGCAGTTCGCCCGCGTGTGCCATCTCGCGCAGGCAGATCCTGCACAGCCCGAACTTGCGGAAAACCGCGTGCGGGCGGCCGCACTTGTTGCAGCGGGTGTAGGCGCGCACCGCGAACTTCGGCTTGCGCTGACTCTTGTTGATCAGTGCTTTCTTCGCCATCTGGTCAGTTCTCCTTGAACGGAAAGCCGAGGCCGCGTAGCAACGCTCGTCCTTCGTCGTCGTTCGTCGCCGAGGTGACGACGGTGATGTCCATACCGCGGGTCCGATCGATGTTGTCCACGTCGATCTCGTGGAACACCGACTGCTCGCTCAGCCCGAAGGTGTAGTTGCCCGAACCGTCGAACTGCTTGGGCGACAGACCGCGGAAGTCCCGGATACGCGGCAACGCGATCGAGACCAGCCGGTCGAGGAACTCCCACATCCGATCGCCACGCAGGGTCACCCGCGCTCCGATCGGCATGCCCTCACGCAACTTGAACTGTGCGATCGACTTGCGGGCCTTGCGGATTTCCGGCCGCTGTCCGGTGATCAGCGCCAGGTCTTGGACCGCGCCGTTGATCAGCTTGGCGTCGCGGGCGGCGTCGCCGACGCCCATGTTCACCACAACCTTCACCACGCCCGGGATCTGCATGACGTTGGCGTAGGCGAACTCCTTGTTCAGCGCGTCACGGATCTCTTCGCGGTAGCGCGTCTTCAGCCTGGGCTGAACCTTCTCAGTAGTTGTCATGCCCTCAGACGTCCTTGCCGTTGCGCTTGGAGATGCGAACCCGCTTGCCGGTCTCCTCGTCGACCCGGTAGCCGACCCGAGTGGGCTTGCCGTCGGAGTCGACCACCATCACGTTGGAGACGTGGATCGCGGCTTCCTGCGTGACGATCCCGCCCGACTGCGCCCCGCGCTGGTTGGTCGAGATCGCCGTGTGCTTCTTGATCCGGTTGACGCCCTCGACGAGCACCTTGTTGCGAGTCGGGTAGGCCTGCAGCACCTTGCCTTTGGCGCCTTTGTCCTTGCCCGAGACGACCAGGACGGTGTCACCCTTGTGCACCTTCATCTACAACACCTCCGGGGCAAGCGAGACGATCTTCATGAAGCGCTTTTCCCGCAGTTCGCGGCCGACCGGCCCGAAGATGCGGGTTCCACGCGGGTCGTTGTCAGGCTTGATGATGACGGCCGCGTTCTCGTCGAACCTGATGTAGCTGCCGTCGGCGCGGCGGCGCTCCTTGACGGTGCGAACGATGACGGCCTTGACGACCTCACCCTTCTTGACGTTGCCACCGGGGATGGCGTCCTTGACGGTCGCCACGATGACGTCGCCGATGCCGGCGTAACGCCTACCCGAGCCACCGAGCACTCGGATGCACAAGATCTCCTTGGCACCCGTGTTGTCGGCGACCTTCAGCCGCGATTCCTGCTGAATCACTCGATCTCCTGACCTGGTTCACGTATGCACGCCCACGCGCGGATGGGCCGGAGGACGCTGAAATGCATGGTCCGCCAGACCTGTCCTGCATGGTCTTCGTCACCGAAAGGCACGCGGGGCTGACGGTAAAGCTTTGAGATGCCAGCCGAGGTCTGCCCACGGCAACCCCTAGAGTCTAGGTGAAGACCTGCTCAGAGCCAAATTCCTGGTCGAAGGCGGAAAGATCGGAACCGACTACCCGCTGATACCGCCGATTCTCCGCATGTCGCCGAGGTGATGGAAACCTTGGTTCATCGCTTGAAGGAACAGCCAACGTGCGGTGCGATCCTCCGCGGGCTACCGCGTCGCGATGCGGTCCCAG
>DATDLZ010000040.1:0-7020 GCA_036519055.1 Mycobacterium sp.
GGTACACCGGGCCACCAGGATCGGCGACGACGGTGACGTTGCCTTTCAGCAGCACGGTGGCCCCGAGCGCGTCGGCGAGCTTGCGGGTGGCGCCGATGCGATCGTCGCCGGGTGGCGCGCCGGCCAGCCGCGCGAACTCCCCGGCGTGCGGCGTCAGCACGGTCGGCGCGCGACGGGAAGCGAGCATGTCGGGATGCGCCGCAAGGATGGTCAGCCCGTCGGCGTCGATCAGCACCGGCAGGTTGGTCTCCAGGGCGAACCACAGTGCGGCAGCACCGGTTTCGTCGGTGCCCAGTCCCGGCCCGACGACCCAGGACTGCACCCGCCCGGCGGCGGCCGGGGTTGGCGAGGCGATCACTTCGGGCCAGTGCGCGAGCACGTCGCTGTGTGCGCTACCGGTGTAGCGAACCATCCCGGAGGTCGCCGCCACGGCGGCGCCGGTGCACAGCACCGCGGCACCCGGGAAGGTCGACGAACCGGCCATCACGCCGGTGACGCCCTGGGTGTACTTGTCGTCGTGCGGCCCCGGCACCGGCCAGCGCGCTGCGACGTCGGCCGCGTCGAAGCCGAGGACGTCGGTGGTGGGCAGGTCGAGGCCGATGTCGATCAGCTTCACCCGTCCGCAGTCGGCCAACGCGTGCGCGGGCTTGAGGCCGCCGAACGTGACGGTCAGCGCGGCGTGGACGGCCGGACCGGTGATCGCCCCGGTAGCGCCGTCGATGCCGCTGGGGATGTCGACGGCGACGACCGGGATCGCGTTGGCATCGACCGCCGCGAAGACGTCGGCCGCGTCCGGCCGCAACGGTCCGGACCCGGAGATACCGACCACGCCATCGATGACGAGATCGGTTGTCGCGGCGACGCTGTCGACGATCCGGCCGCCGGCTTGACGGAAGGCGGCCAGACCCTTCTGATGGGTGCGATCCGGTTTGAGCAGTATCGCGTCGGCCGCCACGCCGCGGCGCCGCAAGAAGGTTGCCGCCCAGAGCGCGTCGCCGCCGTTGTCGCCCGAGCCGACCACGGCGCACACCCGCCGCCCGGCAACCCCGCCGGTGTGGGCGATCAACTCGCCGATGATCGCGGTGGCCAATCCGTAGGCAGCACGGGCCATTAGCGCGCCGTCGGGCAGGCTGGCCAACAGCGGCGCTTCGGCCTCGCGGATCGCGTCAGCCGAGTAGTAGTGCCGCATTGTGCCCAGATTACGTGCCTCGGAAGGCGAGCGACGACGAAGCCAAGAATTACGTCGGAATCAGCTACGTGAGCGCGACCCGGAAATAGCCGGCCGCTGCCGGGCCAGCGGGTAGAACAGCAGCCCGATGAAGATCGCCGAAAAGTGGCCGATCGCAGTGAAGTTGAACTGCGTGATCAGCAGGACGACGAAGACGGTGATCAATACCGCGAGATAGACCCATCGCCATGGCCGGGCAATGCGATATGCCAGCACCGCTATCACGCCGACCAGAAAGTAGCTGACCCCGATATCGGTGGCGTGCACCAGTCGCTCCGGCGCGTGGTGAGACTGAATCGCCAGGTACAGCCAACCCTCGCTGATGTATGTTGCGCCGACGTGAGCAGTCAATCCGACGGTGAGCCAACGCATTTGACCGAGCCAATGCTCCGCGGGCGCTAGGAAGAGAGTGAACAGCAACAGATACGGCGTCCAGGATCGGCCGTCGATCCACAGCAGGCTTTCGAACAGCACATGCAGCGGGTCGGTCGCCAAGTCATGAATATTGGTGGACGCATGGACCAGAAGGCGATGCAAGTGGCGCCCGGCCTGAAGCTGACGAATCGTGGTGCCCAGCAGCACGGCCAGCCACAGATAGGTCAACGGCGCGGTTCGCACGAACCGCCACGCCGCGGCCAGCCAGCCCCGTAGTCGCGTGCCGAACGAGACGTCTCCCACGGCGTTTACTGTGGCACGGCGCAACCGTGATCCTCGGGATGGACCCCTTGATCCGGTAGGACGCCCCGCGTATCGTTTAAAACCAATTACGAAACCGTGTGTATCGTAATCCGGGCTTCCGCCGCAGGCGCTCAGCGATGATGCGAAAGGATCTCTCTTGGTGCGCAGCCGCTACGCGGGCCAACCTTTCACCACCTCCACCACCGACATTGCCGCCGCGCTCGAGCAGGTGAGCATCCCGACATTGCTGCTGTCGCTGGTGCACATCACCGGAGACCCACACTTCATCCGCGAGTTCAAACCTGCCGGGATCTTTCTCAACGAGGTCCAGGGCTTCATGTCCGACGAAGACAAAGCGCGGGCACGGGCCGAGGCGCTTCCGGTGATCACCGACTACCGCGACCGCGGCTGCCCCGAGCCGGCCCCGCTGCCGCCCGAACTCATCAGGGAAATGATGGACTGGGCGGTCTGCGAAAACGTGCCCGACGACTACCTGGCGCTGCTCGCCGAGGAGATGGACCTCCAGGGCGTCGACCCGCGCCGGCCGGCTCCGCTGGACTCCGACCGTGCCGCGCAGGTGCCGGTGGTCGTCATCGGCTGCGGCGAATCGGGGATCCTGGCCGGTATTAGGTTGCAGCAGGCCAACATTCCGTTCACCATCGTGGAGAAGAACGCTGGCCCGGGTGGAACATGGTGGGAGAACAGCTATCCCGGGGCGCGCGTCGACGTGGCCAACCACTTCTACTGCTACAGCTTCGAGCCCAGCAACGAGTGGTCGCACTTCTTCGCCGAACAGCCCGAGCTGCGGAGCTACTTCACCCGCGTGATGGCCAAGCACGGCCTGAACGACCATGTGCGCTGGCAGGCCGAAGTCGTCGCCGTCGAGTGGGACGACGAAGACGGCATGTGGACCGTCACTATGCGCGAGGACGACGAGGGTCTCACCGAGGTGAAGGCGCGCGCCGTCATCACCGCCGTCGGTCAGCTCAACCGTCCGCACATCCCAGAGTTCAAGGGCGCGAATACGTTTCGCGGGCCGTCGTTTCATTCCGCAAGGTGGGACGACTCGCTCGATTTCACTGGCAAGCGCGTCGCGCTGATCGGTGCGGGCGCCAGCGGGTTTCAGATAGCGCCGGCCATTGCCGACGAAGTCGAGCACCTCACCGTGTTTCAGCGCACCGCACAGTGGATGTTTCCCAACCCGATGTACCACGAGGAAGTCGGCGACGGCGTGCGCTGGGCGATGGACCACCTGCCGTTCTACGCGCGCTGGTACCGATTCCTGGTGCTGTGGCCCGGGTCCGACAAGGGGCTCGACGCGGCACGGGTCGACCCGGCTTACGCCAACCAGGATTATGCGGTCAGCGAGATCAATGCTATTGCCCGCCTGATGTTCACCGACTGGATCACCACTCAGGTGGACGGCGACGAGGAGCTGCTGGCCAAGGTGCTACCGGACTATCCGGCCACCGGCAAGCGGACACTGCAGGACGACGGAACCTGGCTGCGCACGTTGCGCCGCGACGACGTCGACCTGGTCCGCACGCCGATCCGGGAGATCACCGCCGACGGCGTCATCACCGAGGACGGCGAAATCCACGACGTCGATATCATCGTCTACGCCACCGGGTTTCGGCACACCGACGTGCTGTGGCCGATGGCCATCACCGGCCGCGACGGTGCCGACCTGCACAGCGTCTGGGGCAGCAGGCCGTTCGCCTATCTGGGGATCACCGTGCCGCAGTTCCCGAACTTCTTCGTCATCTACGGGCCGGGTGCGCATCTGGCCCACGGTGGCAGCCTGATCTTCAACTCCGAACTGCAAATGCGCTACATCAACACCTGCTTGGCGAAACTTGCCGAGCCGGCTGTGCATTCAATCGAGCCGACCGCCCAAGCGGCGGCGGACTGGCATCAGCGCACCCAGAACGAAATCAAGCAGATGGTGTGGTCACACCCCGCGGTCAAGCACTCCTACTTCAAGAACTCCGACGGCGAGATCCACACCGTCAGCCCGTGGCGGCTCAACGAGTACTGGGCAGCGACCTGCGAGCCCGACTGGTCGCAGTTCGTTGTAACCACTCGAGGGTGACGAGCTCGCCCTAGACTGTGGCGCGACGGGGGACATCCCGGCAAAGGAGAGCCCCCATGCTCAAAGTCGGCTTGGCAGAAAATCTCGTGCACACCCGCATTGGGCCGACGGCGTTGCCGCGAGCAAGTTATCTCACCGCCGTAGCCACCGGAATGGATTCATTCTGGCTGCCCGATCATCTCAACTCGCTGTTGCCGCGCGCGGTGATGACACCGAAGTACGTGGGGGCTGCAAGGCTGATACCCGACGTCGACGCGTATCTCGAACCCTGGACCGTGCTCGGAAATTTCGCTGCGCGAAATCGCTTAGGGCGCTTGCGCCTTGGCACCTCCGTCACCGATGTGGGTCGTCGCAATCCCGCCGTCACCGCACAGGCGGCCGCGACCCTGCACCTGCTCACCCGGGGTCGGGCAATTTTGGGAATCGGCACCGGCGAGCGGGAGGGCAACGAGCCCTACGGGGTGGACTGGTCGAAACCGGTGGCGCGCTTCGAAGAAGCCATGGCGACCATCCGGGCGCTGTGGAACTCCGGCGGTGAGCTCGTCACTCGCGATTCACCGTTCTTCCCGCTGCACAACGCGTCATTCGCCCTGCCCCCCTACCGCGGCAAGTGGCCGGAGATTTGGATCGCCGCCCATGGGCCACGCATGCTGCGGGCCACCGGCCGCTACGCCGACGCGTGGTTTCCCGCAGCGACAGCCCAGCCCAAGAACTACGCAGCCGGACTGGAAAAGGTCCGGTCCGCCGCCTCCGACGCAGGCCGAGACCCGTTGTCCATCATCGCCGCTAACTGGTTTTTCGTGGTGACCGGCGCCAGCCGCGGCGAGGTCGACGAAGCGCTGGGCTCGACCGCGATGAAGGCGTTCGCACTCAACGTGCCCGCTGAAGCGTGGGCCCGCCACGGGGCCAGTCATCCGCTTGGTGAAGACTTCACCGGCGCGCAAGACATCATCCCGCAAACCCTCAACGAACAGACCGTGCTGTCCGCCGCCGCACAGGTGCCGCCGTCGTTACTCAAGGAGTTCTTCCTCACCGGCACACCCGACGAGGTCATCGAGCAGGCCGCCGAATGGCGCGACTGCGGCGTGGATTACCCGGTGCTCGCCAACATGAGTGCGGTGCAGCCGAGTCTGCGTCGCGGTCTTGCCGCGAACGTTCCCTTTACGAGAATTCTGCGGCGACTGCGCCGGCTATGACACCTCGGCAGATTGACCGTCGGTTTCGCTGAACGCCGCGCGGGTAGCTACTCGACGGTGACCGACTTGGCCAGGTTGCGCGGCTTGTCGACGTCGTAGCCGCGGGCCTGGGCTACCGAGGCGGCGAACACCTGCAGTGGGATGGTCGACAGCAACGGCTGCAAAAGCGTTGATACCGACGGGATTTCGAACAAGTGGTCCGCGTACGGGCGAACGGTGTCGTCGCCCTCCTCGGCGATGACGATGGTGACCGCGCCACGCGTCTGGATCTCACGGATGTTGGACAACAACTTGCCGTGCAGCATGGCCGAGCTCTTCGGTGAGGGCATCACCACGATCACCGGCAGACCGTCTTCGATCAGTGCGATCGGACCGTGTTTGAGCTCGCCGGCGGCGAAGCCCTCGGCATGCATGTAGGCCAGTTCCTTGAGTTTCAGCGCGCCTTCCAGCGCCACCGGGTAGCCGACATGACGGCCGAGGAACAGGATCGTCGACGCCTGGGCGAACCGATGGGCCAGCTCGGCAATCGGCGCGACCTCGGCGATCACGCGGGCCACCAGATCGGGCATCGACTCCAGATCGCGGAATTCGCGTTCGACCTCGTCGGGGTACTTGGTCCCGCGGGCCTGCGCGAGCGCGAGTCCGACCAAGTAGTTCGCGGCGATCTGGGCCAGGAACGTCTTCGTCGACGCCACCCCGATCTCCGGGCCGGCGCGGGTGTAGAGCACCGCGTCGCATTCCCGCGGGATCTGCGAGCCGTTGGTGTTGCAGATCGCCAAGACCTTGGCCTTCTGCTCCTTGGCGTGCCGCACGGCCTCCAGGGTGTCGGCGGTCTCCCCCGACTGCGAGATCGCAACCACCAGCGTGCTGCGGTCCAGCACCGGGTCGCGGTAGCGGAACTCGCTGGCCAGCTCCACCTCGACGGGCAGTCGGGTCCAGTGCTCGATCGCGTATTTGGCCAGCAGCCCGGAATGGTAAGCGGTGCCACAGGCAACGACGAAAACCTTGTCGATCTCGCGCAGTTCCTGATCGGAGAGCCGTTGCTCGTCCAGCACGATGCGGCCGTCCACGAAATGCCCGACCAGAGTGTCGGCGACCGCGGTGGGCTGCTCGGCGATCTCCTTGAGCATGAAGTACTCGTAGCCGCCCTTTTCGGCGGCGTCCAAGTCCCAGTCGATATGAAATTCGCGGTATTCGACGTCCTCGTTGCCGTGGAAATCGGTAATCCGGTAGCTGTCGGCGGTGATCGCGACGGCCTGATCCTGGCCGAGCTCGACCGCCTCGCGCGTGTGTCCGATGAAGGCGGCGACGTCGGAGCCGACGAACATCTCGCCGTCGCCGATGCCGACCACCAACGGCGTGGACCGGCGCGCCGCGACGATGGTCCCGGGTTCGTCGGCGTTGGCGAACACCACGGTGAAGTGGCCCTCGAGGCGGCGCAGCACGGCCAGCACCGAAGCGGTGAAATCGCCCGCCGTCTCGCCGTGGTGGTACTCGTGGGCGACCAGGTGGACAACCACCTCGGTGTCGGTGTCGCTGGCAAACTCGACACCGGCTCCCTCGAGCTCGTGGCGCAGAGTCGCGTAGTTCTCGATGATGCCGTTGTGGACGACGGCAATCTTGCCCGCCGCGTCGCGGTGTGGGTGAGCGTTGCGGTCGGTGGGACGTCCATGAGTGGCCCAGCGCGTGTGCCCCAGGCCGGTGCTGCCGACCAGGTCTGCGGGGTCGGTCTCGGCGAGCGCGCTCTCCAGGTTGGCCAACCGACCGGCGCGCCGACGGACCGTCAGCTTTCCGTTTCCGTCGACCAGCGCTACGCCCGACGAGTC
>DATDLZ010000041.1:0-6370 GCA_036519055.1 Mycobacterium sp.
CGCAAGCTGCAGGTGGTGAGCTGGCACGTGATGTTCATGTCGCGCGGCAAGGTCGGGCCGTTCCGGGTGGACGGCACCGCGCACGTCGGCGGTTCGGGCAAGGTGGGTGTGCGCATGTTGCTGCACGACGAGGGCAACTCCGACAAGGCGGTGACGTCGGCCGCAGCGGTCTTCGAGATCGTCGGCTAGTTCAAGGAGTGAATAATGGCTAATGCCAAGGATGCTCGTCAGTGGGCGCGCAATGCATTGCACGGCATCGGCGACTCGCTGTACACCCCGTTCAGCGGGCGCGACGGCGACGACATCGACTGGGACGCCTACCGCACCCTGGTCCGGCACTGTGTGGGCACGCTCGGGCACCCCATGCTTTGGGTAACAAGCGGTTTATCGGAATTCTGGTCGCTGACCATCGCAGAGCGAAAGAAGCTGCTGGAAGTCGCCATTGACGAGGCCCGCGGCATCGGCCCGGACGTGATCGTCCAATCGTGCACTGCGGCGATGTCGGCCAAGGACTGCCTGGAGCTCACCCAGCATGCCCAGGACGCGGGCGCCGACATTGTCTACATTCAGACCCCGATGATGGAATTGCACGGTGGCGAAGGGGCCTTGAACTACTTCAAATACATCGCCGACCGCACCGATATCGCACTGGGAATGTTCAACTCGCCCAGCTCGGGATATGTGCTATCCGCTCAAGAGGGCGCGCGCATAGTCGAAGAGATCCCCGCGGTATGCGCCACAAAAGAGGGATCGTTCCGACCGCATCAGAGCCGCTTCCTGCACGAGCTGGCACCGGATCTGGTGATCTGGGAGTGCGATACGACGGTGTACCGGGCCGGCTGGCTGAAATCGGGCATCGTCGGCCCCGGGCAGCTGGGTACCGCTGGCTACCTCTTCGAGACGCCGAAGAAACGCGCCCTGTCGGAGTATTGGGACTTGGTCTGGAACGAGAAGTTGGTCGAGGCAATGGATTACGCGCAGGAGTCGGGTCTCGACCAGTTCGAGCTCGACATGCGGGGCTGGTTCACTCGCTACCCCGGGCGGCCCGACTACTTCACCCACTGGGGCGGTGCGTTCAAATACGCCGCGTCGGTGATCGGGCTGCCGGTCGGCTCGTACCCGGAATCCCGCCCACCGCAGGCTAAGTTGCCCGAGCAGGCGCGTATCGACATCAGTGCCGCTTACCGCCGATTCGGGCTGATCGGCGAATAGTCCGAAAATAACCGTGATACAGGAGGACTCGTTATGACCGACGCCAAACCACTTGCCGGCATCCGCATCTTGGAAGTCGCGGCGTGGACGTTCGTCCCCGCGGCCGGTGCGGTGCTCGCCGAGTGGGGAGCGGATGTGATCAAGGTCGAGCCGCGTGAAGGCGGCGACCCGCAGCGCGGGCTGGTCACCATGGGCCTCATTCCCGGCGGTCCGACTGCCGTCAACTACATGATCGAAATGCCCAACCGCGGAAAGAAATCCATCGGCATCGACCTGACCACACCGGGCGGTCAAGAGGTTGTCTATGAGCTGGCGAAAACCAGCGACGTGTTCCTCACCAGTTATCTGCCCGGTCGTCGCAGACACTTCGGCATCGAGGTCGAGCAGATTCGCGCCGCGAACCCCGACATCATCTACGTCCGCGGATCCGGTTATGGGCCACAGGGTCCCGACGCTGACCGGCCCGGCTATGACGGTGTGTCCTTCTGGTCACGCGGCGGGATCGCCGATGCGCTGACCCGCGAGCTTCCTGAGCCGGTGATGCAGACCCCGGCATTCGGCGACCTGATGGGTGGGCTGACCATCGCCGGCGGGATCGCCGCCGCGCTGTACAAACGCAAGTCGACCGGTGAGACCTCGATCGTGGACGTCTCGCTGCTCGGCCTCGCCGCGTGGGCGATGACCCCGCAGGTGACCGCCGCGATGCTCTACGGCGGTGACCCGATTCCGACGTTCACCCACCGCGACATGCCCAACCCGCTGGTGGGCAACTATAAGACCAAGGACGACCGCTACATCACGCTGATGATGTTGCAGGGCGACAAGTTCTACCCCGAGTTCATGACGGTCATCGGCCGTACCGACCTGATCACCGACGAACGCTTCGCCGACGGCCACAACCGCTTCATAAACCGCGGCGAGCTCATCGACATCATGGACGAGGAATTCGCGTCAAAGACCGTCGACCAGTGGCGCGAAATCCTCAAGCCGCTGTCGGGTGCCTGGGCCGTCCTGCAGAAGACCAGCGAGCTGTGCGACGATCCCGCCGTCATCGCCAACGGTTACATCCCGACGGTGACCGCGATGAACGGCAAGCCCTACATCCTGCCGACCAACCCGGTCCAGTTCGACGGTCACCACGTTCAGCCGACCGGCGCACCCGAACACGGTCAGCACACCGAGGAGATCCTGCTGGAAGCCGGGGTCGACTGGGACAAAATCGAGCAGTACAAGCAGGACGGGTCGATTCTGTAAACGCCGACCCGTCCCGGCTAGAACTAGGCGCTGCGGCGGATGCCGCGCGTTCGGCTGATGTCCCGCTTGAGCAGCAGTTCGCGCTCGGTCTCCGACAGGCCGCCCCAAATTCCGTACGGCTCACCGACGTCCAGGGCGTGCGCACGGCACTGGGCCATCACCGGGCAGGTGCGGCACATCTCCTTGGCCCGACGTTCCCGCTGCAGACGGGCCCGGCCGCGCTCACCGTCTGGGTGGAAGAACACTGACGAATCCACGCCGCGGCAAAGGCCGTGTAATTGCCATTCCCAAATGTCTGCATTGGGACCCGGTAGTTGCTCTGGTTGCGGCATTTGATGTCCCTCTCTTCAGGCCAGTTCGCGATCACGTACGTCGTCAACTGAATCGAGCGGGTCGTCGGTGACTACTCGTCGACCTAAAGGTAGGGGTGCTAGGGATTTTCCGTCAACAGGCTGTAATCTGCCGAATGGTGAAGTGCGGCTTGGGAATTTACCCCGAGTTCATCGACGCGATGAGTCCGCTGAGCCGAGGAGTGCATGTTGACCCCCTGCTATGTGGAAATGTCGCAGCTCGCAGGCGAATTACGCCGCAAGCACAACAAATATGATCATCCACGGATTTAATACCGGTGTAACTCAGAAACCATGAAGTCTTAACGGGTAGCCCGCCGTGATACATCTCTCTCACCACTCGTCTGTGGAGTCAGGGCTTGCCGCGGTCGCGTTCGGCGACCGGCCTGGACGCTGGCCGTTACCTGCGGCCATAACACCGCATCAGCAGTGGCTACGTGCGGTCGGCGCCGGGGGACAGGGCCGCTACGGCACTGCGTACGCCGACCTTGCGGCGCTGCGGGGAGCCGCACCGTCGGACCGGCTTTCCTCGCTGGCCCATAGCGCACACGCGTCGTTTCTGCGCCAGCTGGGCTGGCACAGCCTTGCCCGCGGTTGGGACGGTCGCGCATGGGCGCTCGCCGGTGACGACCCTGAGGCGGCCGGCGATGCGTTGATCGGGCTCGCGGCCGACGCGCTGGGTGTCGGGCGGCTGGCCGCCGCGGCGGTATTGCTTGAGCGGGCGGACCCGTTCGTCGCGCAGGCGCCAGCACGGCTGGCGATACGGAAGGCCTGGGTCGCCGCTGAGCTGGCGATGTTTGGCGGTGATGGTGGCGTCGCGGTCCGTAACGCGGAGGTGGCCGTCGAGTTGGCTGCGACCACCCTCGACGGCTCGGCGCGGCACCGGGCCAAGAGCCAAGTGGTGCTGGCCGCGGCGCTGTGCAGCTCCGGCGCGCTCGACCGGGCGCGGAATGTTGCTGACGGGGCGCTGGAGCTCACCGGCCAATTGGGGCTGGTACCGCTGCGTTGGGCGGTGGCCTGCTTACTCGTCGACCTCGGCACGGAAACCCCGACCCGGATCGCGGAATTGCGGGACCTCCGCGACGACTGCGCCCGCCGCGTAGAGCACTGGGGCGGAGCCTGGCGGAAGCTCTAAGCATTGCTGGGTCACTATGGTCGTAATGGAGTCCCATCGAACCGGGCGATAGCCGGTTCGTAACGCTGGAGATGTTGCCGTCGATGACAACACAAGAGGGCCGTCTCGACGCTGTCGTTGCCGATGCTGTGGCAGGCGATCGAGACGCGCTTCGAGAGGTACTGGAGACGATCCGGCCGATCGTGGTCCGATACTGCCGCGCACGAATCGGCGCGTTTGAGCGCAGCGGTCTGTCGGCCGATGATGTGGCACAGGAGGTTTGCTTGGCCGCCGTCATGGCGCTGCCGCACTATTGCGATCGCGGCCGCCCGTTCCTGGCTTTCGTGTACGGCATCGCCGCGCACAAGGTGGCCGACGCGTACCGTGCCGTCGGCCGCGATCTTTCCTACGCCACGGAGACCGTTCCGGAACGCCGATCGGCCGAGCCCGGTCCCGAGCAGGCGGCGATCGACGCCGACTCCGTCACCAGGATGAGCGAGTTGCTCGAGATTTTGCCGGACAAGCAACGCGAGATCCTGATCCTGCGTGTGGTCGTCGGTCTGAGCGCCGAGGAGACCGCCGAGGCCGTCGGTAGCACCGCCGGAGCGGTGCGCGTTGCCCAACACCGCGCGTTGGCGCGGCTGAAATCCGCGATCGCCGCGGCAGGACGAGACTATGTCTGACCCGTTTGTCACACCTTTTGATCAGCCCGATCCGGATGCGGTCGCGCGCAGCGAGCGGTTCGTCGACGCCTTGGCCAAACGCGAGCCGGTCGATTTCGTCGATGTCGGCGACGCCGGCGATACCGGGGACCGGGCGCTGGCCGGGCTGCTGGAGGACTGGCGGGACGAGCTGAGGGTTATGGGCCCCCGCGGGGTGTGTCCGGAGCAGGACGCGGTGGCGGTGCTGAACCGTGGGCTGGCGGTGCGCCGGCGCGCCCGGCGGCGGACAGCGCTGGTCAGCGCGTTGGCCGCGGCCGTCCTCGGTGTCGCGGGATTCGGGATGCTGTTCGGGGAGCCCGCGTCTGTGCACGACGACCAGATCGCCGTGTCCGCCGAGACCGACCTGGACCAGGTTCAGCAAATGATCACGCTGGGCCAATGGGATCAGGCGCAGGACAAACTGGCCGCGGTCGGCGCTCACGTGCAGACGGTCAAGGACAACGGCCGCAAGCAGGGGCTCATCGACAAGGTGAACCTGCTGAACGCGAAGGTCGCCAGCCGCGACCGTAATGCGACGATGCCGCCCAACGCACTGCCGGGCACGGCCCCGGTGGTCAGCGCAACAGCCACCGTGGCGGTAATCCCGCCGGGCGATCCGGTAATCACGGTTGCGCCCAACCCGTTTGGTGGCTAGGCGGACTTAGTCGTCCAGAAGAGGGAGGCGCTCAACGGCGCCCGTGAAAGCCCTCGGTGTCCGTGGTGGCCTCGTTGAGCGAGGCGTCGGCGTACCCGCGGCAGTAATCCCAGGTCACGTAGGAATCGGGCTCGGGGTCGTAGGCCGGCTCGTGCGGGCGCACGGTGCCGTCGACCAGCAGCTGAAGTAGGTTGGCGCGCAGCATGTCCCAGTCGTGATAGTGGTCCTGCTGACACTCGTCGCAACACACCACCAGGCCGCGAATACCTTTGTGCGCCAACAAGGCCTCGTACACCGCGAGATCGGCCAGATCGGCCTCGACAGCCATCCGCTCCTGGGCGTCCAGCGGTTGACCGGGCTCGACCGCGTCCAACGCCGCCGACGGATCGCAGGGGTCGTCGGCAAATGGGTCGGGCGGCAGACCGGGCGGAAGGTAGTCGCGCACGGCTCCACATTACGCAGCAGGGCGGGCATCACGCCAGCGCTACCCCGCAGCCCAGCCCCCATGTCGCCACCTCGCGGGGCCTTCACCGGCGCGGGTCGTCGGCGGCCGAAGCTCCATGTTCCGCCACCTCGCGGGGCCTTCTCCGGCGCGGGTCGTAAGCGGCCGAGGCCTCATGTTCCGCCTTGCCCCCTCGCCGCTGTCGCGGCTGGGGGGGACCCCCACCCCGCGCGCTTACGGCGCGCGTCGTCAGCGGTGGTCGGGCGAGCCGATAGGATGGCATTCTTACTCCGCGCGCATATGGGAGGCCCCGGCAATGTCATCTGGCTTGTCCCGTCTCGAAGGCAGCGGCGACCTGATTGTCACGTCGTATCCCCGGGTGGGTGGTTTTCCGGACGATCCGGTACCGACCGGCGGTGACGACCCGCAGAAGATCGCGATGCTGGGACTGACGTTCGACGATGTCCTGCTGCTGCCGGCTGCGTCCGATGTGGTGCCGGCCAACGCCGACACTTCCAGCCGGCTCACCAAGAAGATCCGGTTGAAGGTGCCGCTGGTCAGCTCGGCGATGGACACCGTCACCGAGTCTCGGATGGCGATCGCGATGGCCCGCTCCGGCGGCATCGGCGTGCTGCACCGCAA
>DATDLZ010000042.1:0-7330 GCA_036519055.1 Mycobacterium sp.
CGACTCATTCGATCTTGTCGTCAGCAACCTCGCGATCCACAATCTGCCGGACAACCACGCGCGGCGGTCCGCCATCGACGAGGCCGTGCGCGTGCTGCGGCCCGGCGGCCATGTCGTGATCGCCGATCTTGGTTTCACCCGGCAGTATGCGACCTGGCTGCAGGAATGCGGCATGGCGAGCGTCGAGCGGCAAGATCTCGGCTGGCGGGCGTGGTGGGGAGTTCCGTTCATCCGCGCCCACGCCGTCACCGCAACCAAGCCAATGTCGCTGCGGTGAGCACAGATTCGGCCATCCGAACGGTCGCGATGGAAGAAGCATTACTGCACCCGCGGGTGTGGGACCTGGTTCCCGCGCCGCTACAGCAGAAGTACCCGCCGGTACGCGTCCGGCTCAGCGATGTCGGGCCTCAGCGTATTCGCCAGATGGACGCGGCCGGGATCGATGTGCAGGTCCTCTCACACGTCCAGCCGGGAGTCCAGGTGCTTGCCGACGACCAAGCCGAGCTGGCGGTCGCGGTCAGCCGCGAAGTCAACGACTGGCTGGCCGAAGTCGTTGCCGCCCAACCATCCCGGTTCGCGGGCTTTGCCATGCTGCCCACCCAATCGCCCGCTCACGCCGCCGACGAGCTGGAACGAGCGGTTCACCAACTCGGCTTCAAAGGCGCGTTGATCAACGGACACACCAACGGCCGCTACCTCGACGACCCGTCGTACGACGTGCTGCTCGCCCAGGCCGAATCGTTGGGTGTTCCGATCTACATCCATCCCACCGATCCGCCGCAGCCGGTGACGGATGTCTACTACACGCCGTTCGACTCGGCGCTGGTGCCCACTTGGGGCTGGCCGGTGGAAACCGGCACGCATCTGTTGCGGTTGATCTGCGCCGGTGTGTTCGACCGCCATCCGGATCTGAAGATCATCGTCGGACACATGGGTGAACTGCTGCCGTTCTGCTTCACCCGGCTCAATGCCGGATTGACGATGGCCGGTTGGCTGTCGGCAGCCGGGTCCGAGCAGCCGCTGATGCGCAACAACGTCGGCTATTACTTGCGCAACAACGTGTTCATCACCAGCAGTGGAGTTTTCGACGTGCCGGTGTTCGATTGCGCCCGCGCGATGCTGGGTCTCGACAATCTCATGTTCTCGGTCGACTACCCGTTCCAGGACAACTTCGCCGCAATGGAATTCCTTGAACGGTGTGACCTGTCCACCGATGAGAAGGAACGCTTTGCGCATCGCACCGCGGACACGCTGCTGAAGCTCGATGATGATGAGCGGGACCGTAGCCGGCCGCTCGCAATCGGCGATACCTGGTACCGGCTCAGCAGCCGGGCCAAGTCAAAAGTGGGCAGGGCGTTGATTTCCGCCCTGGTCAAGTAAGGGGTACCCGCTTACAGCGGGATGTTCTTGTGCCGTCCGCGCCGTGCCGGTGCCTCGGCTAGCGCCTGGGTGATCCGGCCGCGGGTGTGGGCGGGGTCGATCTTCTCGTCGACGACACCGATCTCGATGGCGTTGTCCACACCGCCGGCGATCCGCTCGTGCTCAGCGGCCAGCTCGTCGTGCAGCGCGTCGCGCTCGTCGTCGGCCGCAGCGGCCAGCTTCTTCTTGTGCAGAATGCCGACCGCGGCCTTGGCACCCATCACAGCGACCTCGGCATCCGGCCAGGCGAACACCTTGGTCGCGCCCAGCGAGCGGGAGTTCATCGCAATGTAGGCCCCGCCGTAGATCTTTCGGGTGACCAGCGTGACCCGCGGAACGGTGGCCTCACCGAACGCGTGCAGGAGTTTGGCGCCGCGGCGCACCACGCCGCCCCATTCCTGGTCGACGCCAGGCAGGTAGCCGGGCACGTCGACGATCACGATCAGCGGGATGCCGAACGCGTCGCACAGTCGCACGAAACGTGCTGCCTTCTCGGCACTTTCCGAGTTGAGGCAGCCGCCGAGGCGCAGCGGGTTGTTGGCCAGCACGCCGACCGAGCGGCCCGACAAGCGGCCCAAGCCGACCACCATTGACGGCGCCCACTTGGCCTGGAACTCCTCAAACGGCGCGTCGTCGTCGAGCAGTGCGATGACGAGCGGGTGCACGTCGTAGGCCCGACGTGGCGACTCCGGCAACAGCGCGTGCAGGTCGCTCTCGTGCGCCTCAGCCTTGCTGCGGTCGAAATGGCCCTGCTGGCAGAACAATCCGACCAGGCGGCGACCACGCTCGTAAGCGTCGGCCTCATCGTCGGCCACGATGTGGCAGACTCCGGACTTCTTGTGGTGCGTGTCCGGGCCGCCCAGCGAGGCCATGTCCACGTCTTCACCGGTGACGCTGCGCACGACGTCGGGCCCGGTGACGAACACCCGACCCTCCGGCGCCATGATGACGACGTCGGTCAGCGCCGGCCCGTAGGCCGCGCCGCCGGCGGCGAAACCGACCACCACCGAGATCTGCGGGACGTATCCGGACGCGCGGATCATGGCCTCGAATACCAACCCGACGGCGTGCAACGCCTTCACACCCTCGGCCAGGCGCGCACCGCCTGAATGCCAGATGCCCACGATCGGGCTCTGCTCTTCGATGGCGGTGTCGTAGGCGTTGACTATGTGCGTGCAGCCCTCGAGACCCATGGCCCCGCCCATCACGGTGCCGTCGGTGGCAAATGCGATGGTGCGCAAGCCGTTAACGGTTCCGCCCGCGGCGAGCACACCGGAGCGGTCGCGCTCGTGCAGCAGCTCGATGCTGCCGTCGTCGAAGAACCTGCTCAGCCGCAGCAGTGGATCGCGCGGGTCGAGCGACTCATCGATTGCCTCAGGGGCCAGGGTCGTCATCGCAATTCTCCTCGTCTCATCGCTGTTCGGGGATGCGGGGTTAGTAGCGGCCAAAGGTCAACGCCACGTTGTGCCCGCCGAACCCGAAAGAGTTGTTGATCGCGTACTTGTAGTCGCCAGTTCGCGGCTCGCCCGCCACCACGTCCAGGTCGATCTCCGGGTCGAGGTTCACCAGGTTCAGCGTGGGTGGAACGACCTGGTCGCGCAGTGCCATGACGGTCAAGATCGATTCTACGGCGCCGACCGCGCCGACCGAGTGGCCCAGCGCGGACTTGGGTGCGTACACGGCCGCGTTCCCACCGTGCGGGCCCAGCGCGTTGTTGATGGCCTTGCCCTCGGCCAGGTCACCGACGGACGTGCCGGTGGCGTGGGCGTTGACGTGGCTGATGTCGGCCGGGGTGAGGCCGGCGAGCTGGATCGCCCGCGTCATCGCATGCCCGGCCCGCTCGCCGTTGGGGTCCGGCGCCACCATGTGGAAGCCGTCCGAGGTGACGCTTGCCCCCATGATCCGGGCCAGGATGTTGGCCCCGCGCGCCTTGGCGTGCTCCTCGGTCTCGACCACCATCAAGGCGGCGGCCTCGCCGAAGACGAAGCCGCTGCGGTCCTTGTCGAACGGACGGCAGGCGCCGGCGGGGTCGTCGTTGTTGGTGGACAACACGATGCGCATCTGAGCGAAGCCCGCAATCGGCACCGCCTCGATCCTGGTCTCGACGCCACCACAGATCGCGATGTCGGCCTCGCCCAGCGCGATCTGCTGCCAGGCGCGGGCGATGCCCTCCGAGCCGGACGCGCAGGCCGACACCGAGGTCATCACCCCGGCTTTGGCGTGCCGTTCCAACCCGACCGCGGCGGCCGCGCCATTGGGCATGTACATCTGGATGACCAGCGGAGAGACCGCCTTCAATCCACGTGCGCGCATGCCGTCGTAGGCGAAGATCAGCTCCTCACTGGAGCCCATCCCGGTGCCGATCGACACCATCAACCGCCGGGTATCCACCTCTGGGGACCCGGCGTTCTCCCACACCCGCCGGCCCACCACCGTGGCCATCTTCTGCAGGTAGCCCATTCGGCGGTTCTCGACGCGGTCCAACTGGCTGTCGAACTCCTCGAGCAGATGCCCACCGATGCGCACCGGCAGGTCGAATTCCTTGACGAACGGGTCCTCAAGGGTACGGATGCCACTTTGCCCGTCCAGCAGCAACTTCCACGTGGTCTCCGCGTCGGTTGCCAGGGCAGTCGTCATGGCGACGCCGGTGACGACGATGTTGGGGAAACCGTTCCCCGTAGCCAACTTTGACGGTGTGGTCATGGGCCCTACGAACGTGTCCTTCCTTGGTTGTCCGGCGCGCCCCCGCAAGCGGGAGGTACCCCCACCTCGGGCCGTCTGCGGCCCGCAATGTCGCGGGACGCCTTGATCAGTACCGCCCGAAGGCCAACGCGACGTTGTGTCCGCCGAAACCGAACGAGTTGTTGATGGCGTACTGGTACTCGCCATAACGTGGCTCGCCTGCGACGACGTCGAGGTCGATCTCCGGATCGGGCGTGGTGTAGTTAAGTGTCGGCGGAATAACGCCATCTCGCAGCGCAAGCACGGTCAGGATCGATTCCAGCGCGCCCACGGCGCCGATGGAGTGACCCAGCGCCCCCTTGGGCGCGTAGATCGCGGCATCTTGGCATCCGGCTACCCGGATCGCGTTGGCCTCGGCTGTGTCGCCGATCGGTGTGGCGGTCGCATGCGCGTTGATGTGATCGATGTCCTTGGGAGACAAGCCCGCCAATTCCAGCGAACGGGCCATCGCCCGTCCGGCACGCACGCCGTCGGCGGCCGGCGCCACCATGTGGAAGGCGTCCGACGTGATGCCGGCACCCATCAACCGGGCCAGCGGCTTGGCGCCACGGGCCTTGGCGTGCTCTTCAGTCTCGATCACCATCAGCGCGCCGGCCTCGCCGAAGACGAAGCCGTCGCGCGCCTTGTCGAACGGCCGCGACGCCCCTTCGGGGTCCTCGTTGCGGGTCGACATGGCCCGCATCATCGAGAACGCCGCGATGGGCAGTGCCTCGATGTTGCCCTCGACGCCGCCGCAGACCGCAAAGTCCGCGTCACCCATGACGATTTGCCGCCACGCGTGGGCGATGGCCTCCGAGCCCGACGAGCAGGCCGACACCGGGGTCATCACTCCGGCGCGAGCGCCCAGCTGCAGACCGACGACGGCCGCAGCGCCGTTCGGCATGATCATCTGTACGGCCAGTGGCGACACCTTGCGGGGGCCGCCCTCGTTCATCAGGTCGTAGCTCTCGACGATCTTCTCGGCACCGCCCAGGCCTGTGCCGACCACGACCGTGAACCGGTCTGGGTCGACTTCGGGGCTGCCGGCGTTCTCCCACAACTGGCCGCTCAGGTGCTTGGCCATCCGCTGGACGTAGGACATCCGGCGCATGTCCAGCCGGCCCATGTGGTCGTCGGGTGATTCCTTGAGGTGCCCGCCAATTTTGACTTGCAGGTCCCACTTCGTGACGAACTCGTCTTCGAGCACGCGGATGCCGCTTTCGCCGGCCAGCAGACCCTTCCACGTGCCTTCGATGTCCGGCGAGATCGAAGTCGTCGCCGTTACGGCGGTTACCACAACACTGGGGTAACCGCCGTTAGCAGTGGAAGGTTTGGTCACTTGCTGTCAGCTTCCTGCTTCGCGGGGTCCGTCTCGAACTTGGCGCGCAGCGCCTGGGCGGCCTCGGGGTTTTCTTCCTCGAGCTTCTGGATGTAGTTGACGACGTCACCGACGGTACGCAGACCGGCGAGGTCCTCGTCGGGGATCTTCACGCCGTACTTGTCCTCGGTCTGCACGGCGATCTCCACCATCGACAGCGAGTCGATGTCCAGGTCGTCGACGAACGACTTCTCCGGGGTGATCTCCGACGGCTCGATACCGGTGACCTCTTCGATGATCTCGGCGATACCGGCGATGATTTCTTCCTGGCTGACGGACACGATGTGTTTCCCTTCGTAATGTGTTGTGTACTGCTGACTTAACGTGCGGTATGCGGTTGTAGTAACGAACATGTTCGACGATTTAGCCCGGGGGCCAACTCTTTTGGGGGTTACAGCTCTGTCAAACCGTCCAGGTCTGCGGGGGTCTTGACGGCACGCGTCGGTACCCCGCGGAGTTCGCGTTTGGCGATGCCGGACAGAGCCCCCGCCGGTGGGAACTCGACGATCGCCGTGACACTGCGCTGACGCAGAGTTTCGGAGCACAGGTCCCAGCGCACCGGCCGGGTCAACTGTGCGACAAGCTTTTCCATCGCATCGGCGGCCGAGCTCACCGGCTGGCCGTCGCGGTTGGACAACAGAACGGCGGTCGGCTCGGAGGTCGCCACGTTCTGCACCGCGGCGGCGTAGCCGTCGAGGGCCGAGGCCATGAACTCGGTGTGGAAGGCGCCGGCCACGCCCAATGCGCGAACCCGGGCCTTCTCTGGCGGGTCTTCGGCGAGCTTGTCCAGCGCGCTCAGCCGGCCGGCGGCCACGATCTGGCCGGCGGCGTTGCGGTTAGCCGCGACCAGGTCGAGCTGTTCGAGCCGCGCGAGCACCTCGGTCTCGTCGCCGCCGAGAACGGCGGACATGCCGGTCGGCTCGTCGGCGCAGGCCTTGGCCATCTCCGCGCCACGGGTGGCGGCCAGCGCGACGGCGTCATCGGCGGAGATCACTCCGGCGATCGCGTAGGCGGCGATTTCACCGACCGAGTGGCCGGCGACGACAAGTTCTTCGCCGGCGAGCCCGTCGCCGGCACGCAGCCCCCGCGTCGTCAGCTCCTGGTGCGCAAGCAGTGTGGCGGCGACGATCAAGGGCTGGGCGATCGCGGTGTTGGTGATTTCCTCGGTCGAGGCAGTGGTGCCCAGCCGGGAAAGGTCCAAGCCGCTGGCCGTCGACCACGACGTCAACTGGTCTGCGGCGCCGGGCAGTTCCAGCCACGGCGACAGCATCCCCGCGGTCTGCGACCCTTGTCCGGGCGCAAGCAGTGCAATCACATTCTTAAGGGAACACTGTGAAGGCGTCTTTGCGCGGTGTAACAGATTATGAACCTTGTCTTATGTTTTTGTGGAGACTCCACAAAACAGCACGCGATGCGACGTGTTTGAGATCGCGCCGCAATATGTCATCCGGCTTCGGCGGTCCCGGAAGGCGCGACCAGCTCCTTTTCCACTGTCGGCGTGACAGGCGTCACTATGTTGCTAGCGGCGCTGGAGTGCTGGGCCTGGTATGTCAGGTGGCCCACGGTCGCGGCTACCCGAAGGACGTAAGCGTCACGCGGCAGGGTGGGGTCGCGTCCGGTGAAGTCGGCGATCCGCCGCAATCGGTAGCGCACGGTGTTTGGATGAACGAACAACTTGCGGGCGCAGGCCTCGATCGCTCCGCCGCAGTCGAGGTAGGCATCCAGGGTCTCGGTGAGGGTGGGACCGGCGTCGGCGAGCGGCCGCATCACGTCGGTGTGCAACGCCGCGATGGCCGACGCATCGCCCATCAG
>DATDLZ010000043.1:0-13572 GCA_036519055.1 Mycobacterium sp.
CGGTGATCGCGAAGATCGGCACCGGCGGCGGTCAGGGCCACGTCATCGAATACCGGGGCAGTGCCATCGAATCGCTGTCGATGGAGGCCCGGATGACGGTCTGCAACATGAGTATCGAAGCCGGGGCCAGGGCGGGCATGGTGGCACCGGATGCCACCACCTACGCATTCCTGCGCGGCCGGCCACATGCTCCGACGGGTGCGCAGTGGGATGCAGCGCAGGCCTATTGGGATCAGTTGGGAACCGACGACGGCGCCGAGTTCGACACCGAAGTCTATGTAGACGCCGCATCGTTGACCCCGTTCGTGACATGGGGCACCAATCCCGGCCAAGGAGTGCCGTTGGGCGCCTCGGTCCCGGATCCCGAGCTGATGACCGATGACCACGAGCGGCAGGCGGCTGAGAAAGCGCTGGCGTACATGGACCTTCGGCCCGGACTCCCGATGCGCGAGATCGCGGTCGACACCGTGTTCGTCGGATCGTGCACCAACGGTCGCATCGAGGATCTGCGCGCGGTCGCTGACATATTGCGGGGCCGAAAAGTGGCCGACGGCGTGCGGATGCTGATCGTGCCGGGGTCGATGCGGGTGCGTGCGGAGGCCGAAAGCGAAGGGCTGGGCGAGATCTTCACCGCTGCAGGCGCCGAGTGGCGTCAGGCCGGCTGCTCGATGTGCTTGGGGATGAACCCCGACCAGTTGGCACCGGGAGAGCGCTGCGCCGCAACGTCAAACCGCAATTTCGAAGGCCGCCAGGGCAAGGGCAGCCGTACGCATTTGGTGTCACCGGCGGTTGCCGCCGCCACCGCGGTGCGCGGGAAGCTCTCCGCTCCGGCCGACTTGAACTGAGGAGAGGGAGAAATCCAATGGACGCTTTTCATACCCACACGGGCATCGGAGTGCCGCTGCGGCGTTCCAATGTCGACACCGATCAGATCATTCCCGCGGTCTATTTGAAGCGAGTGACCCGAACGGGTTTCGACGACGGATTGTTCGCCGCCTGGCGGACCGATCCGTCGTTTGTGCTCAATCTCAGCCCATTTGACAGAGGTTCAGTACTGGTCGCTGGACCCGATTTCGGCACCGGATCCTCGCGCGAGCACGCGGTGTGGGCGCTTATGGACTACGGCTTCCGGGTAGTGATCTCGTCGCGGTTCGGCGACATTTTTCGGGGCAATGCGGGGAAGTCGGGTCTGTTAGCGGCCGAAGTTGCTCAGGATGATGTCGAACTTCTTTGGAAGCTCATCGAGAGCAGTCCGGGGTTGGAAATCACTGTCAATCTTCAAGATCGGAATGTGTCGGCGGGAACGGTGGTGGTGCCGTTCACGATTGACGATTACACCGCCTGGCGTTTGCTCGAAGGTCTTGACGACATAGCCCTTACGCTGCGGAAACAGGATCAGATCGGAGTCTTTGAGGCGGCTCGGCCGGACTGGAAGCCGAAGACTTTGCCTACTGCCTAACGGCCCGATTGAGTCCGAATTCGAGGCGCCACACGGCCGTATTTGACGACGGCGCCACCTCCCAAGCGCGGCAAGCGGATTCCTAAAAAGTTCGCCAGGAACCATTGAAATTGCGCGTGGCTCTTGGAAATCAGGCACCTGAGGGTTTACCGTGTCCTCTAGTCGGTCCAAACGAGGACCACTAGCTTCGGAGGATTTGCATGAACAAAGCAGAGCTCATCGATGTACTCACAGACAAATTGGGCTCAGACCGTCGGCACGCAACCGCGGCCGTCGAGAATGTCGTCGACACGATTGTGCGCGCAGTACACAAGGGCGAGAGTGTCACCATTACTGGGTTCGGTGTTTTCGAGCAGCGGCGCCGCGCGGCCCGCGTCGCCCGCAATCCCCGCACCGGCGAGACCGTAAAGGTGAAGCCAACCTCCGTGCCGGCCTTCCGGCCCGGCGCACAATTCAAAGCGGTTGTTTCTGGCTCGCAACGGCTTCCGGCGGAAGGACCAGCAGTGAAACGTGGCGTTGTCGCAGGCGGGGCCGTGAAGAAGGCCGTCGCGAAGAAAGCCGTGAAGAAGGCCGTGGCGAAGAAAGCCGTGAAGAAGGCCGTGGCCCGCAAGGCCGTGAAGAAGGCCGTGGCCCGCAAGGCCGTGAAGAAGGCCGTGGTGAAGAAGGCCGCCACGAGGGCTGTGGCCCGCAAGGCGGTGAAGAAGGCCGTGGCGAAGAAAGCCGTGAAGAAGGCCGTGGCGAAGAAGGCGGTTAGGAAGGCTGTCGTCAAGAAGGCCGCCACCAAGGCGCCGGCCAAGAAGGCCGCGGCCCGTCGCGGCCGTCGCTAGACGCAAACCGCATCAAACGCAGATTCGCCGCGGACCCGGCTCTTGTGCCGCTCCGCGGCGAATTTGCGTGTCAGGTAACTACGTTGGCGGCCAACGCGTTGCCGATGTGATCGGCGGCGATCAGGCGGCCCTCCGCCAGCGACAGTACCCACGTGCTGCCCTTGCGGTTGCGGGACTTGTCCGGGCGGATCCCGTCGCGCTCGCACCACCACGCGATCAGGTCCGGAATCACCTTGCCCTGTGTGCAAATCACCGGTGTGGGGTGCGAGCCGGCAATCTGCAGAATTCGCCGTCGACCGCGCTTGGGGTTGTCGGCGTAAGCCTCTTCGGTCAGTGTCGGCTCGTTGTTGATGGTGACGCCCAGCTCCTCGGCCAAGGGCTCCACCGTTTGGTGGCATCGCACGCGATCCGCGGCATAGACATCGGTTGCGCCGAAGCACGACAACTGCGCGACAAGTGCCTCTGCCTGCGCGCGGCCCTTCTTGTCCAACGGCCGTATCTTGTCGTCACCGGAGAATCGGGACTTGCTGCCTGCGGTGCCGTGCCGGACTATCAGAACCGATTGGGTATCCGCCGGTTGTTTGGCCCACCGACGCAATATCTTTCGGTCGTAGGCGTATGACACCTTTTTGATCGCGGCGGGGGCGGGCAGCCAGAGTAGGTCGTCGACTTCATTGTTTGGGGCGAAACTGCCGCCGAGGCTACGTGCCGACCAATACTGCACTCTTTTCGTGCGTTGCTCGATCGGATAATTCACCGTCGCAATTCGGCGGCCCAGGTGTACGTGGTGCCCGGTCTCCTCGAATACCTCACGCACTGCGGTCACCGGCTCAGTCTCGCCGGGATCGACCTTTCCTTTGGGCAGCGACCAGTCGTCATATCGCGGACGGTGGATCACGGCGATCTCCGCGGCGGATTCGCGGTACCCGGGTCGCCACAGCACACCGCCGGCGGCGTGAACAATTTTGCTCGCCGAGCGGCCCGACGAGGACTGTGTGGGCACCTGAACTCCTGCAGTTCAATTCGGGACCGTCGGCCCTTCGGCCACAAGGTCAGGGCAGAGCCTGGTCAGGAACTGCGGTGTTCATCCATCAACGACACCTGGTGGTCGCGAACCGTGTGACCGGCTTTCGGCAATGCCGTCCACTGTCCATCCGGCCTCAGTTCCCAGCAGCGCGTGGCGGGGTCGAGCGCCGATTCGAAGATGTCGTTCAGTTGTGCGGTCAGTCGAGGATCCTTGACCTGAACCAGTACCTCGACGCGCCGATCGAGATTGCGGTGCATCATGTCGGCGCTGCCGATCCAGAATTCATTGATGGCGTGGAAATTGAAGATCCGCGAGTGCTCTAGATATTGTCCGAGAATTGAGCGCACGGTGATGTTTTCGGAGAAGCCCTCGACACCGGGGCGCAGTGCGCAGATTCCGCGCACCACGATCTCGATGCGCACGCCGGCCTGCGACGCCCGGTACAGCGCATCGAGGACCTGCTCGTCGACGAGGGAGTTCATCTTCAACCGGATATGTCCGTTACCGGTTTCCTGATGCGCGGCGATCTCGCGGTTGATGCGTTCGATGATGCCGACGCGAATACCGTGCGGTGCGACCAACAGGTTGCGGTAGGACACCTTGCGTGAATAGCCCGTCAACGTGTTGAACAGATCGGTGAGATCGGCGCCGATGTCGGGATCGGCGGTCAGCAGGCCGATGTCCTCGTACAGCCGGGCCGTTTTGCTGTTGTAGTTTCCGGTCCCGATGTGGCAGTAACGCCGGATCGTCGAGCCTTCGCGGCGGACCACCAGGCACGTCTTGCAATGCGTCTTCAAGCCGACCAGGCCGTAGGCCACATGGACTCCCGCCTGCTCGAGCGCACGGGCCCATTTGATGTTGGCCTGTTCGTCGAACCGGGCCTTGATTTCGACCAGCGCGACTACTTGCTTTCCGGCCGCGGCGGCTTCGATCAGTGCCCGAACGATCGGTGAATCACCGGAGGTGCGATACAGCGTTTGTTTGATGGCCAGCACGTTGGGGTCAGCGGCAGCCAATTCGATAAAGCGTTGCGTGCTGGTGGAGAACGACTCGTAGGGATGGTGAACGAGGACGTCACCTTCGCGTAGTGTCGCGAAAATGCTCTTCGGAGTTTCCCGGTCGGCGAACGCGGGGCTGGTCGACGGAACGAAGGTGGGATCCTTCAGCCCTGGGCGGTCGACGCCGTAGATCTGCCACAGCGACGAGAGATCAAGCAGGCCCGGCACTTGGATGACATCGCCGGGATGCACGTCGAGTTCCCGCAGCAGCAACTCCAGCATGTGCTCGGTCATGTCGTCGGCAACCTCGAGGCGCACCGGCGATCCGAACCTCCGACGGGCCAGCTCGCGCTCCAGCGCCTGCAGTAGGTCTTCGTCGCGATCTTCGTCGACCTCGAAATCGGCATTGCGGGTTATCCGGAATGCGTGGTGCTCAACGATTTCCATGCCCGGAAACAGCGACGTCAGGAAGGCCGCGATCAGCTCTTCCATCGGCAAGAAGCGGACTTCTTTCTTGCCGGCCGACTCGTCGGCGCCGTCACGATCGTCGAGCTCGACAAAGCGATCGACGTTGTTGGGCACCTTAACTCGCGCGAAATGCTGACCGCCGTCGTCGGGCTGCTTGACCGTGACTGCCAGGTTCAGGCTCAGGCCGCTGACGAACGGGAACGGGTGAGCGGGATCCACGGCCAGCGGAGTCAGGACCGGGAAGACCTGCTCGGTGAAGTAGGTCGACAGCCGGTCACGTTCGTCCTGATCCAGGTCGGCCCAGGTGACGATGTGGATGCCTTCCCCGGCCAGCCCGGGCTCCACCGAGTTCAGAAAAACCTCTGCGTGCCGGGTGGCGATCTTCTGGGTCTGCTCGCCGATCCGGCGCAACTGCTCGCGCGGGGTCAGGCCGTCCGCGGAGCGTACCGACAGACCCATCTCGTCGCGCCGCTTCAAACCGGCGACGCGCACCATGTAGAACTCATCGAGGTTAGAAGCGAAGATCGCCAGGAACTTCGCCCGCTCCAGCAGCGGCAGCGAGGTGTCCTCGGCCAGAGCCAGGACGCGCGCGTTGAAATCCAGCCAGCTCAATTCGCGGTTGAGATAGCGGTCCCCGGGAAGCGGATTGTCCACCGCGGTGACTGTGGTGGCGGGCGGTGCACCCGGCGCAGAATCTGCGGACTGCCACATGGGCGTCTCGTCGCTGACTGTGGTGTCCGGGGCTTCGATGTCAGTCACTCTTGTGATCATTCCCCATGGGCGGGGGGTGCTGCCACCGACTAGGTGGCAGACATTTGCCGTTGAGGAGCTGTTTACCCGTCGTTACCCCCGCTGAGGTGCCGACACTGTAACCGCCCGGGTCGTCGCCGGTCCCATTCCGAGACGACGGGCGACGGCCAGGTCGTCGGGTGTGTCGATGTCGCAACGCAGTCCCGGCCACGCGCCGGTGAGTTCGATCGCGCCCGAATGTCGGTGCTGTGCAGACGAATCCGGCCCGAACCGGGGGGCGAGTGTGGTTCCGAACGCGCACAGGGCCGCAGTACCGGTGCCGAGGCGATCGGCGACGAAACTACGCTCGTACCGGCGTGCCGCGGCAATCGCTTCGGCAAGTTCCTGCGTCTGTAATGCCGGCAGATCGCCTTGCAGCACAACGATATTCGAGACCGACTGGGACACCACGCGTTCGGCGGCCGCGATCGCGTTGTTCAGCGGGTCCAAGTGGCCGTCCGGCGTCGGATCGGAGAGCACCTCGGCGCCGAGTTCGGTCGCCGCCGCGGCGGCGACGTCGTCGGGTGTGACGACGGTGATGCGGCGAACGGATCTCACCCTCGACGCGGCGGTGAGGGTGTCGACCAGCATGGCCAAAACGACGCTCTCCCGCGTGGATGCGGAGAAGATCGGCGCCAGTCGCGTCTTGGCGGCGGTCAGTCGCTTGACGGCGACGATCAAGCCGACGTCAGCGTCGGCGTCGTCTTGACTGCGGCTCACGGAACCATCCTGCCAGTGCCGATCGCCGGGCGGGCTACGCCCGATTGCCCACCTCGCCCCGCAAGCGGGTGGGGGTACCTCCAGTCGCACAGCGGCTAGGGGGCGTGCCCCCTCCTCAGGCCGTCCCGGCCTGCAACGTCGCTGGGCTACGGTGAAGCGCCGGGAGTTAGAGCACGCTGACTAGACGGGACCGAGACAGACCATGGCCACCACGACAGCGGTAATGGGTGCCGGTGCCTGGGGTACGGCGCTCGCCAAACTGCTGGCCGACGCCGGCGGCGAGGTGACCCTCTGGGCGCGGCGTTCCGACGTCGCCGACGAGATCAACTCCAGTCGGCTTAACCCCGGCTACCTGCCGGGCGTGCAGTTGCCGGCCGGCATCCGGGCCACCGCTGATCCGGCCGAGGCTTTGACCGGTGTGACCACGGTGCTGCTGGCCGTGCCGGCGCAGACGATGCGGACCAACCTTGAGCAGTGGGCAGGCCTGATCACCAGGGGCGCCACCCTGGTCAGCGCGGCCAAGGGCATCGAGTTGGGCACTCTGATGCGGATGAGCCAAGTCATCGTGGACGTGACGGGTGTCGATCCGTCGCAAGTCGGGGTGATCTCCGGTCCGAACCTCGCCAGCGAGATCACTGCCGGACAACCCGCTGCCACCGTCATCGCCTGCAGCGATTCCGGACGCGCGGTTGCCGTGCAGCGCATGCTGAATGGCGGATACTTCCGGCCGTACACCAATGCCGATGTCATCGGCACCGAGATTGGCGGTGCGTGCAAGAACGTCATCGCGCTGGCCTGCGGGATGGCGGCCGGAGTTGGCCTCGGCGAAAACACCGCGGCGGCCATCATCACCCGCGGTCTGGCCGAGATCATGCGATTAGGCATCGCGGTCGGGGCCAAAGGTGCGACGCTGGCCGGCTTGGCCGGGGTGGGCGATCTGGTGGCTACCTGCACGTCGCCCCAGTCGCGCAACCGCAGCTTCGGCGAGAGTCTGGGGCGCGGCGGAACGTTGGAGTCTGCGTTGCTAGAGCGCGGTGACCACGTCGTCGAAGGGGTGACGTCATGCGAGTCGGTGCTGGCGCTGGCCTCGAGTTACGACGTCGAGATGCCCCTGACCGACGCGGTGGAACGGGTCTGCCACAAGGGGTTGTCCGTGGACCAGGCGGTGGTTGCCCTGCTGGGGCGCAGCACCAAGCCGGAATGAGCTCGTAACCAGCAACGCGACGCCAGACGGTAGCCTCTCTAGGTTGTGAACGCCCGCTTGCCGTCCAGGACGCCCGATCACGGCCGCGTCCGAGTAGCGGTCGTCTTCGGCGGACGCAGCAACGAGCACGCCATCTCCTGTGTGTCGGCAGGCAGCATTTTGCGCAACCTGGACCCGGAGCGGTTCGAAGTCGTCGCGGTCGGCATCACGCCGGAAGGCTCGTGGGTGCTGACCGACGGCGATCCCGACTCGCTGGCGATCGCCAACCGGCAGTTGCCGGGGGTGACTTCCGAATCGGGCACCGAGCTGGCGCTGACGGCCGACCCGCGTCGGGCCGGTCAGCTGGTATCGCTGGCGCCCGGTGGGGCTGAGGTGCTGGCGTCGGTCGACGTGGTCTTTCCGGTCCTGCACGGACCGTACGGGGAAGACGGCACCATCCAGGGTTTGCTCGAGCTCGCCGGTGTGCCGTATGTCGGTGCCGGGGTACTGGCCAGCGCGGCGGGGATGGACAAAGAGTTCACCAAGAAGCTGCTGGTGGCCGAGGGGCTTCCGATCGGCGACTACGCGGTGCTGCGGCCGTCAGAGACCACGCTGGATGCCAACCAGCTTGACCGGCTTGGAGTTCCGGCCTTCGTCAAACCCGCTCGCGGCGGCTCGTCGATCGGCGTCAGCCGGGTGACGAACCGGCAGGACTTGCCCGCGGCGATCGCCTATGCGCGTCAGCACGATCCGAAGGTGATCGTCGAGTCCGCGATCATCGGCCGCGAACTGGAATGCGGTGTGCTCGAATTCCCGGACGGCACAGTGCAAGCCAGTACCGTCGGCGAGATCCGGGTAGCCGGCGTCCGCGGACGGGAAGATTCTTTCTACGACTTCGCGACCAAATATCTTGACGACGCCGCCGAACTCGACGTGCCCGCCAAGATCGACGACGACGTGAGCGATGCCGTGCGCGAGTTGGCGATTCGGGCGTTCCAGGCCATCGACGGCCGAGGTCTGGCTCGGGTGGACTTCTTCCTCACCGAAGACGGGCCGCTGATCAACGAGGTCAACACGATGCCCGGATTCACCACGATCTCGATGTATCCCCGGATGTGGGCAGCCAGCGGCGTCGATTATCAAACCCTGCTGGCGACCATGGTCGACACGGCGCTGTCGCGTGGGATGGGTCTGCGCTAGTTGCCCGGCGTCGGGGCGACCGGCCGCGGCGGCATGGTTCGGTCGATCAGCTCGGAGAGCTGCTGGATCGGGGTCGGTCCCGATCCCGGTGGCAATGTGAGCGCGAGATAGACCGGTCGATCGACCGCGTACCAGGTGGATCGCTGATCCTGGCTGACTTGGAACCACTGCACCCGGTCGACCTGCTGGATCGGTGAGCCGACGACGAATTCGGTAGGACGGTCGAGGCCGCATCGCAGTATTACTGGGTCTCCCTCGCCTGCGGGCTGCCATGCGGCGGCGCCGACCGGCGCCGGTTGCACCAGCGTGGCCCGGCTGTAGTCGCCAAGTCGCGGTGGCAATGCGTCCACCAGCTTTTGGCAGGCGGCATCGTGCGCATGCGGCGCAGGCACTGCGGCGACAACGACCGGTGCGGTGTGGTGGCGAGTTGCCGCGATCGCCAGAACGACGACCACAGCACCGATCGCCAGAACCAGGGCGGCGATCAGCGCCGCCCGCGGCGGTCCGTCGGATTCGGCCATTACCTACCCTCTGCTCGAACTCAGCGCAGTAGAACCTACCGTTGTTCGCAGACCAGCGACCATCGAGGAGGTGTGGTGAGCAGCGGCGAGTCCGATCGCACCCTCGGCGATATCGGTGAGTTCGAGCTGATTGACCGGATGACTCGGGGTCGGTCCGAGTCACCCGACGTCGCCCTCGGGCCCGGTGACGACGGCGCGGTGGTGATGGCCGCCGATGGCCGCGTGGTGGTGTCGACGGACATGCTGGTCGAGGGCAGGCACTTTCGGCTGGACTGGTCGACACCGCATGACGTCGGCCGTAAAGCCGTGGCGCAGAACGCCGCCGATATCGAAGCGATGGGGGCACAGGTCACCGCGTTCGTCGTCGGCTTCGGTGCGCCACCCGAAACCGCTGCCGCACAGGTCAACGCGCTGGCCGACGGAATGTGGGACGAAGCCGCCCGGGTCGGCGCGAGCATCGTCGGGGGAGATCTGGTCGCCAGCCCGCAGTGGGTCGTGTCGGTGACCGTGCTCGGCGATCTGGCCGGCCGCGCGCCGGTGTTGCGGTCCGGTGCCCGGTCTGGCTCGCAACTCGCCGTCGCCGGCCAACTAGGGTGTTCGGCTGCTGGATATGCGCTGTGGCACAACGGTATTGAACGATTCGACGAGCTACGTCGACGCCATCTGGTTCCGCAACCGCCGTACCGCCAGGGTCGGGTGGCGGCCGATGCGGGCGCCCAGGCGATGATCGACGTCTCCGACGGCTTGGTCGGCGACCTTCGGCATGTCGCCGAGGCATCGGGCTTGGCGATCGACCTGAACACCGAGGCGCTGAGCGTCGATCGTGAGTTATTGGTCGGCGCTGCCGAAGCCGTCGGCGTCGACCCGTGGACCTGGGTGTTCGGCGGGGGAGAAGACCATGCGTTGGTCGCGGCGTTCGCCGGTCGGGTTCCCGCCGGGTGGCGAGTGATCGGGCGTCTTCGGGACGGGCCGGCTGACGTGCTCGTCGACGGTGCACCATGGCGCGGGTACGCGGGGTGGCAGTCGTTCGGCGCCCGATGACGATGCGGGCCGCGGAGATGCCGGATAATTGGGCAGTAGGGTGACCCGGTGACCGTCTACGCGATCGCCCAACTACGGTTCACCGACCGCACTGCCTACGACAAGTACCAGATGCGGTTCATGGATGTCTTCCGTCGTTATCACGGAACGCTGTTGGCGGCCGACGAGCGGCCACAGGTCGTCGAGGGCAGCTGGGATCGGGAAAAGGTGGTGCTGATGTCCTTTCCTGACGAGTCCGAATTCCGGTTGTGGTCCGAATCTGCTGAATATCAGGAGATTTCGAAGGACCGCGACGCGGGGGCGGACACGGTGGTGTTATTGGTCAAGGGCCTGGCGTGAACGCCAAGCCGCTGCGCGAACTCATCGACGATGGCTGGGCGACGGCCCTGCAGCCCGTCGAGGATCAGGTCGCCACGATGGGTCAATTCCTGCGAGCGGAGATCGCGGCCGGTCGTGGATACCTGCCTGCCGGTGAAAATGTGTTGCGCGCCTTCACCTTTCCGTTCGACAAGGTCCGGGTTCTGATCGTGGGCCAGGACCCGTATCCGACGCCCGGACACGCTGTCGGCCTGAGCTTCTCGGTGGCCGGCGACGTGAGGCCGCTGCCGCGGAGTCTGGAGAACATTTTCGCCGAATATCGCAGTGACTTAGGCTTTCCGGCGCCGTCCTGCGGCGACCTCACGCCGTGGGCGCAGCGCGGGGTGCTGCTGCTCAACCGAGTACTGACCGTCCAGCCCGGTAATTCGGCATCTCATCGCGGCAAGGGCTGGGAGGCGGTTACCGAGTGCGCGATCCGTGCACTGGTTGACCGTCGACACCCGATGGTGGCCATTCTGTGGGGCCGCGACGCGTCGACGCTCAAGCCGATGCTGGCCGGCAGCGATTGTCTCTCGATCGAATCACCGCATCCCTCACCACTGTCGGCGTCGCGGGGATTCTTCGGCTCGCGTCCGTTCAGTCGCGCGAACGAACTGCTGGCTCAGATGGGTGCCGAGCCCATCGACTGGCAACTGCCGTGACGAGCTGAGCTGAAGGCGCTCGGTCACCGAACGCTGCTGTGGAACAATGGCGAACCGCAGCAGGAGGTGATGGTGGTAGCTCAGACAAACTTCCGGGCGGCGCACGTCGCCGAAGGTGGGCGTGATTCGTGACGTTGACGGTTGCTGACATCGACCGTTGGAGCGCCGAGGCGGTGCGCGAGGTGTTCCATGCGGGCACCGCACGCGGACAGGCCACCTTGGAAGCCTCTCGTCAGCTGAGCACGCTGTCAGTCTTCGACTCGTGGGAGGGCGCGACCGCTGAGGCGAGAAAGCACACCAACGCCTCGATTCGCCAAGACCTCAATGATCACGGCAACGAGTCCTTGATGGTGGCCCAAGCGGCCGGAAGTGCCGCCGACGGCATCGAGCGCGTGCAGTCCGAATTGCGCACGCTGCGTCACGATGCCGCCGCGTTGCACATGACGATCGACGCGTCGACCAACAAGGTGGTCCCTGATTCGACCTTCAACGGTCCGCCGATGGAAGCCCTGATCGCCGAGCAGCAGCTGCAGCCCCGGCTGGATGCCATTGTCGTCGAGGCGAATACCGTCGATCAGCAGCTGGCGACCGCGATCAACATGGCCGACGGCGACATATCGGTACCGCTGACGTTCCCGGGAAACCCATTGGGCGCCCCGCCGGCGGGTCATAACGCCGCGTCCGGTCAGTGGCAACTCGACTCGTCGCATGGCTACGACAGCCCAGTTCCGCCGCAGGGGCCGGTCGTCCCGTGGCGGCCGACGAACCTTTCCCAAAAGCTCGCGACCGGGCCGTCCACCGGCCTGCTCACCACCGACAAGACGGGGCTGAGCGACACTGCCGACGGGTTCGACGTGCAACAGGGCTACAAGATCCGCATCACCGGCGGCCAGGACACCGGGATAACCAAAATGGTCCAGGGTTCGGATGGCAAGTATTACCAAGCTCGTTGGATCGAGAACACCTACGCAATGCAGACGACGAAGGTGGTGCAAGGCACCGGCGACTTGGGTGGCATCACCGGCTATCCGATAACCATGCCGTGGAAACCGGTGTCGCTCAACGAAATAGCGAATACCGCGGCCCTGTATCCCGGTAAGACCTTTTACCTTCCCGACGGTTGCGGCGGCACCATTCCGATGGTGAACGGCGCGCTACCGACGCCCACCGTTCCCGTCATGACGGCTCAGCGTTGACCGAAGGAATCACCCATTCAATCCGCGCGGCGCTGCGATGGTCAGCGGCCGGCGCCTTCGCGCTGACGATCGCCGTCTCGGTGTGGTTGTTGGTCACGAGCCCAGGAGGTAAGACGGCGGATTGTGCTACCGCACAGCAGATGTGGACGTACTACCAGTCGCAGCTGGCTTCAGCGCGCTCGGCGGCGTTGAAGTCCAATGGCGACAATGACGCAACCGCACTGAAGTACCAGACCATGCTCAACGAACTGCAGGCATATGCAAACCGCGTCACCACACCTGACATTCGGTCCCGCACGGACCGGATCGTGGCGATCAACCGTGACATGTTCGAGCAGTGGAAGCGTTGGGTCGCGCAAAGTCAGGCCCCGTCACCCGACCCGGCAACGCCGAGCACTTCGGATAAGCAGTTCGGTAATCAGTTCGCTGCGAGCGCACGAAAATTGAAACTGGTGCACGCCGAGCTAGAGGCTGCGTGCTCGACCTAACCGTTCGGGCTCACGCCGTTTCATGTCGACCTTGTCCGGGCGGATTGGTGTCGTCGTCGAGGAACAGGCTGGTGTCGTCGTCCGGGTATGGCCGGCCCGGTGGCGTCATATCCCGGTTGCCCGGTGCCGCCTGCATGGAGTCGGGATAGCGTGGATCAACGAAATTGAGGTCGTGGCCTTTGCGCTGCAGTGATCGCCCGACCCGGTAGATGGCGGCGCAGACCAAGGCAAACGCCGCGATGATGCCGATTACCGCGAGGATCTCCATCGGAGTCCAGGGGCCTTAACTAGCCGCGAACGACCTTGCCGGCCTTGATGCAGGACGTGCAGACGTTGATGCGGTGCTTGTTGCCGCCGGGGCGGTTGGAAACGCGCACGCTCTGGACGTTGGGATCCCATCGACGGCTGGTCCGGCGATGGGAGTGTGACACCGACTTGCCGAAGCCGGGGCCCTTCCCGCAGATATCGCAGACGGCAGCCATACGTGCAACTCCTCAGACTCTGGGGCCAACGACCTTACGGGTGGCCCGACGACCTGGCAAGAAAAGCTGCCGCCGGGCCCAACCGCCAAACCGATCAACAATCGGCGGGTGTCATGTGACCAGTGCTGTCGTTCTGAATAGATAGGCTGGCGCC
>DATDLZ010000044.1:0-25002 GCA_036519055.1 Mycobacterium sp.
CCGGCAAGCGAGTTGTTGTCAACCGTCCATGTGCACCCTGCGGCATTGATTCCGGTCCAGGTATTGCCTTGTAAATGGAAATCAGTGGATTCCCCGTTTGAAAATCGGACAGTAAGACAGTCCTGACCACATGGGGTAACCACCCACTGGCTGTGTATCTGCATCCCGCCACCACCCCCGGTCGAGTTGATGGCATAGCTGCCCTCACCCAGTTCGGCCGATGCCGGACTGGCGACGCCGATAGCCGCGCCGGCAAGCGCTACGCCCACGGCCACTCCACGAGCAATCGCCATCATCGTTTCAGCTCTTTTTCGTGTTCATGTAGTACACGGCGAACCCCAACGCGGCCAGGATGACGATCGTGAGACTAGCCTTGGCCAGCGCCGCCGAACCAAAGAGAAATATGATCTTTTCCCAAAGCCCAGGATTGGCAACTTCGGGCGGGATCGCAAGCAAAGCACTGGGCAATATCAACACTTCGGTACCTCCGGCAAGTCGTGCTTGTTCATTCAGGTAGCTGACATTGTTCTCAGAGTCTTCTGCCAGGAAGTGCACCTTCGACAAATGGTCGATTAGCGATTTTTAGGCAGCGCGAGCTGCTACTGCACTACCTAATGCGTGCTGTGTGGGTCGTCTGTGCGTTGTGTGTTGAGGCGCTGTGCTAAGCGCTGCTCAGTGCTTGTGCCTCTGTGTGTATGTGCACCTGTGCTTGTGTGCTTCGCACTCGTTGCGCTGCCGCCGACGCTGACTGCCTCGCCTACCCCCCGACGGGGTCGACGAGGCCGATCGCGCCTTCAACCCCCTGGCGCTGGCCTGACCTCCGTAAAGGTCGACGTAGCCACGACCGTCAGGGGCGACGCACAGGTCGTTGGTCGACCAGGCGAGGTCGCTGAGGTCGTACGTCGCTGCCACCTGCCCTTGGGCGTCGACGTGGTAGATCTTTGGCTCCAAGAGGGCGGACACCACGAGCGTCCCGTCCGGCAGCCAGCCCAGCCCGGAGGCGTGTTCGACCTCGGCCTCCACGGCGACGTCACCAGTTTCGCCCACCGAGCACACTCGACCTGCCGGTCCGTCGCTGAACCAGAGCCGGTCGTTGTGCCATCGGGGTCCTTCGCCGTAGACGATGCCGTCGATAAATGGCACCGGCTCAATAGCTTCGACCGCGGTCACCCGTGACATGTTCGTCGAACGCGAGCCCATGTGCGAGAGTTTTCGGGATCCTCGGCAATCAGTTCACCCGCTAACGAATCCGGCCGGAGGCCGAACCGACGTCCGAGTCTGAGAATCAGCGGCTAAGTTTCGATAGTTGCAATCGTCTACAGCTGGTCGAGCAGCATGCCGACCAACAGCGCGAAGGGATTCTCAGACAGGAGCCGATCGGCCTCGTCGTCCTGCGCCAAGCAGAGCTTCGAAACCCGACTAGCCAACCACAAGACCTTGGGACCGTGAAGAGCCCAGGGGCCTCAGGCTCGGCCGCTTGTTCAGCGCAACGTGTCAGGGCGCATAAAGCGTTGCGCGCCGCTGATGATGACGTCCCGGTTGTAAGACGGCATCAATCGTCTCGACCTTGTTCTGCTTGAGCGATCCCTCTGTGTACGGGGTGACCCACGAGACCCGTTCTCAAGTGTGTTCGTTCCAGTCCTCTCGCAAGGCAGTGAGGATTTGGACCAATTCAACACGTGGCAGTAGTGAACCGCCGTAGGCTGCCCGCCCGGGGCAGTCGTTTCTACAGGTCAGAAGAATGGACGGTGGGCGCGGATGATCCCCAAACTCGTCTTCGCTGCTGTCGCGGTGATCCTCACCGCGATCGTGGCCCAGCCCTCGCTAGCCCACGCTGACCCTGCGGACGATTACATAGCGGAACTCCAACGGCGCGAGATCGACTACTCGACACCCACTGCGGCGATCAATCTGGGCAAGGCGTCGTGCCAAGCATTGCAAGAGGGCGCCAATTTGATGGCGGTGATTAAGACCATCGAGGTGAACGAGGGTTACAGCAGCCGCGATACCGGCATCATCATTGGGGCGGCGGCGAACACGTTCTGCCCCGACCAGTTGTCAACGGTCGAAGGCTTCATCGAGAAATAAGGCCTTTCCCCCACTACCGGTGAAACATTCATCGAAGGTGCACTCGACATAGTCGGGCAGACGCCAGAGGCCCAGCGGTCCGTCTGGCTTAGCACCCGGTGTCCATCGAGTCATGTCGGCCCTCAGGGGTGTACTGGCTGAGGCGATCTGCCACCGGAGGACAGGGGAAAAGCATGACCACCAATGACGTGACACCGATCGCGCACCACGAGTGCTGGTTGACAGCGCTTGGAGACGAGCACCAGATGGTTGTGGGACGAAGCGTGATGAAACTCTTACTTGCCGGCATCTTTGCGGCTGCGGCTGTGCTCAGCGCGGCCCCATCTAACGCAGATCCGTGGAACCCGGGGTGCACTATCTCGCCGGAGCAGTCGTGCAACCACAACGGCACACCACCGGGACAGCTCAAGTTCTGCCCCGAGACAGGCGGGTGGATCAGCAAGTTCTCCGGATCCTGCCCAAGTTTGTGGAACGGCCCGTATTCGCCGGGTGGATTGCAGCCGAACGGGGGCACCGATGACCGATAACGGCATGATGCTTTCGAGCGTCGAGCCCGCACAGGGAATACTTCGACAAGATCAGGGCCGACGGTGACGAGCCGTGGTTCACATCGAAAGACGTCATAAATAGCCAATGTCATTGACGCCGCGAAAAGGGGCTGACGCCGCGCTCTCAAGACAGTTACCGTGACGCAATGACCAGCACGCCCGCGCTCACCGGTCGCCGCTTGCGAAACCTGGCCGGGTTCACCGGGCTGTCCTGCATCGTGATCGGGATCTACCATTTCGCTCTCGGCACCGCCTCGGTTCCGGGTGCGACCGACGCCAACGCGACGGTGGATTCGCGCGAGCGGTTTTACTCCGCGTACTTCGCCGGCTACGGCTTGGCCTGGTTATCGGCAGCCCGCAGATCGCCCATCCGCGCCACCGAGGTTCGTCTGCTGGCGGGGCTGATGTTGGTCAGCGCCGTCGGACGGGTGATCTCGCTGGTCCACAACGGCCGACCGCACTGGTTCCAGGAAGCGCTGACGGCGGTCGAATTCATCGTTCCGGCAGCATTTTTCGGCCTCGCCGACGCAGACGAAGCCCAAACCTTCCAAACGGTGAGCTAGCGGGCTAACCGCTTTTGCGGCGGAACTCCCGGCGATTCCCGGCCGCGCCCTGTGACCGCGGCCCCTTGGCGCCGGCGTCCTTATGGTCGTCGCCGCCCGACGACTTTGCGTTCTTGCGCTCCAGGGCTTCACGGAATTTTCGCTTGTTGTCGCCTTCAGAGGGAGATGATGCGGACGACTCGGCCCCCGACTTCGATCCAGCCATAGCCCGCAGCCTAGCGCGCCCGGCGCCGTTCAGCGTGATTCACCGCAGGCCCGGCGGCATGCCGTAGACGTGCGCGATCGGCAGGGTCAGCACGACGCGACGGTCGGTGACCATCGCCTGCCGGTAGTCGTCCCAGTCCGGATGTTCACCGGCGATGTTGCGGTACAAGGCGATCAGCGCCTCGACGGTGTCGTCGTCGGGCGCGGCAGCCGGCGGGGTCAGGGTCGCGGTGCCCTCGGCAACCGCATACGACCAGCCGTCGTCGGAGCTGACGAGCAGCGTCGCCCGCGGGTCGCGACGCAGGTTGCGGGTCTTGGCCCGTGGCTCGGTGACCGACACCTGAATGGCAACACTGCGGGCGTCGAAGTAGTACGACACGTTGGACAGCTGCGGGCGCCCGTCACGCTTGAGGGTGGCGAGTACACCGAGAGAGTTGTCCGCGATCACCGCGAGCAGTTTGTCGTCGAACACTTGGCGACCCATGTCGCAAGCCTACTCAGACGATCGCGCCCCACTGGACGCCTGCGTGGCTACCATCGCGCTCATGACCCAATACGCAGCGTTCCTGCGCGGCGTCAACGTCGGCGGCGTCAACCTGAAAATGGGCGACGTGGCGGGCGCGTTGACCGACGCGGGACTCGCTGAGGTCCGCACCATTCTGGCGACCGGAAACGTGACGCTGGATTCGCCGAAGGCCGCAGACGCGGTGCGCGCGACGGCCGAGAAGGCGCTGCGAAAGCACTTCGGATACGACGCCTGGGTGCTGGTTTACCCGATCAAGAAGGTGCGCTCGATCGTCGACGGCTATCCGTTCGAGCCCGAGGTGGACGGATACCAGTCCTACGTCACGTTTGTCAGCGACAGTGACGTACTCGACGAGCTCGCGGCGTTGGCCGACGAGGCAGGAGCCGACGAGAAGATCGCGCTCGGCCCCAAGTCCGCAGGCGTGATCTATTGGCAGGTGGCCAAGAATCACACGCTGGACAGCACCATCGGCAAGACGATGGGCAAGAAGCGGTACAAGTCGTCGACCACCACTCGCAACCTGCGCACGCTGGTCAAAGTCCTGGGGGCTCAGCCGTCCTCGTAGGCCTCGAGGTAGCGCAGTGCCTCGGCCTTGCCGAGTCCCAGTCCACGCGCGACATCGAGATAGGCGCAGGCCGCGGCCGCCATCGCGCTGTCCGACGGATCGGCCCTTGCGACGAAAGTGCCGAAGCGGCCGCGGGTTTCGACGATTCCGGCAGTCTCCAGCTCGCGGTACGCCCGGGCCACGGTGTTGACGGCCAGCCCTAATTCGCCGGCCAGTTCGCGCACCGTCGGCAGCCGGGACCCGGGCGGCAAGGTCCCGGCCCGGACGGCCTCGATGATCTGGCTGCGGAGTTGGTCGAACAGCGGTCGATCCGCTTGTCCGTCCACCCGCAGCCACTCCCCCAACTCCACCCGCTCAGTATCCCGCAGTCCCGCTATCTTGGTGAGGTGCGTATCACGGTGCTGTCCGGCGCAGGAATCTCCGCGGAGAGCGGCGTACCGACGTTCCGCGACGACAAGAACGGGCTGTGGGCCAAGTTCGATCCCTACGAGTTGTCCAGCGTTCAAGGCTGGCAGCGCAATCCTGAGCGGGTCTGGGGCTGGTACCTCTGGCGGCACTACCTGGTCGGCACCGTCGAACCCAATGACGGGCACCGCGCCGTCGCGGCCTGGCAGGACCATGCCGAGGTCAGCGTGGTCACGCAGAACGTCGACAACCTGCACGAGCGTGCCGGCAGCTCGCCAGTGCACCACCTGCATGGCAGCCTGTTCGAATTTCGTTGCGCGACTTGCGGTCTGCCGTACAACGGTGAACTTCCAGAGATGCGGGAGCCCGCGTTGGAGGTCGAGCCGCCGTCGTGCGACCATTGCGGGGGTTTGATCCGGCCCGACATCGTGTGGTTCGGCGAGGCACTGCCCGAGGAGCCGTGGCAGCGCGCGGTGGAGGCGACGAGCACTGCCGACGTGCTGGTCGTGGTGGGAACCTCGAGCATTGTCTACCCGGCGGCGAGTCTGCCCGAGATGGCGCTGGCGCGTGGAGTGGTCGTCGTGGAGGTCAATCCGGAGCCGACGCCGCTGTCCAGCAGCGCCACGATCACCGTGCGCGAATCGGCCAGCACGGCCCTGCCGACGCTGCTGCAGCGACTGCCCGCGCTGCTGAATTAAGCCGGGCGCCGCGCGCGGCCCAGTACGAACTCCGACACCGGCAGCGGTACCCAGGCCGGCAAAGTCTGTTCGGTTCGGGCCTTGTCGACGTCGAACCCCGCAGCCCGGATCGCCTGCTCGGTGTGGCGGTGAGTGTGGCAGTTACCCGCCAGCCGGGGCCATATCGTCGCGTCGACCAGTTGCTGGAACCGGCCCCGGATTCCGCCGCTGGCAACATGCTCCAGATAGCGCAGCTCGCCGCCCGGCCGCAGCAACGAAAACAGTTGCCGCAGAACCGAATCAGGCTCAGCCACCGAGCACAGCACCAGCGAGCACACCACCGCGTCAAATGGCTCGTCGGCCGAGAAACTCTCTACCGTCCGATTGGTGACCTCGAGCGGAAAGACCGTACCGGCAGCCGCTTCCCGGGCCAGTCCGACCAGCCGTTGTTCGGGCTCGACCGCGACGACCTGCGCGACAGAATCGGGATAGAGCTCGAAATTGGTTCCAGTGCCCGCACCCACCTCGAGCACCCGGCCCGACAGCCCCGCCAGGTTCTCCCGGCGGAGTTGCCGCATCTGCTCCGTCTCGTGTGCGGCGATAGCGGGCCAGATGCGTGCGAAGAACGGATGGTCGACGGTGTCCGCGGTCGATGACGTCATGGCTGCCAACCTTTCGGAACGGTTACTAGGAAGATCCTCGCACCGAAGACTTGAGCGCCGTCAACTGCTCAACCACTTGATCGGGGGTGGCATCGACCCCGACCAGTCCGGCGACGATGTGTCCCAAGAAGACGGCACGGAGCACCCGGTCGGTAAACGCCTCAGCATCACCGAACGGCAAGTGCGGCTTGGCAATCAGCAGCGAGGCCGCGCCGTGCGCAGCGCTCCAGAGCTCCAGGGCGACCGCAGCCGCATCGCCGCGCGGGAACACGCCCTCGGTCATCAATACACCGACGGCGGCGCACATGTGCGCGAAGGCCGAGCTGGCCAGCGCGGCGTCGACATTGCTGCCGGATCTCCACTCGCCCATCGTGGCGATCCGGTAGAGCTCGGGGTTTTCGGTGGCGAACCGAACGTAGGCCAACCCCTGGGCTCGCAGCAGTTCCACGGTCGACGACTGCACTGCGGATACCCGCTGCATCTCCTCGTCGAGCTTCTCGAAGTAGCGCGCGCACACCGCGTCCAGCAGAGCGTCCTTGTCCCGGAAATGCAGGTAAATCGATGGTGGCGTCACGCCGACACGATCAGCCACCGAACGGATCGACACGGCCTTGGCGTGGCCGGTATCCAACAGGAGTTCGGTTGCCGCATCCAGGATTTCATCGCGCAGCAGATCGCCGGATCCTCGCGGGGCGCGCCGCCGGCGAAGGCTCTCCGCGGGCGGGCTAACGGCCATCGGCAACCGTCGTGGCAGTAAATGCGGCCATGGCCGTGCTGGCCGGAACCGCGTCGGGTCGACGGTGTCGCCCGCCGGCAGGGTGGGCAACCACCGGCAGCGTCTCGGACCCCGCCTCGCTGATGCCGAACCGCTCGTGCAGCCGCATCAACGGTCCGGGTGCCCACCAGCTCCATCGGCCCAGAAGATGCATGAACGCCGGCACCAGCACCATCCGCACCAACGTCGCGTCGGCCAGCACGGCCAGGGTCAGGCCGAGACCGAACATCCGCATGAAGGACACCTGCGCAGCGATCAACGCGGCGAACGAACTCGACATCACCAACGCGGCTGCGGTGACCACCCGGCCGGTGCGCGCCAACCCGAGGGCCACGCTCTCGTCGTTGTCGGCGCGTTTGGTCTTGTTGTCCGCCGTGGCGGGTCGCGACGCGGTCGCAGTCAACCAGTACTCGCGAATCCTGGAGACCAGAAACACTTCGTAATCCATCGACAGGCCGAAGGCGACACAGAACAACAGCACCGGGATATTGGCCACCAACGTGCCGCTCTGCGTGGTGCCCATCGCGCCCAGGTGGCCGTCCTGGAAGATCCACACCAGCGCGCCGAATGCTGCAGTCAGCGAGAAAACGTTGCACACCAATGCCTTTAACGGCAGCACCACACTGCCGGTGAGCAAGAACAGCAGCGCAAAGGCGATCATGCCGATGAGGCCCAACACCACCGGCAGCCGATTAGTGATCGCGACCACGCTATCGCGGTTGATCTGCGCCAGCCCGGCCATCTGTACCGAATGACCAGCCGGACCCGGCACGGCGTGCAACCGGTCGAGTTGGGTGTCTGAGGCCTGGGAGAAGAGCGGCGCGGTGGTGGCGATCGTCAGAAATGCGCTGCCCTCCGCCATCCCGGTGGCCGCCGACGGCGGTCCGACCTGGCTACCGTGGGCGAACGTTCCGGTCGGCGCCGACACGGCCGTCACGTCGGCCACCCGCGAGAGGTCGGCGGCGTACCGGCTGAGGTCGCCCGGACGCACCCCTCGAACGTCCGGGACGACAACGGCTACCGCGGTCGCCGAGTCATCGGCGAAATCGCGACGCAATTGATCACCGACCGCATGCGACGAGGCCGACTTCGGCAGCACCCGGTCGTCGGGCATACCCCACTTCACCCCGAGGAACGGCAGCCCGAGCATCAGCAACAGTGCGACCACCGCCAGGCCGACAGGCACCGCCAGTCGCATCACGAACTTGGTCGACCGGTACCAAAACAGCCGCTCGACCGGTTTGCGCACCGGGTCGGGCCGACCGAGTATCCGGCGGCCGAGCTTGCGGACGTCCAGCGCATCCAGCCGCGGCCCGAGCAGCACGATCGCCGCGGGTGTCACTACGATCGCGGCCACCGCGACGAACGCGACCGTGGCCACGCCCGCATACGCGAACGACTTGAGGAAGTACATCGGGAACAGCACCATCACCGCCATCGACAACGCGACCGTGGTCGCCGAGAACAGCACGGTGCGACCGGCGGTGGCCATGGTCCGGATCAGCGCCTCGTTCGGGTCGCTCCCGTCGGCCAACTCGTCGCGATAGCGGCTGATGATCAGCAGGGTGTAGTCGATGGCAAGGGCCAGTCCCAGCGCGGTGCTCAGGTTCAGCGCATAGGTCGACACGTCGGTGCTGAAGCTGATCAGGCGCAACACCGACATCGATCCGACGATGGCCAGCCCACCGAGGCAGACCGGCAGCGCCGCGGTCAGCAGACCACCGAACACCCAGACCAGCACCAGAAAGCTCAGCGGAATCGCCAGCGACTCCATCAGCAACAGGTCGCGCTCGTTTTGACGGTTGATCTGGTCGTACACCACCGCCGTTCCGCCGGCGCGAACCGTGACGCCATCGCGGTCGTGCACAACGCGGGCCGCGATGCTCTTGGCATATTTCTGCGCGCTGTTCTCGCCGCCTTTGAGGTTCGCGACGATCAGCCCGGATTTGCCGTCCTTACTCACCAAGTCGGCGGCCAGGTGCGGCGGATGAGCTGTCGGGCCCGTCCACGCCGAGACCACGTTGTACACCCCAGACGACCCCTGTACCTGCGTGACGATGTCGGTCGCGACGCTGCGGGCTTGCGCGCCCTGTGCACCGTCCGGGGCGGTCAGCATGATGACGAGCTGCTGGTCGCTCTGGCCGAACTTGTCGGTCAGCAGCTTGATCGCCTGTGCCGACTCTGAGGCCGGATCTTGAAAGCCGCCGGCTGAGAGGCTCTTGGCCGCCGGGATCCCGAAGACGGCGGCCGCCACCATGACCAAGATGGCCACCGCGAGAATGCGCCGAGGGGCCGCGATGGCGAGGCGGGCAATCCGCTGCAGCATGCGTGTCCTTCCGCTGTAATATCGTCGCTAACTTATCTACGATAACTTAGCCATGCAACGTTCCGACGTCATATTTGACGCCTTATCAATAAGAACGTGGCCGACACCGGCGTTGGTTCAACGCGGCGCGCGATAACCAGGACATTTTCCGAGCTTATGCGGTTACAAGTCTGCCCAATAGGTCAGTTCCAACCATCCGGACGCCGTGTCCGGGCCACAAGGCCCTACCGGGCGGTAACATCCGGGCCACAGGGCCCTACCGGGCGGTAACAATTGCCACGATTTTCCGAATCGTGACTCAAAGATTCCTTAAACGTTGCTCGTACGCTCACCTATATGTGGATCGATGACTCCAGTGCCGACGTGATCAAAGCTGATTTCGAGGCTCTCTACCACGGCGATGTGCTGGTAGAGGGTGAGTGCTCGGAGCAGTTCGAAGACTGGCACCCGCTTTCCAACGCGAGCTAGTTCGCGCGACGCACGCTCTTAGCCACGAGCGTGCCGGTGCCGAGGTGAACGTCAGCCTCTAACACACCTTTAGCATTGCCCTATTTGTGAAGCCACCGTTGGTCCAGCCCCCGCCACCAAGGCGGGGGCTTTTTCAATGCGCCGGTAGTTACCGCGGCGCCATCCGGATCGCGCCGTCCAACCGGATGACCTCGCCGTTGAGCATCGGGTTCTCGACGATGTGCAGCGCCAGCGCGCCGTACTCGTCGGGGTTGCCCAGCCGGCTGGGGTGCGGCACCTGCTTGCCAAGCGACTCCCGGGCCGGCTCAGGCAGGCCGGCCAACAGCGGTGTGTCGAACAAGCCGGGAGCGATCGTCATGACTCGGATGCCTTTACTGGCCAGGTCGCGTGCGATCGGCAGGGTCATGCCGACAACGCCGCCCTTGGACGCCGAGTAGGCGGCCTGACCGATCTGGCCATCGAAAGCCGCCACCGACGCGGTGTTGATGATGACACCGCGCTCCTCCCCGACCAGGTCGTGTTGCGCGATCCGCTCGGCGCCGAGCCGCAGCACGTTGAACGTGCCGATCAGGTTGATCTCCACTACCTTGCGGAATGCCTCCAGCGGGAAGGCGCCGTCCTTTCCCAGCGTCTTGATGGCATTGCCGGTGCCGGCGCAGTTGATCACAATGCGCAGCGGCCCAAGCGATTCGGCGATGTCGAGCGCCGCAGTCACCGCTTTCTCGTCGGTGACGTCGGCGGGCGCGAAGCGCGCACGGTCACCCAGCTCGCGGACCACGTCCTCCCCCTTGAGGTCGAGCACGACCACCTGCGCACCGGCATCGAGCAGCCGCCGGGTGGTGGCAAGGCCCAGTCCGGACGCCCCGCCGGTGACGAGTGCTACCGCATCGGTGATCTCCACGCACAGTTCCTTTCAGACGGGTCAGGCTTTCAGGCTTTCAGTCCGGTCAGGCCTCTCCCCTGTGGCGAGTCGACCTACTGGTTGGCCGGGACTATACCCAGTCGTTGAGGACGGCTTCGGTGTCGGCTCCCGGCTGCCCGGGCGGCCGCGGCTCATCCGGCGACGAGCGGGAGAACCGGGGCGCCGGCAACGGCTGCAGCCCGCCGCGGGTCTGGTAGAAGGTGTTCCGCTCGGTGATGTGCGGCTCGGTCTCGACCTCGCCGAAAGCCCGGATCGGCGTCACGCAGGCGTCGGAGTCGGCGAACACCTTGGCCCAGTGGTCGCGATCCCGGCTGGCGAATACCTCGGTGAACTTCGCCCGCAACTCTGGCCAGCGGCTCCGGTCGTTCTGCGCCGGCAGGTCGGCGGGGTCCAGGCCGAGTCCGGCCAGCATCGCCGCGTAGAACTGCGACTCGATGGCGCCCACCGAGACGTAGCGACCGTCGGCACATTCGTAGGTGTCGTAGTAGGGCGCCCCGGTGTCGAGCATGTTGGTGCCACGCTCGTCGGTCCACAGCCCCAATGCGCGCATCCCCCACATCATCTGCACCAGCACCGAGGATCCGTCGATCATCGCCGCGTCGACGACCTGGCCCTTGCCGGACGTCTGCCGCTCGAACAGTGCAGACAGGATGCCGAGCAGCAGGAACATCGACCCGCCACCGAAGTCGCCGACCAGGTTCAGCGGCGGCACCGGCCGCTCGTTGACCCGGCCTATGGCGTGCAGCACGCCGTTGAGCGAGATGTAGTTGATGTCGTGGCCGGCCTGCTTACTGCGTGGGCCGGTCTGCCCCCAGCCGGTCATCCGGCCGTAGACCAGCCGCTCGTTGACCTTGGCGCAGTCTTCCGGGCCCAACCCCATCCGTTCGGTGACGCCGGGCCGGTAACCCTCGATCAGCACGTCGGCCTTGGCGACGAGCTTGAGCACCAGCGCGCGCCCCTCGTCGGACTTCAGGTCGGCGATGACGAACCGGCGGTTGCGCAGCATCGGGTCGGACCCGGTGGCACCGGGCCGGTCGATGCGTACGACGTCGGCACCGAGATCGCCCAGAATCATCGCAGCGTGCGGGCCCGGCCCGATTCCGGCGAGTTCGATGACTCGCAAACCTGTCAGCGGTCCCGCCAGTCCAACCGACCTCCTTGTCGACACCAGTGCCGTGGCGATCGCAAGCTCGGCGAAGCCGGGCGCAGCGGGTCGCCACCATATTCCTTGCATCTTGGCAGTCGGCCTGACCGACGTTGCACCCCGGTGGCTTACAGTCGAGCCCATGACCGCCATCGACTCCGGAATCGACACCCTCGCACCCGTCGACGGTCTCGCCGTCACATTGGCAGACGGCGTGCTGTCGGTGACGATCGATCGTCCGGACAGCCTGAATTCGCTGACGCTGCCGGTGTTCGTCGGGCTCGCCGACGCCATGGAACAGGCGGCCAACGATCCGCGGGTGAAAGTCGTGCGGCTCGGCGGCGCCGGCCGCGGGTTCTGCTCCGGCGCGGGAATGAGCGCCGACGACGTGGCGGGTGCCGGCCCCGGCGACGAGCTCATCCTGGCAGCCAACCGGGTGGTCCGGGCGATCACCGCGCTGCCGCGTCCGGTCGTCGCGGTTGTTCAGGGAGCGGCGGCCGGCGTCGGCGTCTCGCTGGCTCTGGCCTGCGACCTGGTATTGGCTTCGGACAAAGCGTTTTTCATGCTCGCGTTCACCAAGATCGGCCTGATGCCCGACGGTGGGGCCTCGGCGCTGATCGCCGCGGCGATCGGCCGGATCGGCGCGCTGCGGATGGCGCTGCTGGCCGAGCGGCTACCCGCCGCCGAAGCATTGGCGTGCGGACTAGTCAGCGCCGTCTACCCGGCCGACGACTTCGACACCGAGGTGGACAAGGTGGTGTCCAGGCTGCTGAACGGCCCGGCCGTGGCGTTCGCCAAGACCAAGGCGGCCATCAACGCAGCCACGCTGACCGAGCTGGAGCCGACCCTTCAGCGGGAACTCGAGGGTCAGTCCGTGCTGCTGCAGTCACACGACTTCCGCGAGGGCGCAAGGGCTTTCCAGCAGCGTCGGACGCCGGACTTCACGGACAGCTGAACTCACAACCCGAACAGCGGCGGCAACCCCAGCAGCACGACCAGGGTCCAGACGAAGTGGGTCAGGATCGGCGCCAGCACCCCGCCGGTGGCACGACGCTCGAGTGCGCACACCGTGCCGAGGATGATCGCCGCGAACGCGAGCATCGGGTTCCGGCTGCTGGCCAGGGTCGCAATCGCATAGATCACGGTCGAGATCAGCAACGGGTGATGCCGACCCAACGCGGTGTAGAGCGCGCCGCGGTAGAACAGCTCTTCGCCGACGGCGGCCAGCAGCGCCACGGCCATGGTCAGCCGCCAGGATCCCTGGTTGCTGTACTGCAGCAATCGGGTGATCAGCTCGGCGACCACCGGAATCTCGCGGGCGATCAAACCGCCGACAATGAAGACCCCACCGAGCAGTAGACCGATGACGGTGCCGCTGACCACCGGACGCTGATTGCGGCCGCGCCAGCGGGCACCGCCGAGATGCAACGGCCCCGAGATGAACGCGCCCGTAGCCCACACGCCGGCTAATGCCAACGACCACCAGTAGAAAGCCGGTTCGCCGGGGTGCCGCCGCAGCGCCAGGCTCAGCGCTGCGGCGCCGAGCAGCAACACGATCGTGACGACGACCCGCCTGCGGCGCACGGTCGACGGCGGTTCGTTGTGTGGCACAGCCACATTGACGATTCCGCGGCGGATCTCTTCCAGCGCGCTGGGCTGGGAACTGACGTCGGTCATGCGAAGTGCACCTTCGGTGTCAAAGTGATCAGGATGTCGAGCCCGGTCCGCAGTGCACCGGCGATCGGACCGGGGACAACGTCCACCAGGCCGAGACCGGGCCGCGCGATCGATGGAGTCACTATTGCAGCGAGCCGCCGTAGCCGCAGCGAATCACCCCCGGCCCATTCTGGATCGCTGTCGGCGAGGTGGTGCGGATCGGCCAGCTGATCGACCGGTCGCGGCCGGCCGTTGGACAGCGATCGGTTTATCGCTTCCTCGGTCGGAAGTAGCCCGCCCGGTGGATCGGCAACCAGCTCACGCAGACCTGTGCCGCTGGCGCGCATCGGATGGTCCAGCGACTCAACCAGATCCGCGGCCAATCCGTCGGGCACCGGCAGCGCAATCGCGGTGATGCGAGAGGCCACCGCGGTGTCCACCCCCCACACCGGCAGACCGGTGTGCCATTGGCCCGAGATTCGCGCATAGGTTTTCAGCAGCTCGCGGTACGACGTGGTGTCCGGCCCGGCGATGTCGTAGGCGCCGGGCGGAACGCGCTCGGCATCGGCGGCCGCGACAAGGTAGTGCAGCACGTCGCGGATGGAGATCGGGTCGATCGCGTTGTCCATCCACTTCGGGATCGGGATCACCGGGAAGCGGTCACCGACGTAGCGCATCATCTCGAACGACGTCGAGCCCGCGCCGAAGATCACTGCGGCGCCCAGCCACACCACTTCCGGGCCGCCGTCGACGGTCAGCGCCTCGGCCACCTCCGCCCGACTGGTCAGGTGCTCGGACAACTCGCCGTCAACGGGGTCGACCGGCACGAAGCCGCCCAAGTAGACGATGCGGCGCACATTCGCGTCCTTGGTTGCGGCGGCGACGTTGCCGGCCGCGGCGCGGTCGGCGTCGCGGAATCCGGGTTGGCCGATGGCGTGGACCAAGTAGTAGACGACGTCGATCGGGCCGGCACCGGCGAACACCGCGCGCGCCGAATCGGCGTCCGAGGCATCCAACTTCACCACCGTGACGTCGTCATACCATCCGAATCGGGTAAGCCGGGCCGGATCACGGGTGGCGGCCAGCACCTCATGGCCGGCTTGAAGAAGTGCCGTGACCAGCCGCGATCCGACGTAACCGGTCGCGCCCGTCACCAGAATCCGCACACCCTTGAACGTAGACGGAATGCGCGCGCTTCAAACACGCGCGCTTCATCATGGGAATCCGCTTCTGCCAACAGCAGTTACGCATACGTCGAATTAGCAGTGAGCGCAGTCACATTGAACCGGCAGCGGAGGAAGTCCGTATTCCTAGTGTGGGCAAACTAATTCCGGGCGCGCGTCCCGTGACACCTGACATCAAACTGTCCGAACTGACGAGGGGAACACCGTCGGTCGCGTCTGTGGCCGTCGAGTTCCCGCCGCACCGGCACAGCCAAGACGAAGTGATTGGCGCCCTGGCCGACTTCGCCGGTCCGGAGTTTCAGCGGTTCGCCGCGAAGAGCGGTGTTGCGACACGCCACCTTGCGCTGCCACTGTCGCGATACCGAGAGCTCAGCGGCTTCACCGAAGCCAACGACGCCTACCTTGACATCGCACTCGAGTTGGGTGAGCGGTCGTTGAAGTCGGCATTGGCACAAGCCGAAATCGAGCCGTCCGAGGTCGACGTCGTATTCTCGACGACGGTCACTGGGCTCACCGTTCCCTCGCTGGAAGCGCGGCTAGCGACACGGCTGGGTTTTCGATCCGATGTCAAGCGGGTTCCGCTGTTCGGACTGGGTTGTGTCGCGGGTGCCGCAGGCATGGCGCGCGTACACGATTACCTTCGCGCTTTCCCCAATCACGTGGCTGCGCTACTCGCTGTCGAGTTGTGCTCGTTGACCATTCAGCGCGATGACCATTCGATCGCAAACCTGGTCGCGTCCAGCCTATTTGGTGACGGCGCCGCCGCGGTTATCGCGACTGGAGCCGACCGGCCGGCAGTCGGACCGAAACTAGTCGCGACCCGCAGCCGTACCTACCCGGACACCGAGGACGTGCTGGGCTGGAATATCGGCACCCCGGGTTTCCAGATCGTCCTGTCCGTCGAAATTGCCACACTCGTCGAGAAATACCTTGGTGATGACATCCGCAACTTCCTCGCCGACCACGGGCTGACCACCGCGGATATCTCAAGATGGGTTCTGCACGCCGCCGGCCCGAAGGTAATCGACGCGGTCGAAAATGTGGTCGACGTGCCGCGGGATGCATTCGATATCACTCGAAAGTCTCTGCGCAACAACGGAAATCTGTCGTCTGTTTCCGTGCTGGATATTCTTCAGGACACCATGACCGACCCTCCACCCCCAGGCTCCCTGGGACTGATGATCGCCATGGGCCCCGGGTTCTCCGCCGAGCTCGTACTGCTTAGCTGGTAGACATGTACTACCTGCTGATCCTGGCCGTCGGCATCGAACGGCTGATAGAGCTGTTCGTAGCCAAACGCAACGCGCGATGGGCTTTTAGCCAAGGCGGCAAGGAATTTGGTCACAACCACTATCCGGTGATGGTCACCCTTCACATGGCGCTGCTACTAGGCTGCGTCATCGAAGTATGGGGCCTGCACCGGCCCTTTATCGGTTGGCTGGGTTGGCCGATGCTCGCCGTGGCGGCAGCCAGCCAAGTGCTGCGCTGGTGGTGTATAGCGACGCTGGGCCGACGCTGGAACACCCTGGTCATCGTGGTGCCGAACGCGCCCTTGGTGCGACGAGGTCCGTACCGGTTTCTGCACCACCCGAACTATGTGGCAGTCGTCGCCGAGGGGCTGGCGTTGCCTCTGGTCCACACGGCATGGTTGACAGCGATCGGCTTTACATTGGCAAACTGGCTGCTGCTGACGGTACGGATCAGGGTCGAGAACGCCGCACTAGGCTACACGCATGACGCGCCGGCGACAACGCAGAACAAGCGATGAGAAGGAGCGGCGCGGATGACATATGACGCCGATCTGCTGATCGTCGGAGGCGGCCCCGCCGGTCTCGCTTCGGCGATAAACGCTCGCCTACAAGGGCTTTCGGTGATCGTGGCGGAACCCAGAAACGATCCGATCGACAAGGCATGTGGCGAGGGCCTGATGCCCGGCGGCTTGGCCGAACTAGTGTCGCTGGGCGTCGACCCCGCCGGGATGCCCTTGCGGGGTATCGCCTATCTCGATGACCACCGTCGAGTCGAAGCGCCATTCCGCGGCCGCGCCGGGCGCGGTGTGCGGCGTACAACTTTGCACGCCGCGCTGGCGTCGCGCGCCAAAGAACAAGACACCGAATGGATCTCGACGCGCATCACCAGTGTCGACCAGGACGCCCACGGCGTCACGGCAGGCGGGGTCCGCGCGAAATGGCTGATTGCCGCCGACGGACTGCATTCGGCGGTCCGCCGCGCCGTCGGTATCAGCGTGGTGGCCGGACGCCCACGACGGTACGGGGTTCGCTGGCATTACCAAGTGCCGGCGTGGTCGGAGTTCGTCGAAGTGCACTGGTCACGGTGGGGCGAAGCGTATGTGACACCCGTCGAGCCCGACCTTGTCGGCGTGGCGATCCTGTCGAAAGAACGCCCGGACCTTGCCTGGTTTCCCGGGCTGGCACACCATCTGCAAGACGCCGACCGCGGCCGTGCTCGCGGCTGCGGACCTATGCGACAGGTGGTGTCCCGCCGTGTCGCGGGACGGGTGCTACTGGTGGGCGATGCGGCCGGTTACGAGGACGCGCTGACCGGTGAGGGCGTCAGCCTGGCCGTCAAGCAGGCCGCCGCCGCGGTGAGGGCTATCGCCGACGACATGCCCTCGTCATACGAATCGGCCTGGCATCGAATCACCCGCGACTACCGTCTGCTCACCCGCGGGCTCGTGCTGACCACCGTGCCGAAGCCGGCTCGACGCGCCATCGTGCCGGCGTGCAGCCTGCTACCTGCGGTGTTCGAGCAGGCAGTGCATATTTTGGCACGGTGACACTGGCGTTTCTGCCGCCGCGTCGCCCAACCCTGGCGCGGAGGCGGCTATCCAACGTGCTGTACGTTGGTTCCAGAAATTGGATCACCAGCAAAGCGGCCCAGCCGCGACTGACCACTTGGATACGATGACAAATGGGCCCTGTTACGCCTGGCGTACAGGGGGGGAACGCCAACACCACACCATCCGCGTCCGTCGCGGCCGTAGCGATCGAATTCCCGCCGCACCGGGTCGACCAGCGGGAAGCACTGTCGGGTCTGACCAACTTCGGCGGGCCGCAATTCGACCGGTTCGGCGCCAGTGCCGGAGTAGAAAACCGTCGCATCTCGTTGCCGTTGTCGCAGTACGGCCAGCTGAGCGGCTTCACCGAAGCGAACGAGATCTTCATCGAGACCGCGCTGGAACTCGGGGAGCGCGCGCTGCTCTCGGCGTTCGACGCCGCCAAGGTCAGGCCCTCCGACGTCGACATCGTTTTCTCGACGACGGTCACCGGGTTGGCGGTGCCGACCCTGGAGGCCCGGCTGGCGAACCGAGTCGGCTTGCGACCTGACGTCAAGCGGGTGCCGCTGTTCGGACTCGGCTGTGTCGCCGGGGCCGCCGGGGTAGCCCGCATGCACGACTACTTGCTGGCGTTTCCCGATCAGGTAGCGGTACTGCTCGCTGTCGAACTGTGCTCATTGACGCTGCAACGCGACGACTATTCCATCGCCAATCTGGTGGCGACCAGCCTTTTTGGTGACGGCGCCGGCGCCGTCGTCGCGAAGGGATCTGCACTGACTCCCATGGGGCCGCGGGTGCTGGCGACCCGCAGCCGGCTCTACCCCGACACCGAAGAGGTGATGGGCTGGAATATCGGCAGTAACGGGTTCCAAATCAAGTTGTCGCCAGAGGTCGCGACTGTCGCCGAGAAGTACTTGGGCGAAGATGTCACCAACTTTCTCGCCGACCACGGTCTGACTCCCCCGGACATCTCGACGTGGATCTGCCACCCTGGTGGACCGAAGGTGATCGAAGCCGTCGAGCACACGTTGGACCTTCCGGTCGACGCCCTTGATCACACTCGAAAATCGTTGCGTGACAACGCAAATCTTTCTTCTGTATCGGTGCTGGATGTACTTCGCGCCAACATGGCCGATCCCCCGCCACCGGGTTCGTTCGGGCTGATGATGGCCATGGGGCCGGGGTTCTGTTCGGAACTCGTGCTGCTCGCCTGGTAGGTCGTGCGTCGCGCGCCGGCGACGATGCGGTGAACTGTCACCACTCACCTTGTCCCGCAACGGGTTTTTCCGCCACTCCCACGTATTCGCCCATATATCCGCCACCGAGCAAGCTTGGCGCCTTCGTCAGCACGATCGTGAAATCGGAAAGGTTGCGCTTCTGAAATGCGCGACCCGCCGCAAGCGGGTTGAGCTTGGTCGTGTATTCAAGCCCGGCGATCGCGGTCGACTGGGACGCCCCATGCTGTCGCAATGAGCGGTAACCGAGATCTTCGAGAAGTCTGGAAAGTTCGCTGGGTCTTACGAACCGGCGAAAGTCGTGAGTCGACTTGTACAGGCCGGACACAAACAACGGCCCGATGGTGACGAAGGACAGCCAGGTGTACAGGTTCCGGTCTGGAGCCACATAGAACAGCCGACCGCCGGGTTTCAGCGCGCGATAGACATTCGCCAGGACCGCGCGGTGCTCGCCACAGTGGTCGAGTATTCCGTGCATGTAGACCACGTCAAATTGGTTGCTGGGCAGAATGTTCCGATCGCGGATGTCCCCAACATGGAATTGAACACTTGCGACGTCGGCGAAGGACCGCCGCGCTGCCCGGATGGCTTTGTAGTCGACGTCGAAGCCATCGATTTCCCAGTCCCGAAACTCGGGCTGCACCTCACGCAAACCACGGATCGCGGTACCACTGCCGCAGCCGACCACGGCCATCCGCGAAGGCTCAGATCCCGCGGACTGGGGTAAGTAGTCTCGCAGGAATTGCCAAGCGACGTAGTCTATTTTGTTGACGAGCTCTTCGGTGAACCGCCAGTGCGGACTGATCTGCGCCTGGGCAAAGTAACGCACACCGCGTTCAATCGTGCCGTTGTGGATTCTCGTGAGCAGCTTGTCGAGCCAGGAGTAGCGGTAATCAGGCTCGCCGCTGGCCTCGCTGCGCCGCTCGCGGTGGAGGAAGTCGAAGTAGGCCTGTTCTTCGACGTCGAGCGGCGCCGTCCACGAGCGCGCTCCACCTAAGACGCGCTCACGGATCCATGAGTCGAGAACCCGGCTATACAAGTCGGTCTCGAAAATCATGAGCTGGTGTCCACCGCCAGGCATCACGAAGAGGTCTGTTGGCCCGCCGATGCGCTCGAAGCAGGCCCGAGCATGGCCGGGGTCGACGACCTCGTCGTTCTCGCCGCAGGCGACCAGGACGGGCTTGGTATTGGCCGCAGAGGGTTCATGCGGCTTGTAGTTGAAGACGGAGTGGTAGCTCTTGAAGCCGTAGGACCAGACATTGAGCGGGTCAATCAGCTTCTCAGGCAACAAACCTGGGTCTTCCTGGTAGGCAGCTTTGAAGTCAATGACCCGGCGTAGCGGTACCCGAACCCGGTCGCCAAGACCTCGGGCCAGACGATCCATCATCGGTGAACGCATCAACCGAATCGCCCGGTTCATCTGCAGCTCGTCGTTCAGCAAGATGTTCATGCATACGGCTCCGGCCACCCGCGGGCACCGGGCGAGCGCGTGGAACGCAATTTCGCCGCCCTGACTGGCCCCGTGCAGCACCACCGGAACGCCGGTGCGTTCAGCCGCGTAGTCGGCCACAGCCCGAACGTCCTCGAGGAGATCATCAAAGGTGAAGACGCCTCGCGGGCCGGGGGTGCGCCCGTGGCCGGTCAAGTCGAAGGCCCAGACGGTTGCTGGAAAACGGCGCCGGAACTGCTCGGCGAAATCGTGGTAGGCCGCGCTGTAGCCCGCGGTGCCATGCACCAGAACTAGCGTGTACTGGGCGTTCGGATGCTCGTAACGTGTCAGGAAGAGGGGCGTGCCTTTGCTGCCGGCAATGCTCCCGGCAACTGGGGACTCAAGCACGCCTTCCGGCTCGACGGTCGTCATGGTGCTGACCGCCCCGTTCCTTTAGCGATGAGGTGGTCGATCAACAGTTGAGCGTGGGCGTCGAACTCGGCCCGGAACGCGGTTTCATCGGTGGTGAAGGGGCGGCGCATCGCCATCCCGAGAAGGAATGTCTCGATGAGCCCGACGGATAAGTCGGACTCTGCTCCGGGAGTTAGATCTTCGATGAAGCGCGCGACATTCCGCCGTTGGGTTTGCTGGTGGTCTGAATAGGCTTGTTTGAGGGACTCATTGTGGTTTGCCGCCGCGGCGAATTCCACGCTGAAGGACGCGGCGAGCAAATTGTTGACGAAGAGCGCATACAGCAGTTCTTTTGCAGTATCCAGTCGTTCAACGACAGATCCGCGCTGCGGTAACAGGTCGGCTGCCGTCGAGAAGAGGTCAGCGGCCATCTTGCCAATCGCCGACTGGATCAGCCGTTCTTTGCTGTCGAAGTGGTGGTGAAGCAGGGGTTGCGAGACACCGGCGCGTAAGGCGATCCGCTTCATCGAGGATTTCTCGTAACCAAACTCGCAGAAGCACACGAAGGCCGCCACGAGGATGCGCATTCGGGCATTCGTCGCAGCGGGCGGACTCGGCTCGGGCGTTGTCGACGAAGTCTCCGTTGTCGGTTGTGAGTGGTCCGGGCTACAGTAGCTGACTGATCGATCAGTTAGCACCTATATGGCGACAACTCAGAGCTAGCGTTGCCAGTTGACGCACTCGTCCCCTGAGGGGAGGACGAGCGCCTCGGCGTCGGAGTCGGAGAGGTCATCCAAGATTGTGCCTCGAGGCAAACGGGTCACACTCACTTTCGACAACGGACCGACGCCCGGTGTGACCGACCAGGTGCTCGACATCCTGGCGGAGCGGTCACTCCGGGCGATCTTTTTCGCCGTCGCCAACCGCGTAGCAGGAGACGCGGCCGCGCGCACCCTGCTCACCCGAATGGTTGGCGACTGTCACCGGGTGGGCAATCACTCGCTGACCCATGGCCGACCACTCGGCGAGCTGCGTGAGCAGGAAACCATCGCCGAAATCGCCACGGCACGCGATATTTTGCGGGAATTTACCGGCGAGAACTTCCTCTTCCGCCCCTGGGGCACCGAGGGACAGCTAGACCGAAGATGCCTGAACCGCAGTGCGGTCAACTATCTGGTTAGCGGCAAACACACCTGCGTGTTATGGAACAGCGTGCCGCGCGACTGGGCGGATCCGGGCGGATGGGTCGCCCGCGCACTAACCGACGTCCGGGCGCGAGAACACACAGTGGTGGTAATCCACGACCTGCCGTCCGGGGCGATGAACGAACTACCACGCTTTCTCGACGAGCTGGACCGCGAAGGTGTCGCAGTAACCGGCGAGTTGCCTGACGAGTGCGTACCGATCATCGGTGGCCGGATCGTTAGTCCCGTCGACCACCTGATGCCGCTCGACTCTTGATTACCGAGCCTTCCAGACCGGCGGACGCTTCTCGGCGAACGCCAGCGGGCCTTCCTTGGCATCCTCGGTTCTCAGCAACATGCCGAACTCGCGTACGGTGCGCGCCCAGGCGGGCTCCTCGTCCGGGATGACGCCGTCGTCGGCGCCACAGGCGATGCGCTTGCTGGCCTGCACCGACAGCGGCGCGTTGACGGTGATCCGCTTGGCCAGCGCCAGTGCGGCTTCCAAGACGGTGCCGTCCGGGACAACCTCGTTGATCAGCCCCCAGTTCGCGGCCTCGGCGGCGCTGATCGGCTCACCGGTGAGCAGCATCTGCATCCCGACCTTGCGGGGCAGTTGCTGCGCGATCCGGAACACGCCGCCCGCGCCGGCGAGCAGGCCCACCTTGACCTCCGGCAGACCGAACTGCGCGCGTTCCTCGGCCACCACCAGGTCGCTGGCCAGTGCCAGCTCGGTACCACCACCCAGCGCCGTGCCGTTGACCGCGGCGATCGTCGGCTTGTCGATGAAGTGGTGGACGTAACCGGCGAAGCCCCACTCACCGTGGTCGGGGTGATACAGATTCTCGCGGCGCGAAATCGCCTTGAGATCCGCTCCGGCACAGAACGATTTGTCACCGGCGCCGGTGATCACCACCGCCCGCACGTCAGGGTCGTGCTGTGCCTCCGCGAGCGCGTCACCCACGCCGATGCTGACGGCACCGTTGACGCAGTTACGCGCCTCGGGCCGGTTGATCGTGATGACGAGGACATCATCCCGGCGCTCGGTGAGCACCGCGGCGTCGGTCACAGCAGTTCCACGATGGTGGCGTTGGCCTGGCCGCCGCCCTCACACATGGTCTGCAAACCGTAACGAATTCCCTTGTCCCGCATGTGATACAGCATCGTGGTCATGATCCGGGCACCGGATCCGCCGAGCGGGTGGCCGAGCGCGATCGCGCCGCCGTTGGGGTTGAGCTTCTTCTCGTCGGCGCCGATGTCCTTCAGCCAGGCCAGCGGCACCGGCGCGAACGCCTCGTTGACTTCGAAGACCCCGATGTCTTCCAGCTTCAGGCCGGAGCGCTTCAGCACCTTCTGAGTGGCCGGGATCGGCGCGGTCAGCATGATCACCGGGTCAGCGCCGGCGAGGGTAGCGGTGTGCACCTTGGCAATCGGGGTGAGCTTCAACTCCTTTGCCTTCTCCGCCGACATGAACAGCAGCGCGGCCGACCCGTCGGAGATCTGGCTGGAGTTACCGGCGTGGATCACGCCGTCTTCTTTGAAGGCCGGCTTCAGCTGGGCCATCTTCTCGATCGGGGTGCCGCGTCGGATGCCCTCATCCTTGAGCACCGCGTTACCGTCCTGGTCTTTGATCGGCGCGATCTGGTCGTCGAAGGCACCGGAATCCTGTGCTGCCGCGGCCTTTTCGTGCGAGCCCAAGGAGAATTCGTCAACCGCGGTCCGGTCGAAGCCCCACTGTTCGGCGATCATCTCTGCGCCGATGCCCTGGTTGGGGATCTGGCCGTGGTAGCGGTCCAGGAAGGTCTGCGGGAACGGCCGGCCGCCGTTGGCGAGGGTGGATCCCATCGGTGTGCGAGACATCGACTCCACACCGCCGGCGACGACGACGTCGTAGTGGCCGGCAACCACTCCGGCGGCGGCGAAGTGAATCGACTGCTGGCTGGACCCGCACTGACGGTCGACGGTGACACCGGGCACGGTCTCCGGCCAGCCGGCGGTCAGCACCGCGGTGCGCGCGATGTCGAGGGCCTGCTCGCCGGCCTGCGAGACACATCCCCAGATCACGTCGTCGACGATCCCGGGGTCGATGCCGGCCCTCTGTACGAGCGCGTTGAGTACCTGCGCAGACAGGTCGGCGGCATGCACGCCGGACAGGCCGCCGTTGCGCTTGCCGACCGGTGAACGAACTGCCTCGACGATGACGGCTTCAGCCATGGCATATCTCCTTCTGCCTTGAGGTTCTGCATCGATTGTTGAGCAACCCGTTAGTTGGGTCGCCGCCGGGGTGCTCAGTGGGCCGGTAGCGTCGGTAGACATGTCGCGCATTGTCATCATCGGCGGCCACGGCAAGGTCGCTTTGCACCTGGCTCGCATCCTTACCGACGGTGGCGATGAGGTGACGTCGGTCTTCCGCAACCCCGATCACGCCGACGACGTCAGCGCAACAGGCGCGCGTCCCGTCGTCGCCGACATCGAGAACCTGGACACCGGCGCACTGGCCGATCTGCTCGCCGGCCACGACGCGGTGGTGTTCTCCGCCGGCGCGGGCGGCGGCGATCCGGCTCGCACCTACGCCGTCGACCGCGATGCCGCGATCCGGGTGATCGACGCCGCCGGTCAGGCCGGCGTGCGACGCTTCGTCATGGTGTCGTACTTCGGCGCGGGACCTGACCACGGTGTGCCGGAAGACAACTCTTTCTATCCGTATGCCGAGGCGAAAGCAGCGGCCGACGCTCACCTGCGCGCCAGCGACCTGGATTGGACCGTGCTCGGGCCGGGACGCCTCACGCTGGAGCCGGGGACCGGCAAGATCGCCGTCGGCGCCGATGCGGCTGACAAAGCGGAGGTCTCCCGCGAAGACGTCGCACTGGTGGCCGCCGCCGCGCTGAACGACGACTCGACGATCCGCCGGACCATCGACTTCAACAACGGTGACCTGCCCATACCTGAAGCGCTGGCCACCGGGTAATCTGCAAGACGCAGTTGGTCTGCCGACTACGTCAACGGTGACGACGTCAGCATCGAGCGAAGCATGTTAGATGCGCTTCGTAAGAGGGAACCCGGTGTGAGTCCGGGACTGTCCCGCAGCGGTATGCAGGAACGACCGCCGTCTATGAGCACTGATCGCAAGATCGGGAAGCGACGGCCATTAGGAGCACCACCCTGGTGCGTGCCTGTGAGTCCGAAGACCTGCCGGCTGTGCCGGGCGCGCCGCGCCTGGCGGCTCACCGCCTCGT
>DATDLZ010000045.1:0-12431 GCA_036519055.1 Mycobacterium sp.
TCGGCGACCACGATGTCCTCGTCCTGGTACAACACCGGAATGTCGAATGGCACCGGCACTTCGTCGCGCAGATCGCGGTAGAGGTAGACGACCGCACCGGCCGGCAGCACGGTGGCCGGGTCCAGCGCCGAACCGTGCTGATCGACGACCTCGCCGGCGATCGCCTTGGCGGCGACATCGGGCCCGAACCGCCTGGCCAGCTCGTCGCCGAGCGGTCCGCCATGCACCCTCAGCCGCGCCGGCCCCAATCCGTCGCGTGGCGGCAGCGGCGGGCGCCTCAAGTCAGCGGCACCGGTTCGAGGATCTCGGCGCGGGCCTCTGGTGCGCTGGCCCGCAACGCATCCGCGGACGCATCGTCCGGCTGGGCCTGGGATAGCACTTCGGCCTCCACCCGCGCCGTGTAGGTCTCGACCTCCCGGTCGACATCAGCCGCGGTCCAGCCCAGAATCGGCGCGATGATGTCGGCCACCTCGCGGGCGCAGTCGACGCCGCGATGCGAGTACTCGATGGCGATGCGCGTCCGCCGCGCCAGGACGTCTTCCAGATGCAGCGCGCCCTCGGCCACTGCGGCGTACGACGCTTCGACCCGCAGGTAGCCCGGTGCGGCGGCGATCGGGTTGAGCAGGTCGCGCCGGTCGGCTGCCAGCGCGAGCACTTCGTTGAGCAACGACCCGTAGCGGTCCAGCAGATGGCGCACCCGGTACGGGTGCAGTCCCGCGATCGCGCCGACGTGCTCGGTCTGGTTGATCAGCGCGAAGTAACCGTCGGCGCCCAGCAGCGGCACCTTCTCGGTGATCGACGTCGCAACCCGTGCCGGAACATATTGCGCCGCAGCGTCAATCGCATCGGCAGCCATCACCCGGTAGGTGGTGTACTTGCCGCCGGCTATGGCGACCAGACCGGGCGCGGGAACCGCGACGGCGTGCTCACGCGACAGCTTGGATGTCTCCTCGCTCTCCCCCGCCAGCAGCGGCCGCAGCCCGGCATACACCCCGTCGATGTCGTTGTGCGTCAACGGAGTAGCAAGCACGGTGTTGACGGTGCTGAGGATGTAGTCGATGTCGATTTTGGTGGCGGCCGGATGCGCGAGGTCAAGGTTCCAGTCGGTGTCGGTGGTCCCGATGATCCAGTGGTTGCCCCACGGGATGACGAACATCACCGACTTCTCGGTGCGCAGGATGATCGCGGCGTCGCTGACGATCCGGTCCCGCGGAACGACGATGTGCACTCCTTTGGAAGCCCGCACCCGAAATCGCCCGCGCTGCTTGGACAATGCCTGGATCTCGTCCGTCCATACCCCTGTTGCGTTGACGACGACGTGGCCGCGGACCTCGGTGATCGCGCCGTCCTCAGAGTCGCGGACGCGGACGCCGGTCACCCGGTCGCCTTCGCGCAGCAACGACACCACCTGAGTCGACGACCGAACCACGGCGCCGTACTGCGCGGCGGTGCGCACGACGGTCAGCGTGTGCCGCGCATCGTCAACGACGGTGTCGTAGTAACGGATACCGCCGATCAACGCGCTCCGCTTCAAACCCGGGGACAACCGCAACGCACCGGCACGCGTCAAATGCTTTTGCGCGGGAACGGATTTGGAGCCGCCGAGCTGGTCATACAGCAGCAGGCCAGCAGCGGTGTACGGGCGTTCCCACCACCGCTTGGTCAGCGGGTAGAGGAACGGCAGCGGTTTGACTAGGTGCGGCGCCAACGTGGTCAACGACAACTCGCGCTCGAAGAGCGCCTCACGGACCAAGCCGAATTCCAGCTGCTCGAGATATCGCAGCCCGCCGTGAAACATCTTGGAGGACCGGCTCGATGTGCCGGAAGCGAAATCGCGGGCTTCCACCAGCGCCACTTTCAGCCCGCGGGTGGCGGCATCCAGCGCGGATCCCGAACCCACCACGCCGCCGCCGATCACCACGACGTCGAATTGCTCGCTGCCAAGGCGCTCCCAGGCCGCGGCCCGTTGCTTGGGCCCGAGAAACGAACCCGGCCGGGTCTGCGCGCTCGCCGGGACGCGAATCGGCTCGCTCACGGCACAGTCTCCTGTCGGTTACTCGTCAGTAGATTTGTTGGTTCAAGGCTACCTGGGCGGGTCAGTCCAGGTCATCGTGCGCCATCAGCCGTCGCGCCGCCTCGGTGATCGAGCCCGACAGCGACGGGTACACGCTCAAAGTCTGCGCCAAGTGGTTTACGGTCAGGCGGTTCTGCACGGCCATCGCGATCGGCAGGATCAGCTCCGAGGCGATCGGCGCGACCACCACGCCGCCGATCACCACACCGGTGGCCTGTCGGCAGAAAAGCTTGACGAAGCCGTGCCGAAGGCCCGACATCTTGGCCCGCGCGTTGGTCTGCAACGGCAGCATGATCGTTCGGGCCAGCACCGATCCGTCGTCGATGGCGGACTGGGGAACACCCACCGCCGCCAGCTCGGGCCGGGTGAACACCGCAGCGGCGACCGTACGCAGCCGGATCGGAGTGACGGCCTCGCCGAGCGCGTGCCACATCGCGATCCGACCTTGCATCGCGGCGACCGAGGCCAGCGGCAGCAGGCCGGTGCAGTCGCCCGCCGCGTAGATGTTGGATACCGACGTCCGGGAGACCCGGTCGACGGTCAGGTAGTTGCCGGGTCCGAGTTCGATGCCCACCCGGTCCAGGCCGAGACCGCTGGTGTTGGGTACCGAGCCGATCGTCATCAGCGCGTGGCTGCCCTCGACTGTCCGGCCGTCGGCCAAGGCCACCAGCACGCCGGAATCGGTACGGGTCACCGAGTCGGCGCGGGCATTCTTGACGAGCTGCACTCCGCGCTCGGCGAAGATCCGCTCCAGTACAGCGGCCGCGTCGGCGTCCTCGTAGGGCAGGATCTGGTCGCGGCTGGCGACCACCGTGACGTCGACGCCCAATTCGGTGTAGGCGTGCACGAATTCGGCGCCGGTGACACCGGAGCCGACCACGATCAGATGCTCGGGCAGCTCCTGCAGGTCGTAGAGCTGACGCCAGTTCAGGATGCGCTCGCCGTCGGTCCGCGCGGTCGGCAGCTCGCGGGGGCTGGCGCCGGTGGCGATCAGCACCGCGTCGGCGTCGTGGGTGCTGGTGCTGCCGTCCGGCGCGGTGGCCTGGATGCAATGCGATGCCAGACCCGGCGTCGCGTCGACCAGCTCGCCGCGGCCGGCGACCACCTCGACGCCCGCGTTCTGCAGCTGGGCGTTGATGTCGGCGGACTGGGCGGCGGCCAGGGTCTTGACCCGCTCGTGGATTTCCGGCAGCGAGATCTTGGCGTCGTCGATGTCGAGGTCGAAGCCCAGAAGCGGAGCACGGCGCAATTCGGTACGCACCCCGGTGGACGCGATGAAGGTTTTCGACGGCACACAGTCGAAGAGCACCGCCGCGCCGCCGATGCCGTCCGAGTCGATGACGGTGACGTGTGCGTCACGTGCCGCTGCGACGAGGGCCGCCTCGTAACCGGCCGGTCCTCCCCCGATGATCACAACGCGGGTCGCCACAGACCTAACCTAGCCAACCCGTCGGATGACCGCCGCTTCAGCGGTAGCCGTTTAAGCTTTGTCCGTGCCGCTCTACGCCGCCTACGGCTCGAACATGCATCCCGAGCAGATGCAGCAGCGTGCACCCCACTCGCCGATGGCCGGAACCGGATGGTTGCACGGGTGGCGGCTGACCTTCGGCGGCGAGGACATCGGCTGGGATGGCGCGCTGGCCACCGTCGTGGAGGATCCGACCTCGAAGGTGTTCGTCGTGCTCTACGACATGACGTCGGCCGACGAGAAAACCCTCGATCGGTGGGAGGGTTCCGAGCTCGGCATCCACAAGAAGATCCGGTGCCGAGTGGAACGGGTGTCGTCGGACACGACGACCGATCCGGTTCTGGCGTGGCTGTATGTGGTGGACGCCTGGGAAGGCGGTCTGCCGTCGGCGCGCTACATCGGCGTCATGGCCGACGCCGCTGAAATCGCCGGCGCCCCAGTAGAATACGTGCACAAGATCCGGACCTGTCCGGCGCGCAACGTCGGGCCTGGTCACGGCGAGTAACGCCGCAGTCCCATCCGCCCCGTGACCAAGCCCTCCGCGCGCCTAACCGATCGCGGCGGACTGCTCGACGATGTTGACCATCAATTGGACCCCGATCGCCAGGGCCCGCTCGTCGAGGTCGAACGTCGGCTGATGCAGGTCCAACTGCGGTCCGCGGCCGGACCACACCCCGAGCCGGGCCATCGCGCCGGGGACTTCCTCCAGGTACCAGGAGAAATCCTCACCGCCACCGGATTGTTTGGTGTCGGCCAGCACATCCGGACCGATCGCCTCGATGGCGTGGGTGATGATGCGCGTCGAGACCTCTTCGTTGACCACCGGTGGCACGCCGCGGTTGTACTGCAGGCTGTGCTCGATGCCCAGCGGCGCCAGTAACGCCGTCACCGTCTCCCGGACGATGTCCTCCATGCTCAGCCAGGTCTCGCGGCTGGCGGTGCGGATCGTGCCGGCCAGCGTGCCGCTCTGCGGAATAGCGTTGGCGGCCACACCCGCATTGACCGCGCCCCACACCATCACGGTGCCGTTGCGCGGGTCGATGCGGCGGGACAGCACCCCGGGTAGTCCGGTGATCAGCGTGCCCAGCCCGTAGACCAGGTCGCCGGTCAAATGTGGGCGTGAGGTGTGTCCGCCCGGCGAAGTCAGAGTGATCTCGATCATGTCGGCCGCCGACGTAATCGGCCCCAGCTTCACCGCGATCTTGCCGACCGCCAGCCGGGGATCGCAGTGCAGGGCGAAGATTCGGCTGACTCCGGACATCGCTCCCGCCGCGATCGTGTCGATCGCGCCGCCGGGCATCAGCTCCTCGGCCGGCTGAAAAACCAGCCGCAACCCGACCGGCAGCTCCGGCGCCCCGGCCAGCGCGAGCGCGGTGCCCAGCAGGATCGCGGTGTGCCCGTCGTGCCCGCAGGCATGCGCGGCGTTGGGCATCGTCGAGGCGTATTCGGCCCCGGTCCGCTCGGCCATCGGCAACGCATCCATGTCGGCCCGCAACGCGATTCGCGGCTCGCGTTCAGGGCCGAAGTCGCAGGTCAGCCCCGTCCCGCCGGGTAGCACCTTCGGGTTGAGCCCGGCCTCGACCAACCGCTCGGCGACGAACTGCGTAGTGGCGTACTCCTGACGCCCCAGCTCCGGATAGCGGTGGATGTGCCGCCGCCAGCCGACCAGATCGTCGTTGTGCGCGGCCAGCCAGGAGTTGGCCACGTCGGAGAGGCTCATGACGCCGTCCGCTGAGCGCGTGCTTCCAGCACGCGGTCCCGTTCTCCGGGTGACTCGGCAAGGCGAACGACCGTGCGTGCCAACATGATTGCGCCGTCGATGACTGCCTTGTCGGCGCTGGGACCCGCGGCTGCCGCGGTGAAGTCGGGCTGGTGCAACGACGCGCCGCCGGCATCGACGGCAACCATCGGATGGATGCCGGGCAGTAGCTGGGTGACGTTGCCCATGTCGGTACTGCCCAGCGGCAGCGCCGTCTCGAGCGCGTGTTCGATGGGTGATCGACCGAGCCGCGTCATCTCGGCGCGCACGGTTTCGGCCAGCCATGGATCGGGTTTGAGCGCGTCGTACATCGGCTCGGTCTGCTCGACGCTGTAGTCGCAGCCGGTGGCGACCGCACCGGCCAGGAAGCAGTCGCCCACCTTGGCTTCCAGATCGGCCAGCGACGACGCGTCGGTGGCACGCATCGTGTACTGCAATTCGGTGTGCGCGGGGATGACGTTGGCGACTTGCCCGCCGTCGGCGACGATGCCGTGCACCTGCTGCCCGGGTGCCAGCTGCTGACGCAGCAGCCCGATCGCCACCTGCGCCACGGTCACCGCGTCGGCGGCGTTGACCCCCAGGAACGGCGCGGCTGACGCGTGAGCTTCTTTTCCGCGATAGGTCACCCGGACCGCGGACAGGGTCAGCGACCGGGCAGCCGCGATGTCGACCGGACCGGGATGCACCATCACCGCGAGCGCAAGGTCGTCGAACACTCCGGCGTTGAGTAGCAAGACTTTTCCGCCACCGAACTCCTCAGCCGGCGTGCCCAGCAGCGAGACCGTCAAACCCAATTCGTCGGCGACGTCGGCCAGGGCCAGCGCGGCGCCGACGGCCGATGCGGCAATGATGTTGTGGCCGCAGGCATGACCGATCCCGGGCAGCGCGTCGTATTCGGCGCAGATCCCGACAGTCAGCGGACCACTGCCGAAGTCGGCGCGAAACGCGGTATCCAAACCGCCCGGGGCCGCGGTGATCTCAAAACCCCGCTCGGCCACCAGCGTTTGCGCCTTGGCGCAACTGCGATGCTCGGCGAAGGCCAGCTCCGGCTCGGCATGAATCGCATGCGACAACTCGACGAGGTCGGTGCTGCGACGCCGCACCGTGTCGTCGACGCGATCCAGCGCCGGGGTTGAAGCCATCGTCGCAGTATCTCACCGCCGATCGCCGGCGGTCACAACGACTAGCGGGGGCCGCCTGCCGCGACGGCCGCCTGCACGACGGTCGGCTGCCACTGCGGCGAGCGGCCGAGATAAGTAAGTATGCGGTCGAGGTCGTCGGCCGGATCCGTCGACGGGATCGCCGGGCCGAACGGCGCGTTGTCAATGGTGCGGAAGTCTCCGTCGGGCACCACGAGCGCCAGCGGCAACGCGGCGGCCACGACGTCGACCGGAAGCTCGTAGGACTGCCCCAGCGTGCGAGCCACATCCCAGCCGTGCACGACGTAGTCCACATAGTGAAAACCGATCGCCATCGCGGCCGGGAACATCGCCCCGGGCCCGAACTCCGGTAGCGCGAACTCACTGTCGAGCACGCCGTCACCCGCGAACGCGTCGATCACCTCGGTGGCGGCCGCCGAGTAGGTACCGGCGGGGTCGGCTGCCACCGCGTCGGCAACGGTGGCCGGTTGCCAGATCGCCTCGTCGGCGCCGTGGCCGCGGGCGGCAGCGGCAAAGCCGCGATGCTGGACCGTCATGTGAGCGAGCAGGTCAGCAAGGTTCCAGCCGGCGCAGGGCGTCGGTTTCGCGAGGTCATCGGCGGTGACGGCCGAGACCACCTCAACAGAGGCCAGCACGGCGATGCGGTGTAACGGGCGAACATCCTGATTTGTAAACATGCGCATATCGTATGCGATCGCATATTATCTGTCCAGCTCTATCATCAGTCGGTGGTGCGAAAAGCGACGCGTCCGGACCTGGCGGAGATGCTGGTGGACCTGGCCCGCAAAACCGTGGCGGCCGAACAGCCGGTGCTGGCGGCCCACGGTTTGTCGATGTGGGGATACATCGTTCTCAGCGCTCTGGATCGCTCGCCGATCCGCACTCAAGCGGCGCTGGCCGACGCGATCGGCGCGGACAAGACCCGCATCATCCCGACGCTCGACGAGTTGCAGGAGCACGGTCACATAGAACGGATCCCCGACCCCGATGACCGCCGGGCTCGCCTGCTCGAGATCACCGAGTCAGGCCGTTCCATCAAGAACGCCGTTCAGGTAGCCATCCAGCGCGGTGAGGAGCACTGGCTCGGACAGCTTTCCGCCAACGACCGAGACGTCTTCCTGCGTGCGCTGCAGCAACTCAGCGGACGGGGCGGCGATTAGGCTGCCGACTGTGAGTGATGGTCCGCCCGACCCCGATGCGCTCGCGCGGACGGCGGCGCAGTCCATCGCCGATCGCATGGGGATCGCCGAACACGACGTGGCGATCGTGCTGGGGTCCGGCTGGGCTCCGGCCGTGTCCGCTCTCGGCCAACCCACGGCGATATTGCCGATGGCCGAGTTGCCCGGGTTCACCCCACCGTCTGCGGCCGGCCATACCGGCCAGGTGCTGTCGGTGGCCATCGGCGAGCACCGGGTACTGGTGCTGGCCGGTCGTGTGCACGCCTACGAAGGTCACCATCTGCAGCACGTCGTGCACCCGGTGCGGACAGCGTGCGCGGCCGGCGCCCAGGTGGTCGTGCTGACCAACGCCGCCGGCGCGGTGCGCGGGGACTTCGCCGTGGGCCAGCCGGTGTTGATCAGCGATCATCTGAATCTGACCGCGCGGTCGCCGCTGATCGGGGCGCAGTTCGTCGACATGGTCGACGCCTACGCCACGCGGCTGCGGACGCTGGCCCGCGAGGTCGACCCGGAACTCGCCGAGGGCGTGTATGCCGGGCTGCCCGGTCCCCATTACGAAACGCCCGCAGAGATTCGGATGTTGCGCACGCTGGGCGCCGACCTGGTCGGCATGTCTACCGTGCACGAAACGATCGCCGCCCGGGCCGCCGGCGCGGAGGTGCTCGGAGTCTCGCTGGTCACCAACATGGCCGCCGGAATCACCGGTGAGCCGCTGAGCCATGTCGAGGTGCTGGAGACCGGCGCCGCATCGGCGGCCCGGATGGGTTCGCTGCTGGCCGACGTGGTCGCACGGCTGTAGTGGTCGGCGTGACACCGGAGGATTGGATCGCGCACGACCCGGATCCGGTGACGGCAGCCGAGCTCGCCGCGTGCGACCGGGCCGAGCTGGTGGCCCGGTTCGCGCGTCCGCTGACATTCGGCACCGCCGGGCTGCGCGGGCCGGTCCGGGGCGGCCCGGACGCGATGAACCTCGCCGTCGTGTTGCGCGCCAGCTGGGCGGTGGCCCAGGTGCTGGCCGGTCGCGGACTGGCCGGCTCGACAGTGATCGTCGGCCGCGACGCGCGGCGCGGGTCGGCCCAGTTCGCCGTCGCAACCGCTGAAGTGCTTGCTGCCGAAGGCTTTTCGGTCACATTGCTTCCAGATCCGGCACCTACACCGGTGCTGGCTTTTGCCGTCCGGCACACCGGCGCGGCGGCCGGAATCCAGATCACCGCGTCACACAATCCACCGGCCGACAATGGCTACAAGGTGTACCTGGACGGCGGGGTCCAGATCGTCTCCCCCACCGATCGCGAGATCGAGGCCGCCATCGCGACGGCGCCGTTCGCCGACGAGATCGACAGGGAGACCGTCGAACCCGCCGATGCCGGACTGGTCGAGCAGTACATCGAGCGAGCCGCCCGACTGCGACGCTCGTCGTCGGGTCCGATTCGCGTCGCGCTGACACCCCTGCATGGGGTGGGCGGCGTGGTGGCAACCGAAACGCTGCACCGCGCCGGACTGTTCGACGTGCACACCGTCGCCGGCCAGTTCGCTCCCGATCCCGACTTCCCGACCGTCAGCTTTCCCAACCCCGAAGAACCCGGCGCCACCGACGCGCTGCTCAGCCTGGCCGCCGATGTGGACGCCGATATCGCCGTCGCGCTTGATCCCGACGCGGACCGGTGTGCGGTCGGCGTACCGACACCGGCCGGCTGGCGGATGCTGTCCGGCGACGAAACCGGATGGCTGCTGGGCGATTACGAGCTGTCGCAGATCGATCCGGGCGATCGCGCCACCAGCGTTGTGGCCAGCACGGTGGTGTCGTCGCGGATGCTGTCCGCGATCGCGGCGCAGTGGGGTGCACGACACGTCGAGACCCTGACCGGTTTCAAGTGGCTGGCCCGCGCCGACGCCGACCTGCCGGGCAGCACACTGGTCTACGCGTACGAAGAAGCCATCGGACACTGCGTGGACCCCTCGGCGGTCCGGGACAAGGACGGCATCAGCGCCGCGGTGGTGATCTGCGATCTGGTCGCCACACTCAAAGATTCACAGCGGTCGGTGCTCGACGCGCTCGACGACCTCGCCCGCCGCTTCGGGGTCCACGTCGGCGCGGCCGTATCGCGCCCGGTGCGCGACGCTGACCAGGCGGCTGAGTTGATGCGCCGACTCCGCGCGTCGCCACCGACGCGGCTCGGTGAATTCACCTCGACCACAACAGATCTCTCGCAGAGCGCGGTGAATCGAACGGATGCGCTGATCTTCACCGGCGGCGATGCCGACATGTGGGCCCGGGTCGTGGTCCGGCCGTCGGGTACCGAACCGAAGGTCAAGTTCTACATCGAAGTCCGGTGCCCGGTCGCCGAGGATCTGGCCGCTGCCCGCCACCACGCCACCGCGCTGCGCGACGAACTCGCCGCCGCTACCAGGGCCTGGTAGTTCAGCGCGGTCCGAACTGGCGATCGCCGGCGTCACCGAGGCCGGGCACGATGTAGGCGACATCGTTGAGACCGTCGTCGATGGCCGCAGTGAACAGCCGCGCCCGCGGCGCTGTCTTCTCCAGCGCTGCAATGCCTTCCGGCGCGGCCACCACACACAGCACGGTGATGTCGTCGGCGTCGCGGCGGTGTAACAGGTCGATGGTATGCGTCATCGAACCGCCGGTGGCCAGCATCGGGTCCAGCACGATCACCGGCCTGCCACGCAGATCGTCGGGCAGCGACTCCAAATACGGTGTGGGCGAAGCGGTTTCCTCGTTGCGGGCCACGCCGACGAAACCCACCGAAGCCTCCGGGAGCAGCGCGATCGCCTGCTCGACCATGCCCAGCCCCGCCCGCAAAACCGCAACCAGCAGTGGCGGTTTCGCCAACCGGGTGCCGGCCGTTTCGGCCAGCGGCGTGCGCACAGCGACATTCTCCCGCGGCGCATCGCGGGTTGCCTCGTAGACCAGCATCAGCGTCAGCTCGCCCAATGCGGCGCGAAACGCCGCATTGTCGGTGCGCTCGTCGCGCAGAGCAGTCAACCGGACCGCGGCCAACGGGTGGTTAACAACACGCACATCCACGCGAAGACCCTAGCCGCCGTCGCGGCTCAGGCGCCGAAGAAGTTGAAGACGTCGAAACCGTAACCGACGAGGTCGATCAGCGGCTGCGCGGAAATCAGCGGCTCGCCGCTGAAAATGGCATCTGGCGCCAAGGACGGGATGCTCGCCGTCATGGCGGTCCACTCGGTGAGCAGAGACGCATCGAGCTGGTTCAGCGAGTCGTAGCCCGACAGCAACGAGTCAACGAACGACGTCGGTAGCGGCGACTGCCCGGCATCCAGCAGCAGGTCGTTGATCGGGCCGACGAACGTCTGCACCCCGGCGTACTCCATGCCGGCCAGCATCTGCAGCGGATCCATCGCGGGGATGAAACCGGCGCCACCGGACGCGACCAACTGGCCGGTCGCATCAACTGTCCAAGGGCCGGCTACACCAATGGGCTCGATCCCGTTGACTTCGATGCCGGCGCCCGGATCGCCCGGGTTTCCGTAGCCCCAGTTGTTGAACAGGGTCGCATACGGGGCGAACGCGTCGTAGAAGAACTGTCCGGCTGGACCGCCGTCGAACAGGAACGCCAACGTCGGCAACGGCGCGGGAATCGCGTAGAAGTTGGTGTCGCCTATCGTCCCGAGATTGATCATGTTGGTGGTGTCCAGGTTCACCCCGGGAGTCGGATCCGGATAGTAGGGGTGCACCGTCTCGATCCCGATCAGCGCGTTGAGGTCGGCGAACAGGTTGCTGGGGTCCTCTGGGAAGTCGGCCCAGCCGTCGTATTCGGCGGTGTAGATGTCGGTGGTGAAGGTGTCGGTCGGGGTGTTTTCCAAGTTCAGCGGGATGTCCAGAAACGGAACGTGTTGGGGCTCTGGGGTCAAGCTGAATTGCCCGACGCCGTCCGGGAATTGGAAGCGGTCCAGGATCCCGCCGATCGGGCTGTTGGGGTCTCCGAGCAGGGTGAAGTTCAAGTCGTTGAGGTTCACTCCGGCCGGGGTGTTGTTGATCAGGTCGTTCATCTCGATGGACGCGATGACCGCGCTCTGCGAATAGCCCAGCACCGAGACATCGTTTCCGCCCTGCAATGCCGGGACGATCGTGCTGTCGAGGGCGCTGACGCCCTGGTTGAGCGACTCGCCGAAAGTCAGGTCAGGCTGGCTGGCATTGCAGACGATCGGACAGAACTGCTCCGGTGTTACCAGGCCGGAGTAGCTGAAGTCGTTGTTCGGGGGCAGGTACTGGCTCAGGTAAAGCGATTCGACGCTGCTGAGGTAGTTCGAGTCCGGTACCGGGTTTCCGGTACCGCCCATGATGAAGCCCTCGTTGGCGATCAGACCGACCTCGGCCATCAGCGCTCGCACACCGGACGTGAACGTCGACGTAGTGCTCAGCACCGCGGCGCATGCGGCCGCCGTCACGACAGCACCCACCGCGCGAGTCCGCACAACCGTCACCGAAACCTCCCTGCCCGCGGGTGACACCCCGACCCTGCGGGTGGCTGAATCGTAGGGCCTGCGCGCTACGCAATGCGGCAAAGTCGTAGAAATTTCTCAGGAACGCGGCGAAACGACACGGCCCCCGCGGGTCCCGACCGGCCGGCCGAACCGCTCATATACTCCGCCCATGCGACGCCGAACTGGGCGGAACGGCAGGCGAAATCGAGCGGTCAGCCTCTTCGGTGTGCTGACTGTCGCGACCGCGTTGATGTCGTGGCCAGCCCCTCCCCAACTGCCGTTCAGCTCGCTGGTCGACATGAAAGCGGCCGCGGTCCCGACC